>NZ_DASVOB010000441.1:0-16225 GCF_036383575.1 Mucilaginibacter sp.
CAATGGCAAAAACATCCTGCTAAAAGATGTGGCACATGTATACTACGGCTATGGCGAAGAAAAGCATATTACCCGCCTTAACGGACACCGTTGTGTATTTGTAGTGGCTGCGCAAAAAGATGGCGAAAACATCAACAAAACGCAGGCTGATTACAGTAAGGTGCTTACAAGTTTCAAAAAACTACTGCCCGCCAATATCGACCTGGTACAGAATTTTGACCAGGCCGATAACGTAAACAGGCGTTTAACCGGCTTAAGCCATGATTTTATCATTGCTATTTTACTGGTAGCTGTTACGTTGATGCCTTTGGGTTTTCGTCCGGCTGTTATTGTGATGATCTCTATACCGCTTTCATTGGCGATAGGTATTGTGTTGCTGCAACTATTCGGCTTTAACCTTAACCAGTTGAGTATTGTGGGTTTGGTTGTGGCGCTTGGGCTTTTGGTTGATGACAGCATTGTTGTGGTTGAAAATATTGAACGCTGGATGCTGGAAGGCCACACCCGGCTGGAAGCAACGTTGAAAGCTACCGGGCAAATTGGTAAGGCCGTTGTTGGCTGTACCGTGATCCTGATCATTGCTTTTATGCCGCTGGTGTTTTTACCCGAAGGTTCGGGCGATTTCATCAGATGCTTGCCGCTGGCTGTAATATTCTGTGTGCTGGCGTCTATGCTGGTGTCATTAACTTTCATCCCATTCCTGTCAAGCAGGTTGTTGAAAAATCATACAGGGCACCCAGATGGTAACCTGATCATGCGCGGATTAAAAAAACTGATCCACGGCAGTTACGCCCGTTTACTGGACAAGGCATTGAAGAAGCCGTTTTTAACTATTGGTGTTGCCGTGGTGCTTTTTACGGCTTCTATCTATTTGTTCGGGATTATCGGTTTTAGTTTGTTCCCATCTTCAGAGAAACCTCAGTTCCTGATCAATATTACTACACCTAATCAATCCAACCTGCCTTATACCGATACCGTTACGCGCGAGATAGAAAAACAGTTAAAACAAGAGCCGTTGATCAAATACTATGCAACTAATGTAGGGCATGGTAATCCACGGATCTATTATAACGTAATTTCAGAAAATAACCGCAGCGATTTTGCGCAGCTGTTTGTGCAGCTTGATAACGATACCCGGCCCGACGAAAAGCTTGCCCTTATTCAAAAATTGCAAAACCGCTGGGCGCATTATCCGGGCGCTAAGGTAGAGGTGAAAAACTTTGAACAGGGCCCGCCGGTGGTTGCGCCGATAGAAGTACGTTTGTTTGGTGATAACCTGGACACCTTGCGTGCCTATTCGCTTAAAGTTGAAAAACTACTACACCAAACGGCAGGTACCATGTATGTAAATAACCCGGTTAGCTTGCTGAAAAGCGATATCCGCATAGCGGTGAATAAAGAAAAAGCGCAGCAATTGGGTGTTAACTCCTTAGCTGTTGATCAGATCGCGAGGCTGGCCGTTACCGGGCTCGATATGGGGACTTACTATAATAACGATAATAAGTACGGTTACACCGTGTTGCTTACGCGGGTAAAAGATGGCCGCCCAAGCATGGATGCTTTCCGCAATTTGTATGTGAATAATGCGCAGGGTAGTGCTTTACCGCTTAACCAGGTGGCGAACCTTCAGTTGGAAGCTTCGCCGGCGGTTATCAATCACCAGGAAAAAAAGCGTGTAGTATCGGTGCAGGCCAATGTGCAAAAAAGCTTTTTGGTGAGCCGGGTAATTGACGACGTAACACAAAAAATGGATAAGCTGAAACTGCCGCCGGGCTATAGCTATGAAATGGGAGGTGAGGTTGAATCAAGAAACAACTCCTTTGGCGGTTTTATGAGTATTATCCTGGTAACTGTATTCGTATTCGTGGCGGTATTGGTGCTGTTGTTCAAAACCTTCAAAAGCACACTTATTATACTTTCGGTTATTCCGCTGGGGGTAGTAGGGGCGGCTGTGGCGCTTTGGGTTACCGGTAATTCATTGTCGTTCGTGGCGATTATAGGTTTAATAGCACTGGCCGGTATTGAGGTTAAGAACACTATTTTACTGGTTGATTTTACCAATCAGTTAAGGCAGCAGGGAAGGAGTCTGCAGGATGCCATCCGTGAAGCGGGTGAGGTGCGGTTTTTACCTATCGTGCTAACCTCGCTAACGGCTATCGGAGGTTTGATCCCCATAGCTATTTCAACCAATCCGCTGATATCTCCATTGGCTATAGTACTCATTGGCGGGTTGATCAGTTCCACTTTATTGTCGAGGATCGTAACGCCAATCGTTTACGAATTGATTCCGCCGGCTATCACCGCCGATCAGCAAACCAGTTAATTGAAGCTATTACTACCCCGGCAGCTTAATGAAATGCAGCCGGGGTAGTATAATTTGTTAACTGCATATTTTCAATATGTGTTAAAAATATACACAAAACTGGTGATTAACCTTGCTAATGTTAATGTATGGTTATCAATTGATTAACGATTTTTGTAGAGCTCATTTATTCAGTATTACTCCAGATTTAGCATGGTGTTTTGTCAAAAAACATGTGCTATATGATCAATAAAATTTACCTGTTATTTCTGTTAACCTTCTTCACATCAATTGCCTCGGCACAAACCGGCGGAATAAAAGGACAAATAATTGACGCGCAAACAAAAGAACCGTTAAGCGGCGCCTTTGTCCATTTCGATAACAAAAATGGAGGCTCTGTTACCGATGCATTTGGTAATTATGCTATTACCGGGGTTAGTTCCGGGCCGTATAAGCTTAAAGTAAAATACATAGGCTATACGGAGTACAAGCAGGATATCACCATTACGGCAGGTCAGGTATCTGTAATCAACATCCGGCTTTCAGAAAAGCCTGAAGAGCTTAAAACCGTTAAAGTTTACGGCACAACCAACACGGAATCTGAAGCATCATCCCGCCGTAAGGAAAATAAGGCGGATAATATTATTAATGTAGTTTCGGCGCAAGCTATGCAGCGATCGCCGGATATTAATGCCGCGAACGCCCTGCAACGTGTTTCGGCAATTACTATCCAGCGAAACAGTGGCTCGGACGAGGCTTATGCCATTATCAGGGGTTTGGAGCCGCGTTATAATAATACATTAATCAACGGTGTTAAGGTCACCAGCCCTGATCCTGTTTCAAGGTTTATCTCATTAAGTATTGTCCCTTCAGATCTGTTAGAAAGCGTAGAAGTAAGTAAAAGCCTTACGCCCGAAATGGAAGGCGATGCCATAGGCGGCACCGTAAACCTTGTTTTTAAAGATGCTCCCGAATACGAGTACTTTAAAGCAAATGGTTCAATAGGTTACAGCGCTATTTTCTTTAACCGCAGGTTTGATGATTTTTATCATGGGGCAGTGCAAAGCAAAAGCCCAACCGAAAGATTTGGAGCCGGTTATAACGCCCCTCCTGGTTATTTTTCAAGGGCTAACCTCGACTTTACAAAAAAGAACGCCCCGCCAACTTCATTGCTCGGCTTCACCTACGGGCGCAGGTTCCTGAAAAACAAACTGGGATTTATTATTGCCGATAGCTACCAAAACCAGTTTTACGGTACAAATTCGGAATTTAACGTAGCTACGCCCGATATCAGGGCGGGTAAGAATTTCCAGCCGGTTCTTTCTGATGTAGCTAACCGTGCCTATTCAACCCAACAGTTAAACAACGGACTTTCTGCTCATCTTGATTATAAGTTTGACGATAATAACAAGATCAGCGTTGATAATGTGTTCCTTTACACCCATTTTGCACAAACACGTTTAAGCGTTGATACCTCAATATTAGGTGGTAACGGCGGCAGGATAGGACCGGGTACAGGTACTGTGTTTAATGATAATCGTTCAAATATCCAAAACCAGTATGTTGAAAATCTTAAGCTAAGCGGTAAGCATGTCATCGAAAAACACTTTCTTTTTGATTGGGCCGGTGTTTACAGTAACGCTACCCAGAATGCTCCCGATAGGGCCGATATATCTATTAACCATTTAATTAATCCCGATTTTACAAGCACTCCTGATTACTTTGATAATATATCAAGGATCTGGCAAAAAAGCGGGAATAAAGACCTTAGCGCTATGGCCAATATCGGCTACAAAACCGGCCTCGGCGAAAAAAGCGCTATCGAACTGAAAGCAGGCGGTCTTTACAGGCATAGCACCCGTTACAACCACCAAAACGAATACATTTTGAGGCCGGCGGCTACTTCCAACGGTGGTAAAAGCGGTTTTACTGATATCTATTCGGCCGATTTTGTAGTTTACAATCAAACAGGTACCGATCAAAGCGATAAAACCAATTATACAGCTTATGAAGATATAACCGCTGGTTACAGTGAAGTTAAGCTTGTACTGAATAATTTATCAGTTATAAGTGGTGTACGTATTGAAGGCACTAAACAGGGGTATGATACCAATCCGGTAGTATTGGATATCCGCAGTAACGCCAAAAAAACCTATACTGATGTTTTACCAAGCGTTCAGCTAAAATATAAGCTTACCGAAAACTCAAATTTAAGGGCATCGTACTTTAAATCGATAGCACGACCGGCATTATATGAGCTGGTGCCTACGCCAACCCTTGGCCAAAGCACAGATGTTACCGGTAATCCTAATGTAAAGCATACCGAAGCTGATAATTATGATATCAGGTATGAACTGTTCCCCGGTAAAGAAGAGCAATTGTTTGTTGGCGGATTTTACAAAAATATCAAGAATCCTATTGAATTTGGATTGGACGATTTAAGCGGTGGGCAGCAACAAACAAGTCCGCAAAACTTTGGAAATGCCAAAGTTGCAGGCGCTGAAATAGTTTACAGCAGGTATTTTGGAGATTTGGGTGTATCAGGTAACTATACCTATACTTATTCAAATATCAAAAGTATTAAGAATTATACAGGTAAAAATGCAGCTGGCAAAGATACTACTGTTACCAGGCTCCAAAGCAGACCTTTACAAGGACAAACAGGGAATGTAATCAATTTATCATTGTTATATAAAAATGATAAAAGTAAACTGTTTATACAGTTAGCTTACACCTACACAAGTAAAACCCTGGCTTTCGTTGACCTTATAAATTATGGATATGATTATTACCAGCAGCCACAATCTTTCCTGGCATTTTCGGGCGAAAAGCAGGTTGCCAGGCACCTTATTTTAACAGTTAAAGTAAACAATATACTTAACACACCAACAACAGTGCTTATTAATAACCTGGTGCAATCAAAAGATTTGTACAACGTGAGTTTCAATGCAGGTTTCCGGTATTCATTATAAAAGCATCAAATTATGAAAGCAAAAAATATAATTATGTTAGCAGCCGGTTTACTGGCGGCTGCAACATTTAACAGTTGTAAAAAAGCTGAGCTAACTACCTTTACTAAAATTAAAATACCAACATCAAGCCCCATACAGCCGGGTAATATCAGCGGCTTTATTAAAGGTACCCTTGTAACCGGCGAAACTTATACCATAACAGCCGATGTAACGGTGAAAAAAGGTGACACCCTTTATGCACAGCCCGGTGCAAACGTTATTGTAAAAAATAATTCGCAGGTAAATATCCAGGGTGTTTTAAAACTGGTAGGTACTAAAGATCAGCCGGTTTATTTTAACTCCGATTCAAATAAGCCCGGTACCTGGGGCGGTTTTCAATGTGATACGGCACAGGCCATAACCATTATCTGGACGCACGTTGATAATACCGGCGGGCCCGATGCTTCCGGAAGCGCACGGGGTACGTTAAAGGTTAAGGCCGCTGTAAATGTAGATATTGAAGATTCATGGTTTACCAACGGCCAGGATGACCTGATGGCCTTAAGCAACGGCGCCAAGGTAACCATTTTAAGAAACACCATCAGCTCGTCAGGCAGCACCGATGGCGAAGGTATAAACCTTAAAACAGGTGTTACCGGTACCGTAGCATACAATGTGATTTTTAGCCAGGCGGGTTCGGGTGTTAAGCTTGAAACCAGTTCAAGCAAGCCTTTTCCGCAAACAGAGGTAAATGTGTACAACAATACCCTGGTTTCAAATGGCTGGCGGAGAGGTTCGGCTGAACCAGGCAGGGCTGTTTCTGTGGGTGTAAATGCTATTGGTCATATTTTCAATAATATTATCGTTAACGATTACCACGGAATTGAATTATTTGACGATGGTGATATTACACATACCACTTATGGCAATAATCTTTTTTACGCCACAGTTGATACTTACGCCGATTTGGTTGACCCTACATTAAAGATCAACATCAGGGATGGTTTTTACCCTGCATCAGGCTTGGGCAAGCCACAACCTACTGATCTGATCTCAAAAAAGATTGGCGATAAAGATCCGCTGTTTGTAAAGTTTGATGGCACAGTGGCCGCGCCTAACGGATTTCCAAATACCAACGATTTTCACCTGCAAAGCACATCTCCTGCATTTAGTGCAGGCAATACGCAATATAACCTTGATCTGGGTGCTTATACCAGTGATGGTAAAGGAAATAAACATTAAGCACCGGTATTTAATATAACTCAATTATAAAAATCATCATGAAAAAAATAGCGTTATTGTTTCTTTTAAATGCCGGCCTGTTTTCAGGGGCATCAAAGGTATTTGCTCAAAATTATGTATTGGATAAAACCATTGCTTTGCCCGGTAATGGTGGTTATGATTACGTATTTATTGATCTGCCCAACCATACATTATATGCATCACACGGTACCGAAGTAAACGTAGTTGACCTGAAAACTGAAACTGTTAAAGGTACCATTGGCGATATGAAGGGCGTACACGGCATCGCAGTAGATAATGAGCTTAATAAAGGTTTTATCAGCGATGGCAAAGCGGATGAAGTTATTGTGTTTGATATCAAAACGCTGGCAGTGATCACCCATATCCCATTAGATCATAAAGGCGCCGACGCTATTATTTTTGATCCTTATTCAAAAAAGATCTTCACGTTTAATGGCCATAGCAGCAGTTCGTGTGTGATTGATCCGGTATCAATGAAACAGGTAGCATCAATTGATATGGGCGGGGCTCCTGAGTTTGCAGTGGCCGATGGCAAAGGGACTATCTACAATAACCTTGAGGATAAAAGCAGCCTGAATGTAATTGATACAAAAACACTTAAGGTAACTAAAAATTATACTTTAAGCCCTTGTGGTGGCCCAACAGGTATAGCTATGGATAAGGAGAACCAAAAGCTATTCACCGTTTGTCGCGAAAACAAAGGTCTTAGCGTGGTTGATATCCCTACGGGCAAAGTGATCCAAACCCTGCCAATTGGTGCAGGTGTTGACGCGGTTGTATATGACCCGGCAAAAAAAATGCTTGTAGCCTCAAACGGCGATGGAACAGCCAGCATATTTAAGCAAGACACTCCCGGCACGTATAGCCCTGTACAAACCTTAACTACCCAATACCGTGCTAAAACCATGGCTATTGATCTGGATACACATAAGCTTTACTTCCCGGTTGCCGATTATGAAACGGGAAACAAAACCATGAAGCCAGGTACTTTTAAGTTGCTTGTGTACCGTCAGCAATAATATTGAGATGAAAAGAAGAGATTTGTAAAGAATACCACACTATCCGCAATAGGGGCTTCACTTATTGCACCCTTAAGCGTTTTTGCGGCAAAGAGAGTAACACATTTAACAAGTGAAGACCTAACCTTGCTGCCGGCAATTAAAGATGACTACTCCCTGCATTTTATGGCCCTGGGCGATTGGGGCCGTAACGGTGAATATGACCAGACGGAAGTAGGAAAGCAAATGGGCCTTTGGGGGGCAGCACATCCAAATGATTTTGTTGTTTCGGTTGGTGATAACTTTTATCCCAAAGGTGTTGTAAGTGAGTTTGACCCGCTGTGGCATTATTCGTTTGAAAATATTTATACCGCGCATTCATTGCAGTGCGACTGGTACCCGGTTTTTGGTAATCACGACTATCATTCGGATGTTGATGCTCAGATCAGGTACAGCAAAATAAGCCGCCGCTGGAGTATGCCGGCGCGGTATTACTCGAAAGAAATAAGCCTCAACAAGGCTAAGAATAACGAAGACGAAGCTGTTAAAAAAGAGCCAAAGGAAAAGAAGCCGCAGGCTAAAGCGAAAGCTCTTTTGATATTTATTGATACTGATCCTTTTTTACATGAAGCACAGGCCCAATATGTTGAAAAGCAAATGCAATGGCTTAGTGAAACGCTTACGAATGCGTCTGAAGATGTAAAATGGAAGATCGTGATCGGTCATCATCCTTGTTATTCTGTAGGGCCCCGCATCGAAAACTACGATACGTTGACCATGAGAAAAGCATTGAGCAAAACTTTTGAAGAGCATAAAGTTGACGTTTATCTTTCCGGGCACGAACATTCGCTACAACATCTGAAACCCGAAGGCTTTACACATCAGTTTATTTCAGGTGCAGGTTCTGAACTTACGAAGGTTACGGCGGGCATTCCTTATAGCCGTTTCCAGGCCTCTGAACATGGGTTTATGTATTTTGCCATAGATGAGAAACGATTAAATGTAAGGGCGATAAATTATCAGGGAGAGGTGATTTATCAAACTGAGCTTACTAAATAGAAACTGAATTTGCTCAGGAAGCCTCCTTGTGTAATCTGGCTTTTCCAATTCAGGTTTACAGCTTATCAAACGGTAAGCTGTAAACCTGATAACCAATAATAATTGATCGTGATTGCGAATCCTTAATATAAAATGGGTTTTTGAAGCACTTTAATCGCTGCATTATTAAGTGTATGTTAAGTTTTGGTTATGTATTATTCTTAGGCTTCTTTATTCAATTTTTCTCCAGTTTTCGGCGGGTTTCTTTGCGGAAAATTAAACCCGTTGTTCATGAAACACCCTTACTTTCTTAACAGGTTATTGCTATTATTTTCAATATGCCTGCTATTTTCCTTTACAACTATGGCCCAAACCATAAGGGGAAAGGTAACCGATGCTAAAACCGGCGAACCCCTCACCGGAGCAACAGTGCACTTAACCCAGGATGGGGTTAGCAAATTTGTTGCAGTTAACCTTAATGGTGGCTATAGCTTTAAAAATTTAAAGAACGGCCCTTACAAAGTACAGGCAAATTATGTTGGTTATACTTCATCTAAAATTAGTGAAGGTAATATTACATCGGCCAATGATGTAGTTACGGCAAACATCCTGCTGCAGGATGCCAGTATGCAAATGACCGAGATACAGGTTAAAGGCGAAGCCAACAAAGAATCTGATCATGCTGTACGTAACATTGAAAAAAACGCGCCGATGGTTATCAACGTACTTTCGGCAAATACCATTAAGCTATTGCCAGATGTTACCGTGGCCAATGCCTTACAGCGCGTTAGCGGTGTAACCATCCAGCGTTCGGCCAGCGGCGAAGGTCGTTATGCTATTATCAGGGGGATGGAGCAGCGTTACAACTCAACATTGGTAAACGGTATTAAAATACCAAGTCCGGATCCTCAGTACCGTTTTGTACCGATGGATATATTCCCTTCAGAAATGTTGGAAAGGCTTGAGGTGATCAAAGCGCTTACCCCAAGCATGGAAGGCGACGCCATTGGCGGTGTGATGAACCTGGTAATGAAAAGTGCTCCAAGCCAGTTTGTTTTCAGCGCCAACGTATCAGGCGGTTTTTCTACATTGTTTTCCTCAGGCAGACCGTTTGTTGGGTTTAGCGCATCTCCTAACAGTAAATCTCCGGCGGCAATTAATGGCAACAGCTATGCTGCTACTTATGCCGATTTTAACAATAAGGCGCTTACAAGTGATAAAAATATCTCGGCTCCTTTTAGTTCCACAGCGGGTATCACTATTGGTGATAGGTTTTTTGATAAAAAATTAGGTGTTATTGTATCTGCAAGTTATCAGAATATATACCGTGGTTCTAACTCAAAGCACCTTACGCCAAACGCGCAGCCATCGGCGATTCCGTTGCCAAACTCACCGCAGTTTTCTGATGCTTATGATCGCACCTATTCTACCCAGACAGAACGTATAGGTATCCATAACAAAATAGATTACGCGATCAACGACAAAAATAAGATCTCATTATACAACCTTTATATCCATCAAAGCGAGTTTGAATCGCGCTTTACTTCTGATACCTTGGGTTTGGGATTAAACTCAACCGGCTTAAGCAAACAGATCACCATTTCAAACAGAAGTACTTTAACCAAGCAAAATATTTACAACTCAACCTTACATGGTGAGCACTGGCTTGGTAATGAATGGCGTTTAAACTGGGATGGGGTATATTCTGAAGCTACCAGGCACCAGCCAGACAGAACTGAGTTTTCATATGATGCTAACAAAACCCTCAATAACTCAGGAGCGGTTACTGCCGAGGTTGATAACAATACCCAGTTAGATCATCATTGGGAAAATAACCGCGACAAAGACCTTTCGGGATATGTAAACCTGATTTATACGCCTAAAATAGCTGGTAAGGTTGTTGAGTTTTCGACAGGAGGTTTATATCGCCATAAAGTAAGGGATGCCGATTACATTACTTATTCATTAAGTGGCGGTAAATCAACTTTATTTAATAATGATTTTAGTGCGCTTCCTTTTGCATTTGATCCGCCGAGCCTTGGTATTGGCAGCAACAACACCGATCTGCAAAACAACTACAACGTCAGGGAAAATGACAACGCCGAATATTTACAGGTTAAATTTGATCTGTTGCCGAAACTTCAGGTATTAGGCGGCGTGAGAATTGAAAATACCGATTTAACTTATGATACCCGGTCGCCGGAAACAGTTAACCTAAGAAGTGGTAACTATAAATACACTGATGTGTTACCAAGCATCCACTTAAAGTATCAATTATCAGATAATCAAAATATCCGCGCATCATATTTCGCGTCTATAAGTCGCCCTGGCTTTGGCGAACAGGTGCCATATAAAGTTACCGGCGATTATTATGACCAGGTAGGTAATCCTTACTTAAAACACATCACTGCCGATAATTACGACGTACGTTATGAATTTTTTCCGGGTGGTGCCGATCAGTTATTGTTGGGCTCTTTTTACAAAAAGATCTATAATCCTATTGAGTACTTTGTTATCCGTAATGGTGGTCCGAGTGATCAGGTTGTCCAACCTCAAAATGATGAGGGTAAAGCTACCAACTATGGTTTTGAAGCGTTGGCTACTAAATTCTTTGGCGTGATAGGCTTTTCAGTTAACTATACTTATATACACTCAAGGATAACTACGACCAAATTGCTTTACTCAAATGATCCTACACTGGGCTTACACCAAACTAATGTGAGCGAAACACGTCCGCTGCAAGGTCAGGCAGACCACGTGGGTAACGCATCTGTATTGTACAAAAGCGCTAAGTTGGGTTTGGATATACAGCTGGCCTTTGTTTATACCGGCGAGCGCCTGGCACAGGTATCACCATATTATAACCTTGATTTTTATCAGCATGCCTACAACCAGTTAGATTTTTCTTTCGAAAAAACTATCGCTAAAAGATTTTCTTTCTATGGCAAGGTTAATAACATAACTAATGCAGCCAGCAAGATCTATTTAAAATTCCCACATGGCAGCCTTGATGCCAAACAACAGGAGTTTTTAGGCAAACAGGATATCGCATCTCAAACGCTTGTTCAAAGCGATTATTACAAAACACTGTTCCTTGGTGGTTTCAGGTATAAATTATAATAAACGTAACGATGAAAAAATATATAATCCCAGTTATTTGTATCCTGATGTCAGCGGCATTTTCCGGCTGTCAGAAATGGAAAGGTGAGCACACCGATATTTACAGCTATACACCGCCGGCAGCAAACCCGGTAAGCGATAAAGCCCCGCTGTCATGCAGCGCAAGCGGCACAAGTGTTATCCCGGTAAAAGGCACCATGCTTAGCGGTAAAACTTACACCGTTGAAGATGGTTGCGACCTGGTGATCAACCCAACCGATACTTTATTAATGCAGCCGGGTGTTAGGTTAAATATGGGAGTTGGAAGCAGCCTTATAGCACTTGGAACACTGGTGAGTAACGGCTCAAAAAATCAGCCAAACTGGATCACTGTTCCGGGTATTGTGAAAAATGATGCACCGGGTGGCCTTACAGCTGCTGCCGACCCGGCATATGCGGGCAAATGGAAAGGCATTATTGGTGGACCTACCTGTAATTTGCTGGTATTACGCTGGACACACGTTGAGTATGCAGGCTTAACAGAAGGTAAAGTAACCTCAACCATTGCAGGTTCGGGCACAGGCAACCAATACAGTATTTTATTTGCCAATTATAAGGGCAACTTTATCATGGAAGATTCCTGGCTGTACGGTGGTGTGGATGACCCGATCCGTATCTCGGCCGGTAAAATTGCCATCTTCAGAAATACTTTTGAGAAAAACGGTGTTAGCGGAGGCGACTGTTTAAATGCTAAGGGCGGCACCGTAGGTACCATGGCCTATAATATTTTTATGGGTACCGCAACCAACGGACAAAAAGCTTCAAACAAAGGGCAGGCAACAGGTGCCCCGCAAACCAATATCGTGATGTACAACAATACATTTGTTAGCGGCGGCTACAGGCAGGTGCAAAGCGGTCGTGGTGGTTGTATCAACTTTGAAGAAGGCGCGGCGGGTATGTATTATAATAACGTAGCTATCAATTGTAAGTTTGGATATCGCGTAGTTGGTAGTCCGGTAGCTGACGTTGCCCACTTATCATATGGAAATAACTACCAATGGGCCGATTCATTGAGCGTGGCAAACCAGTTTTACCCTACGGGCTATATTACACAACCGCAAAGCACGGATATCCCTTCAATTACAACATCGGCAAAATACCTGCCTGCAAACTATACATTAGGCTCTATTTATGATGGTAGCGATGTTGTGCAGAAGAATAACCCGATGTTCCTGAGCTTTCCGCTTCCTACGGTTGGGCACCCGTTATATCAGTATAGCGCTATCGGAAACTTTAACTTCCATTTGTTAGCTAATTCGCCGCTGATTGGTAAGGGAAATACTACTATTAAGCCATTAATTACGGTGCCCCTTGATAAAATATACGGTTTATCGGACGCAACCTTACCTGGTGCCGATCTTGGTGCATACCAGTTAAACGGTTCCGGAAATCAGCATTAATATTAGTAACTATTTATCTAAGAATGAGGTTGTATCACAAATCATGATCAGCCTCATTTTTTTACTTATTCAGATACTTAAGCGATATATAGTTTGGGGTTGACTGTACTAACAAAAGGGAGTTAACAGGGTTAACACAATTTAGGGTTAACATTTGCATATGTGATTAATAATCAGCCTGTTGATTGCTTTGCGTCTAAGAAGTATGTTAACCCCCATTTTGCATAAATATTATCGGCTAAATTTCATTTCACAGGTAATACAACACCGAGGGGTGGTCAATTTGACTTATGAAACAGCCTCTCCCTTTTTTATAAACTCAATTACAAAATGAAAAAAATCATTTGTATCCTATTTTTATCTATCATATCTCCCTTAGCCATACTGTCGGTTAAGGCGCAATCAGCTGATTTGAAGATCGTCTTTATCCGCCATGCCGAAAAACCGCTGAAGGGCGATAATTTGAATTGCCAGGGCATAAACAGGTCGTTAAAACTGCCTGCTGTGCTAACAGCTAAATTTGGTGTGCCCGATAAAATATTTGTTCCCGGTTTAGGACTGGGAGAGGCTACCAAGCATGCCAGGATGTTTCAAACCATTGTGCCGCTTGCAGCTAAGTACAATTTAACGGTAAATAGTTCCCGTACAGAAAAGGACTCTTTAGGTTTAGCTGCAGATTTAAAAAGCCGCACCGGTGTAATACTGGTAGTATGGGAGCACGGCGGTATAGCGCCGATTGTGCGTTCATTAGGTGTAAAACAGGACAACTTAAAATGGCCTGATGACGATTACGACAGCATCTGGATCGTGACCTTTAAAAATGGCGCAGCTGTTTTTTCGCGTGATAAGGAGAATATCGATCCCGGAAAAGACTGCAATTTTTAGTTTATGCTTCGGCCCCGGCTTTACAGATGGGGCCGATTTTTGTTTATGCGGCTTTGCTCATAATTACTACAGAATGTTCCTGTAATATTGGTGATACGAGGGCTTTGCATGGAATTTAACAAGTCGTTTTTCACTACCCACCCATCATCGGTACAGATACTGATTTTTGGAGTGTTAATAACCTCCTTATGGCTTGCTGAGGGTTTGATACTGGCAATACCTGTCCGCAAAAAATGGCGGCACTCTTTTACAAATATGTTGTTTATTGTAACTGCACTGCCGGTACAGCTTTTTATGACCATGTTTGTATTGCTTGAAGCAACGTGGATAAACCGAAATCATATAGGGTTATTAAACCGGCTTCCCTGGCATCAAAGTATATTGGTAAAATACGTAGCAGGGTTTATAATTCTTGACTTTTGCGAATACCTGTATCATGTTATCATGCATAAAGTTGGGGTATTATGGAAATTTCATCTTGTGCATCATACCGACCAAAAACTTGACGTATCAACCACGGTAAGGGAACACCCTGGTGAAACATTGGTAAGAATGTGCTTTTTAATGCTATGGATAGCTATAACCGGTGCATCTTTTGAATTGCTTTTGTTAAGGCAAACCATTCAAACGGTTTCAAATATTACCTCGCATACGCAGTTCCGGTTGTCAGAGGGTATGGATAAATGGGTAGGATTGATCTTTATCACGCCTAATATCCATCATGTTCACCATCACTATCAATTGCCTTATACCGATTGTAATTATGGCGATGTACTATCTGTATGGGACAGGTTATTTGGTACTTATGGAAAGCTGAAGCCGGATGATACCGTGTTTGGGATAGATACACATCCTGATAAGAATGTTTGTAAGAGTTTTATTAAGGTTTTACAAATTCCATTTGTTTCAAAACGTGCCTGACCTAATGTGTATTTGTAAAACATATCTTTCATTGTTGGCGGTGCTGCTGGTGATGACATTACATGTTGATGCCCAAACTGAAAAATTTACGTCGAGGCTTTATTTTCCGGGCGGAGTAGGTGTAAATGTACCCTCGGGTGATGAGCAGGTAAGTATGAAACGGGGATTTGTTTTAAACACCGCCGTTGAATACCGTCCTACTTACATCAATGCTATCTTTTTTCGTTTTAATTACGATGCCTTAAATAACAAATATAAAAGCAAAGCAGGCGAAGTCCCTACCAATGTAACCGAAGGTAAATTGTCTTCCGGGTTTTTACTTCTGGGTGTCGGCTACCGACGGAAATTAAACAGGCTTGGAATATATGCACTCCTGCAACCCGGTTATAACAGTTCGGGGTACAATAACACGTCTGTTAATTCAAATGGTATAACAGTAGGCAGCGTAAGTACTAAACATCCCGCGGTAAAAATAGCCTCCGGATTGGAATATTATATCGTGCCGCATTTTGCCCTTGTGCTGGAGCCTGCTTATTATCATTTGTATAAAGCCAAATCACAATATATTTTAAATCCGGACTATGTAAGTTATAGCATTGGGTTTACTACCACGCTGTTTTAAACAATCTTGAACGGACTCTTTAAAAATCCGGGGCGAAACTAAATTTAACACCATATTCCGCGGCTCCCGGGTGGTCAAGGTAGTTAAACCTTTTGATCCCATCTATCCGCAAAAACTTAAAGATATTACCTATACCTACTCCGGCTTCTATATAAGGTTTAGTGCCTAAAGCATAAGTGCCGTTGGCTCCGTTGCCACCTGTAGGGAACCGGAACAAGTTAGGTGAATAAAGTGGGTTATTTTCGTTACGCAAGCCGCCGAATAATACTTTGGCTGATAGATATTCTCTCCATTTCAGGTGTTTTATCAATGGAAATTTATTCAGCAAAAAGCCGCTGAAACTATGAGTTAAGTTGATACCCGCGTAATGGTCGCTTACAAACTCAAGGTAGGTTTGTTGGTTATACGCATCCTCATCATAAGCCAGCGATTGGTTTGCCGGGGCAATGCTCAGGAGCGGGAACGGCACCTTACCCACTAAATAATTTCCAAGTATAGTAATATCAGTATAACCAAGCTGAGATAGGTAAAAACGTTTGAAAATGCTTGCTTTAACGCTGGTGAAATCATAGGCACCGTTGAACAGGCCTTTAAAACCGTGATTGATCTGCAAATTCATGATCGGGTATTTGCTGTAGATGGTGCGGCGGTATACCGTTCCCTGTAATATCCGTTCATGTGGTGCA
>NZ_DASVOB010000442.1:0-15669 GCF_036383575.1 Mucilaginibacter sp.
TCAATAACCGTTCCTGAGATAGTTTTTTGCTGCGCATACAGCCCGCTGCTCAATAGTAGTAGTAATATGTTTAATGCCGATATTTTAAATTTCATGTTATCAATTACATAGAGCATCCTGTGCGTACTTCTACTGGCATAGAGCAAACACACAGGTACTTTTTTGAACCCGGGGTAAATGTAACGGCAAAATTTAATTTAGAATAGCAGGCATAGATGAGTGGCTGTTTTTTAATGGTGAACGGATCATTTATGCTTCAAATTGGCGCTTTTTCTGTGGATGTGCGTTCCTTGTAAAATTTAGCCTTCAGGTAATTGTAATGGTGTTTCATCTATACATTTAGCCCAGTCATCGATAGTTTATTTTCCTGTAAAAACTGATTGTTTTACTTTATTGTATGTCACGATTTAAAACGATCTCCATTATCCTGCATTTTGCCGGCTGGATAACGCTCATGACCATCCCGCTTATCTTTTTGCATAGCGGCAAAGGGTTTGGCGATATCATGGTCCTTTTGGGTAACGCTAACTACTGGCTGTTCGGACTTACTTTTATGGTCGTTTTTTATAGTAACACTTTTTTTGTTAAATGGCTGCTGCTTAACAAAAAATATGTCTCCTACGGTTTCTTTGCATTCTTTTTACTGTTTGGGGTGTTTTGTATCCGCCCATTTGACCGCCTGCTCCATATCAGGGAACAGCAGAACGGTAACCGGCCGTTACCCAGCTATCCATATCGTGGTCAGGGCAGCAGTGAAGACTATCAGCCGGGGCCGCCGGGGCAAGGTCCCGGTTTGCCATCATATCGCGACAGGCCTTTAAGCAGGTCGCCATTTAAACAGCCCTTGGATATTACCAGTTTTTTTATTTTTTTTACACTGCTCACCTTTAGCGCAGCCACTAAGATCATCCGGAGATGGCTGCTTACCGAGCAACGGGCTGCCCGGGCAGAAGCAGATAAAGCAACAGCCGAACTCTCCTTTTTGAAAGCGCAGATCAACCCACATTTTCTGTTCAATACAATGAACAATATTTATACGCTTGTTTTAACCCGGGATGAACACGCCGCCGATAGCGTTATGAGGCTTTCAAAAATCATGCGCTACGTTACAGAAGATATAACCGGGAATTTGGCGCCGTTGCAACGTGAAATTGATTGTATTACCAGTTATATTGAGTTACAGCGTTTGCGCACTGGCAGCCTTACCATTGTTAATTTTGAGGTAGATGGCGACACTGACGGGAAACAAATAGCACCACTGTTGCTAATGACCTTTATTGAAAATATCTTCAAATATGGTGTTAGCAAACACGAAGGGTCAACGATTGAGATCAAATTAGTTATCCGTGAAACAAGCTTGTTTTTTTATTGTAAGAACCGGATTTTTAATTCAAATAACAGCGAATATGAAGGTACCGGGATCGGGATCAAGAACACACGCCGCCGTTTAGAGCATTTATACAGCGACAAGCATATATTAGATATCAGCAATGACAACCAGGAGTATATTGTTCAGTTAACTTTAAACACTTAACCATGACTTTAAAATGTATAGCCATTGATGATGAGCCATTAGCGTTACGGCTCATCGGTGAATATGTATCGCAGTTCTCAAGTCTGCAGCTTATCAAAACATTTGAAGATGCAATTTCGGCAGCTGAATTTTTAAAGAGTACATCGGTCGACCTGATTTTTTTGGATATCAATATGCCCGATATTACCGGTATTGACCTGGCCAGGTCGCTGGCTTTAAAACCGATGATCATTTTTACCACCTCTTACCGGAACTATGCTTATGAGGGCTTTGAACTGGAGGCCGTAGATTTTGTTGAAAAACCTATAGAGCTTGAGCGCTTTACCAGGGCGGTAGAAAAAGCGCTCATGATTCATCAATACAAAAATGAGGCGAAAGGCAAACCGAATGATATAGACGAAAGCCTGTACGTGCAATCGGAATACCGGGTTATAAAGATCGCCCTGAGCGCCATCAGGTATATCGAAAGCATGGAAAATTATATCCGGATCCATTTAACCAACGACAAGCCGGTGCTTACCTTAATGCCCCTAAAAGATGTATTGAAAAAATTGCCCTCTGCTAAGTTTCAGCGTATTCACCGCAGTTATATTGTGCCGGTGAACAAAATAAGGTCTATACAAAATCGTAAGGTGCAATTGGTGGGTGTTGAATTGCCTGTAAGCAATGCTTATTATGATGTTATCCGTGGTTTAATTAGTTAGCTGTTCTAAACTGATATTTATCTACCCTGTTATTCTGAGTAGGTAAAATCCAGGGACTTTGAGGGGGTAAAATAATATTTGCTCCTATGTCATGCTTCGTACGTACCTACCTATGACATAGTTAAATTCCGTCATGTTGAACTTGTTTCAACACCCCACTCGCTAAGCCACATGCTAAGCAAATCGCCTACCTTTCTTTTGGGGGGCTGAAACAAGTTCAACATGACGGCGTGGAGATGTCATTTCATCTTCAGAGTTCAACGGATTTAAACACTCAGCATGACGGCGTGGAGATGTCATTTCCTTCAGCGTTCAACGGATTTAAACACTCAGCATGACACCCCTACTTTTAATTTAATGTTATCCCATCTTCAGCAAAATCCAGACTTACGAAGTTTTAAAAACTTCGTAAGTCTTCTGCCGCTATCAAAGCCCGCCAGATTTTTCAATTTAGCAAGTTTAAATTAACCAGTTGGTCAAAAACTCTTTCAGCAATAACCCGCAGCGCCTATATCATCAATTAGCCCTGTTGCTTTAGGTTGCCAATTTAAGGCCGCCCGTGTTTTTTCGCTTGATGACGGGCAGTTCATTGATGCAAAGTGCAGAAACCAGCCAAAATGTGCCGCCGCCTCATCGCCGGTTTTACTAACTACAGGCAGATGCAATCCCTCGCCGATAGCTTCAGCAATTTCCCGAAATGTAATACATTCTTCAGCTACGGCATGAAATACATGGAGTTCCGGTTGCTTTTCTACAATCAGCCGATATAAAACCGCGGCATCTGAACGGTGAACGGCAGGCCAATGGTTATCTCCCCCGGCTATATAGACCGATTCTCCTTTTTCCCGGGCCATATTAATGATCATCGGTACAAAACCGTGATCGCCCTCACCATGTACGCTTGGCGGCAGGCGCACCGTATAAACCTTTACGCCTTTGGCAGCGACAGTTGCCGCAGCTTCTTCAGACGCCACCCTTGGAATAACATCTGATGCTGCAGGCGGTACATCATCTTCGGTAGCCAAACGGCCATAATTTAAAAGACCTACGCCTGAAGTAATGACTAAAGGCTTATCTGTTCCAACCAGTGCTTCGCCCAGGGCTTCTATCACTTTTCGGTCGGCCTCGCAGTTGGCTTTGAACTGCGAAAAATCATGATTAAAGGCCGTATGGATCACAGCATCACAAGAGGCAGCACCCTGCTGAATAAATTCAAGGTCATTGACATCGCCGCGATAAACTTCGGCACCGGTTGATGCCAGCTGTTCAGCGCCTTTGTCTGAACGGACAAGGCCCAGTACTTTGTGACCTGCCCCTAAAAGTTCTTTTACTATTGCTGAGCCTACAAATCCGGAGGCTCCGGTTACAAATACACGCATAAATTAATGATTTTGTTAATACAAAATTCACTAATAAAGATCCGCTAAAAATGGTCAGCTGACCATAATTTCAATTAGCGCTGTAGCTGTGCGTGACGGATCCGGGTAAGGGTTTTTATGGAGATGCCCAGGTACGCGGCAATCATACGAAGGGGTAAACGGGATAAGTAGTTTGGAAAAGTTTGTACAAAATCCTCGTACTTTTCTTCCGGCGTAGCGCTTAATGACAGTAGGATCCGTTTCCGGCTATAATGCGTGTTGCGGGCAATAAGGTCTTCGGCAAATTTTTTAAGCTGAGGCACTTCTGTCAGCAACATGTCGAAATCTCTTTTTTGCCAGCTAAGTATCACGCTTGGTTCTACGGCCCCTATGCTCACTTGCGAAGGTATCTGCCGGTCGTAACTTTCAACATCAAGTGTCCAGCTGTTTTCCGGCGAAAATTGCAGGATATGCTGATTACCTCCGGCAGAGATATTGAAGGTATGCAGCAGCCCGCTCATAACAAAAATCTTGTGCCGGCAAATTTCGCCTGCACTAAAAACGAGCTCGTTACGACGCAACTTCCGTGGCACTGCCAGGTCACTGATCCTGCGGATGGCTTCTTCGGGCATATCGCCTCCCGAGCGCAGGTATGTTTCAAATTCCGGATGCATTATTCAAAAATAAGAAACATTTCAATAGCAAGTTTTCAGATGTACGTGCAAAATGAGATTCGGATAGATCATTAGTATATAGACATAAACAAAATGGCCGTCCCTTTCGGGACAGCCATTTGTGCAATACAGTAATTGATGAAAAACTATTCTTTAATAAAAGCTAAAAGATCTTTGTTGATGGTTGCAGCCTCGGTAGTAGGCATACCATGCGGGAACCCCGGATACGAGATCAGCTTGCCATTTTTCAAATGCTTGATTGACTTTAGCGCCGAGTTTGCAAACGGAACGATCTGGTCATCTTCGCCATGTAAAATAAGTACGGGGATATCCACGCTTTTAAGGTCTTCTGTAAAATCAGTTTCCGAAAAAGCTTTAACACAGTCATAGTGAGCTTTTATACCGCCCATCATGCCCTGGCGCCACCAGTTGTCCCTGATACCTTGTGATACTTTAGCACCTTCGCGGTTATAGCCATAAAAAGGCAGGGTAATGTCCTGGTAAAATTGGTTTCTTTGAGTTGCAGTGCTTTCGCGGATGCCATCAAATACAGCTAATGGAACGCCATCAGGGTTACTTTCGCTTTGAACCATAACAGGAGGAACCGCGCTGATCAGCACAGCTTTGGCTATACGGCCTTTTCCATATTTAGCAGCGTAGTGGATAACCTCGCCACCACCGGTAGAGTGGCCAATGTGGACAGCATCCTTCAGGTCAAGCGCCTCAACAAGTTCTGCAACATCAGCTGCATAGGTATCCATTTCGTTGCCGGTATCGGTTTGGCTTGAGCGGCCATGCCCGCGACGGTCATGTGCTATTACCCTGTAGCCTTGTTCAAGGAAAAAGAACATCTGGGCATCCCAGTCATCGGCAGATAAAGGCCAGCCGTGATGAAAAACCAATGGTTGCCCGGTTCCCCAGTCCTTGTAATAAATTTCGGTTCCGTCTTTTACTGTAATTTTACTCATTTTGTTTTTCAATTATGGTGATTAATAAAACGCTGAAGATGTAGGATCGTTTGGAATAAATCGGGTCAGATGCCTGTCCCGAACAAATTCCCATTGACACCCTAAAAGTAGTAAATTAAAGGCGGGGCAGTTGAAACCTCCTTGAAAATTTACCTGCGTACCATAAATCCTGTATTTTTTTGACGGATTAGTTTGCAGTCTCTCGCTACCGACTATAAGTACTACTTGCAAAAAGCCGGGTTACTGTACCTGGGATGGTTGGGTTATATAGTTGCAGCTACAAAGTAGTTATTCGTTAATTTCCAGCTTATAGCCCTTGCCATGTATATTAACCAGTTTTACAGCGGGATCATGCTCCAGTTTTTTGCGTAGTTTTGATATAAACACATCAAGGCTCCTACCAACAATTACGCCTTCATCTTCCCAGATCTCTTTTTGAAGCCTGCTCCTTTCAATGATCACATTTGGCGACATAGCAAAAATGAGCAGGAGTTTATTTTCCTTTAAGGTAAGCTCAGTAATCATTCCGGCACTTTGTAGCTGCCGCTTGTCCGGGTTAAACAGAATGTCACCTATTTTAAGACCATTGTCCGGAGTAGGATCGCTTTCAATTGGTTTTTTCCTTCCTTTACCCGATCTTGAAATTATGAGCCCAATAAATGCTAATAAGGGTATCCCGCCAATTAAATAGCCTTTTTGAGGTATACTCCATCCCTGGCTTTTGAATTTGAGGTTGATAACATAGCAGTTTTTAGGCTGTTTCCGCCCCGAGCAGGGCATGATGTTGTTTTTTTTGTTTTTGAATATGGCATAGCCGAATACAACATCTTTTCCCTCACAATTTAATACGTTCACAATATAATCGTTAGCGAGGCTCTCCTTTGCCAGCGAACTGCCGATTGCTTTTTCAAGCGAATCGGGCTGAAAAGAAAACTCATTCTCAAACCGCAACTGGTACTCATTTTCTGCAACCTTTTTTACCGGCAACACCCGCGATGTACTATCGCCCGAATACAACAGTACCTCATGTCCAATTTTCCGGAGCAGAATTTCCCGCCGGGCCGTCTCAAAGTCATCGTTACCGCCAAAACTGAAAGCCACACATAATACGGTCATTAGCAGCAGGGAACCAAGCCCCAGCAAGCGTTTGGTTTTGTTATTCATGGATGATTTGAAGCCGGCCATATTCATGAGGATTTAATTTACAAAGTTTACAATTTTATTTACAACAATCATTGTAGCAAACGCACTGCAGCTGAGTAGGTTTACTGCATAAATCAATACACAATGTTGAAAATATACACGATTATCCTGTTGCTGGCTATGAGCTGCTTCTCTGCCGGCGCCCAGCAAACCTACCACTTAGATATCAAAAAAAGTAAAGTTTTATGGGATACCCGCAAAACAATGGGTGGCCATCACGGCTATCTGCTTTTTAAATCGGGCAGTCTGGATTACACGGCTGCCGGCGAACCTAAAACCGGTGCCTTTATCCTGAATATGAACGCCATGTACAGCACCGATCATGCCGATGCTGCCGGGAATAAAAAAGTAGATGAAGAGTTAAAAAAAGAAGGCTTTTTTGCAACGGAACGGTACCCGGGAGCAATTATGACTGTTAAGGAAATTACACGCATCGGCCAATCAACTAACTTTAAAGTGACTGGTGTGCTTACCATAAAAGGGATAGCAAACCCCATTGAATTTTCGGCAGCCATCATTAAAAAGAAAGATCTCATCAGCGCTACGGCTAATACCACCATTGACCGCGTTAAGTGGAATATCGATATGCAGCCGAAACGGGAGGCATGGGATCTCATTTCGGCCTTAAAAAACAAGGTTATTACCGACGAGATAGCTATTTCGTTGAACCTTATATTTACGGCTAATTAAATGCCCGCAATGCGTAGGTAATGATTTATGAATCTCCTTTTTATAAAGGATTGGTGATCCACCAGGTGTTCCCGAACGGGTCTTTTACGCCTGCGCTGCGCCCATATGATTGATTGGCCGGTGGTATAATATTTTCTGCTCCGTTATCCAGTGCTTTTTGATAAGTTTCATCACAGTTTTCCACGTACACAAACATGCCAGCATTTTGCTGTTGATAGGTGTCGGTACAATCGGCAAACATAATGGTACTGCCGTTTATATTAATTTCGGCATGCATAATGGTGCTTTCATCGCGCATGGTTTTGAACTGTTCGGTCGCGTTAAAAACCTTTTGGGTAAAATCGATAAATTTAGCGCCGTTTTTAACAACAAGGTAAGGCATTACTGCCTGGTAGTTTTCGGGAATGTTTATTGTTGACATAGCTTGTTTATTTTTATTCAAAATTAGCTTTCCCACAACCTTCAAAATTGTAAAAACCGGACATTATGAATCCCGGTATTCCGTTCCCTCGGCCTTACCCGAAAAATAATAACCCGGATGATAACCTGTAAATTCCTTTACATCATGAATAAAGTGCGACTGGTCGTAATAACCGCATTCCAGCGCTATCTGCGTTAATGTTTTATTGGTACTGTATTGCCGCAGCGCATCCTGCAGGCGTACCAATCGCATGTAAGTTTTGGGGCTAAAACCAGCGTCTGCCTTAAACTTGCGGTCAAATTGTCTTGCCGATAGGTTGTAAGCATCGGCTAACTGGCCAACTGTTCTGTATTGTTTATTATGGATCACGTCCCTGATAGCTATTGCCATTCTCTCGTCTTTTAAGCCATTTTGACGTAGCCGGGCCGTTAAAAATGCCGAAAGGATCTCTGCGCGCTTATAATTATCGGATGCCAGGATGATCCGCTCTTCCAATTCGCGGCCGGGGCGGTTTAAAAAAGTATCGAAATCAAACGCGAGGTTACTGGTTTGGCTGCTTGGGATATTAAAGAAACAGGGTACAGCGAAAGGGTAGATATAGGCACCGAAAATCCCGAAGCTTTCTGTTGTAATAAACCTGCGGTATTGTGTGGTTTGGAACTGGATGCCGGAGGGGCCTGCATTTTGTCCGCCTTTGTCCGTTAGTTCATCAAACACAGAGCGGTAATGAAATACCATTTCGGTACAGCCATCAGCAACAGAACGATAAATGTATGATGACTGATCTGCACCCAGTTCATGTTCAAGCACCCAGTAAAATCTTACATAGGGTTTCAACTCGGGCGGTGGCTGGATGGTATAATAACGCATCGTTATTGAGATTGCGAAAATTCAATTTACGAATTAATACTTGATCTCCGGCCAATTATTGTTAAGTCAATAATTTGTAGTCTAAAGTCACAAGTCGGATTTTTTCAATACTTAGCACTTATGACTTTAGACTATAGGTATATGTCATGACATAGCACTACTCATTCTCAATCGGTGAGAAGATCTCAAGCAGGATATTCCATCTTTTAGCTTTATCAATTTCCCATACCCGCACGTAATTGTAGTTGCCCACAACATTACCTTTGGTGATACGGGCGTGGCCGTAGGTATAGGCAAGGTCATTACTTGCAGACCTACCGCCATCAGTAGTTTCGGCGGTGATGCTAATGGCCTCATTGTTAATAAACTTCATCACCACGTCGGTTCCGGTCATTGGCGGGAAACCCGGGAAATAATAGCGGCCCTCGGGGCTTAAAAATTCCTTATAGCTGGCCATGGCCGATAATGTTAAACCATGGTTAAAAGTTTTATCGGTACCGATAATAACATTTTTAGCGCCAAACGGGTCCTTACTTGGACCTGAACGTTGTGCCGGATCAGGTTCTTTAAAATCAGTAACGGCTTCTTCTTCGGCTTCAGGGTGCTGGATAACCAGGTCGATGAGCAATTTTAGCTTACCGTCAGAATTAGTACGCCAAACAGATACGTAGTCGCCATATACCTTGTCGTCATCAGTTTTACCGTTTTGATATACATAAGGGCCGGCGGTGAACGCCAGGTCGCCATTGGCCGAGATCCGGGCAAATTTAGGCTCCCAGCTAAGTTTGCCGGCTTGTTTATCAATCTTACTATAAAAATCAACAATCTTTACTGCATCGGGTTTAAATATGATGCCTTCAGGATCGGCAACTGCCAGGAAGCCATCTTTTATTCCTTTGCGTTCAACTAACTTATCAAAAGCTTGTTCAACACTAACTACCTTGTTTACATTAACAGCGTCCTGCGCCAGGGCAAAAGCACTATAACCAATAAATGTAGCAGCTAATATTATTTTCTTCATATTTATATTCGGGTTTTAGGGAGCAATTTAGTAATAAATTTTAAGTCGGAAATGCAATAGTCAAAATGCCTGCAACTGCTTAATGTCATTTAGGAGTTGCACCATTTTGGCTTTATGCTGAAACGAAGATATGGGAGAATAATTGCAAAGAGCGGGTTTGATCATATAAAATACACGTAAATAATTAAATTTACTTAATAATGAAGTTCAATAAAAAAACACTTAACTTCATAACCAATGTTATCAGTTTTTGTTTAAACCAATATAAATTGCCTTCATGAAAAAGTATAAGTTGTACTGTGTATCTGTGCTTGTGTTGTTCTGCTTACAGGCTAAAGCCCAATATCTTTCTGACTACTCGGGCAGGCCATATTACTTAAAAACCTATGCCGAAATACAAGGCAGCCCCTTACTAAGCGATAATTGGGTAACCGGAACCGTTAGTTTTGCAAACGGGAAAACAGCTACTGCTATTTTAAATTATAATTTGTACGGTGATGAATTGCTGTTTAAAAACCCCAAGGACTCGTCAATTTTGTCATTTGTTGATCCGGTTAAAAGCTTTTCACTAAAGGATGCTACAATTGAAGAGAGTGATATCACGGATCCCAGTTTCAGCAGCGGCTTCCCTGCTGCGGATGATCAAACAGCAAAAACATTTTACATGGTTGTGGGTGAGGGGAAAATTAAACTGTTAAGATGTTACAAAAAGAGGGTTGTTGAGTCAAAAGATTTCAGTTCCCAAATTACCACAAAGTCATTCCTTTCGGCCAATGCTTACTACCTGTTTAGCAATAACCAGATGGTTAAGATCAAGCCTAACCAAAAAACGATACTTGCTGCAATGAATGATAAAGCTGCCCAGGTGCAGGATTATATCAAGAAAAACTCTGTAAATTTTAAAAGCGATGCTGCATTAGCTAAATTATTCAGCTACTACAACTCGCTTTAAAATATGATGTATTAGGCTTTGCTCCAGGTGGTGCCTTCTTTACTGTCTTTTAACTGGAACCCTATTTGCGATAACCCGTCGCGGATCTTATCTGAAGTGGCGTAGTCCTTATTGGCTTTTGCGCCGCTGCGCAGATCAACAATAAAGTTTAGCACTTTAGGTAGGTCGTCATTAGCGGCCTGCTCGTTTTGTAAGCCAAGCACGTCAACCACAAAGGTGTTTATCAGGTTAGTTAACAACCCAAGGTTTGCAGCGTCAATTTTCAATTTACCATCATATACCGAATTGATAATGCGCGATGCTTCAAATAGTTCGGCGATCAATACCGGGCTGTTAAAATCATCATTCATGGCTGCGTAGCAGCGTTCCAGTAACGGAGCAATTTCAACCTCGGTTGTGGTAGATGCTTTTAAGCCGTCGTTGAGCAGGGCAAAGGCATTCATCAGGCGTTTAAAACCTTTTTCGGATGCTTCCATAGCTTCGTTGCCAAAATCAAGCGTACTGCGGTAGTGTGCCTGGAGCATGAAAAACCTTACGGTCATAGGGCTATATCCTTTGTTCAGTATGGAATTTTCGCCGCTGAAAAGTTCATGCGGCAAAAAGCTGTTGCCTAATGATTTCGACATTTTTTGCCCGTTTACCGTAAGCATATTGGTATGCACCCAGTAATTGGCCGGGTTAGTACCGCAGCAAGCTACATTTTGAGCAATTTCATTGGTATGGTGTGTAGGCACAAGATCCAACCCGCCGCCATGGATATCAAAGTGGCTGCCAAGGTATTTCTGGCTCATGGCCGAGCACTCCAGGTGCCAGCCAGGAAAGCCCACACCCCATGGCGAAGGCCATTTCATCAGGTGCTCGGGTTTGGCTTTTATCCACAGCGCAAAATCAAGTTTGCCGTGCTTCTCCTGCTGACCGCCAAGTGTGCGGGTATTATTTAAAAGATCCTCAAGGTTACGACCGCTCAGTATGCCGTAATCCTGGCTTTTATTATATTTTTCAACATCAAAGTAAATGGAACCGTCAACCTCATAGGCATAGCCCTTTTCGAGGATAGCTTTTACCATTTCTATCTGCTCAATGATATGGCCGGTAGCAGTAGGCTCGATGCTTGGCGGCAGGTTGTTCAATACCTTCATCACATCTCTGAAACCAACGGTGTATTTTTGTACTATTTCCATGGGCTCAAGCTGTGCCAGCTTGGCCTTTTTTGCAATTTTGTCTTCGCCTTCGTCGCCGGCATCACCTTCAAGGTGGCCCGCGTCGGTAACATTACGCACATAACGCACCTTGTAGCCAATGGCTGTAAGGTACCTGAACATAAGATCGAAAGATATATAAGTACGGCAGTTGCCTAAGTGAACATCGCTATAAACAGTAGGCCCGCAAACATACATGCCAACGTGCGGCGCGTTGATGGGCTTAAATAATTCTTTTTTACGGGTTAAAGTGTTGTAAACAAACAAATTTTGTTGCATGAGCGCAAACTTACGATTTTTTCAATTTTAAGCTACTGCCTGCTGAAGTTCGGATTTATTTTTACAAATGCAGGGCAATGATTTTATTTAGTTCAATACCAGGTCGCTGTGCACAGGGTAATGGTCAGAAAGTTTCTTTTCAATCACTTTGTAATTAAAAACCGAGAAATGCCTGCTACTCATGATATAATCTATCTGATAATTAGGAAAATCGCCGTTATAAGTACGCCCCAGGCCTGAGCCTTTTTCGCGGAATGAATTGTTTAAGCCTTTAGCCATTTGGTTAACCGCGAATGACGATGGGGTATCATTAAAATCGCCGGCTATAATATAAGGATACGGGCATTGCGCGGCGTGTTCTTTTACTTTGAAAACCTGCTCCGCCCTTCGCATAAAAGCTATTTTGAGTTTGCTTCCCAGTTTTTTAGTTGATTGAATATCAGGTTTACCTTTTTTTGATACACTGTCAATGTATTTATAATCTTCCGGACCAAAATTGATGGATTGCAGGTGCACATTATAATACCTGAAAATTTTATCGCCCTTTTTTATATCGGCATATAAGCACTGGTTACCGGATGTTCTGTCTGCCGCAAGGCGGATCATTCCCTTTGCTACGATAGGATATTTAGAAAAGATAGCCATGCCAATAGCTTCAAGGCTGTTAGCATTAAACTGCTCAAAATAAAAGTTAGTGCTACCCAATATTTTGTTGACAGAATCACACATTTGATATTGCCCTTTGTAACGTGTATAAAATTCCTGGAAACCGATAACATCAGGCTGCTCGTTGTTGATGATCTCTAAGATCTCATGCTTGGTTGAAATATCGTTCTTAAACCCAAAATGCTTAAAATTATGCACGTTGTAGGTCATAACATGCACTACATTCAGGCCAGGGGGCAGCGAAAAGCTCGATTTAAACCTCAACCCGATATTGTTATTAAGTACTCCCCAGCCAATTAAAATACTAACCAGCGAAAACAAAAACTGCCAGCGTTTGCGCAGCAGCCAATAAAGCATCATAATTACATTGAGCAGTAATATAGGAGGATAAGCGAGACCGAAGAAAGCAAATATCCAGTATTTACGGGGATCAACAGACGGGGCTAAATAACCGATCAATAAAGCAAAACAGAAAAACAGGTTTATAAATAATAACACCCTGCTAAAAATACTTTGCTTTTTTTTAATCATTTAGTCCTGTTTGCTTGCGCGCGATAAAATTTCCCGTTCCTGTTTGCTTAAACTATTGTAACCCGATTGAGATATTTTATCTAAAATACGGTCGATCTCTTCCTGACGTGGATAATCAGACGCGTTTTTACCCATGTTATTTGAAACCACTTTTAGTTTGGACCTTGGTTTAAACAGCTTTGCTATGCCGCCCACCCAGTCATGCCCTTTTTGTAGTTGCTTAATATACACAAATCCCATTAAAGCACCGCCAAGGTGCGCAATTTCACCGCCGGCATTGTCCCCAACTATACCCAAAAAATCAATAACCAGGATCACCAATACCAGCCATTTTAATTTTACCGGCCCAAATAAAATTAACGATATGGTATAATTGGGCAGTAAGGTGGCCGTCGCCACAACAATAGCCATTACGCTGGCCGATGCCCCAACTATGGTACTGCCCTGTGCAGCGTTGGCACTGGTAAATGCGGGCAGCAGGTTCAGGGCCAGCAGATATAACAATGCGCCTGCGAGGCCACCCATTAAATATAAACCTATTGTACGCTTATTGCCAAGATACTCTTCAAATATCTGCCCCATCCAATAAAGCCAAAGCATATTGAACAAAATATGGAGTATCCCTGCATGCATGAACATGTATGTTAAAGGCGTCCAGAAACGCCTAAGCAGATCGGGCAGGAATGCCGGCATATTCAGGTACTTATCGGCATAAAGTAAAATGATACTGCCACCAAAATGAGTTAGTAATTGTTCAACTATTGCCGAAATATTTATTGCTAAAAAAACAATTACATTAATGCCAATAAGCAGGTTTAGCCTATTGCCTGACCGCAGCATTTTGTAGTGGATATTTTGCCAGAGGGTGCTCATAATAAAGCTATATTACAAAGATAACTACTGTTATTAATAAAAATTGTTTGGTCGTTGTAATCTCCAATATTTTAATACGATAAAGCCAAATAAGGCACCACCAAGGTGGGCAAAATGGGCTACCGAATCACCCTGAAATTGTCCAAAACCATCTATAAGTTCGATCACAATATATCCCGCAACAAGATACTTAGCTTTAACCGGAACAGGTATAAATAATACCATCATCTCCATATTAGGAAAAAGATATCCAAAAGCAAGCAATAAACCAAATATAGCACCTGATGCCCCCAAAATTGGCACGGTATAAATTTCTTTGATTTTAGCCATACCCGACATGCTTACATTGGCTACTTCAGATCCTGTTATGGTAAATGCCCCAATTACGCCATGCACCTCAATTGCTTGTACCAGCATTTGTAAAGCCAATGCTCCAATGCCGGTTATAAAATAGTACTGAAGAAACCGCTTAGGTCCCATTGTATATTCAAGTATTGGCCCAAACATGAACAACGCAAACATGTTAAAGAAAATATGCGCGAGGCCGGCATGCATAAACATGTAGCTAACAACTTGCCATGGGTGGAAAAGTGGTGAGTTAAAATAAAATGCCGATAGCCATTTTACCATATCAAACCCAACATAGCCTAATGTATAGGTGCCTATAAAGAATATTATATTTATAATAAGCAGGTTTTTTACAACAGGTGTGATATTGGCAAAAGGTGATTGATTGTATCCGTTCATATATAATTTAGCCTGGGGCTATTTTTCAAATCGTTCCATTAATTCGTTCATCGTAAAGGTACTGATTACGGGCTTACCATTCAACGCCTGGTTAGGTGATTGACAGGCGAAAAGCTGGTCGATAAGCTGGTTCATTTCCTCAAGTGATAATTTGGTGCCTGTTTTAATAGCGCCGTTACGGGCCAGTGAGCGGGCAAGGTTATCACGTTTATCTAATTTCAGAATCGCCATATTGTTTTTAAAACCTTCCAGCAAATGTTCTAAAAGTTCATGCTCACCAACATTGTTCAGCTCGGCAGGGATCCCCTCTACTACTACGGTGTTTTTCCCAAACTCGCGGATGTCAAAGCCCAGCGCCTTGATATCGGGCAAAAGCTCTCTCAATAACTCAAAATCGCTGCCATTTAGTGTAACCGATTGCGGAAACAGGCTTTGCTGGCTTACGCCCGAATGATTTTGCAGCTGCAATAAGAAACGTTCGTACAGAATGCGCTCGTGAGCAGCCTGTTGGTTAATGAGCATAAAGCCCGATTTGATCTGCGACAGGATGAACCGGTTATGGATCTGGAACAATTGCCGCTCACTTGGTTTGCTTACATCCTGCTCATCAACCGCTATAGTTTTTTCCTCGTGGATCTCGTGCTGAAAAAGGGTTTCTTTTTTTGAGATCTCATACAAGGTATCCCAATTTTGCGGGATCGGGTCTTTTTTATATCCTCCGCTATCCCTTAAAAACGGATGTTCCTGCCTTGGCTTTTCTTCCTTATTGTCAAAGGGGTTAAAATCAGGATTAAAGGAAATAGTAGGGGCAATTATATCTTCAAATGGCTTAGGAGTGATCAGGTGCTCAATGCTGTTTTCCTGGTCAAAATCCAGGCTGGGGGTAATATTATATCTCCCTAACGATCGTTTTACCGCCGAACGGATAATGGCATAAATAGCCTTCTCGTCCTGGTATTTGATCTCCGTTTTAGTAGGG
>NZ_DASVOB010000443.1:0-11833 GCF_036383575.1 Mucilaginibacter sp.
GTCATACAACGGAGACGTTACCGGCAGCGTGCTTAAAAACGGCGGCAAATTTGTAAAAGATGTGCTTTTATCGGTAGGTCTTCAGGGTATTAAAATGCCCGATCTGCCTGCCCAATATTCAAACACCAGGTACCTGCAAACGTATTGGAACAATTACACCATTTGGGTTAACGGAGCTACCCCTACCCAACAACAGGGACAAAGTTCAAAATTATTATACCAGAGATTAACGCTGGCACTTGCAGATAGCACCATAGTATTGAATGGCGCTTATAACACACAAACTATTAAAGGCGATCTCATCACCCTAAATTCAAACAATGCGGCCACTAATACTACCAATACGGTTAGGTATCTGAGTTCAGGATTAGATTTTTTTCTGAGAAAAAAATTATTGAACCTGCACGCGGTTTACTCCAAATCGCCCGAAGGGCAGAGCCAATACAATGGCAGCTTTAACTACAATATAGCCCGCGAAACCTACTTCAGGTCGAACACCATCACTATGCTGGAGTTTAATGCCATTTTGCAGGAGATAAGTCCCTACCAGGGATTAGGTTTGATGCAGAGCACAAACATAGTTTCAAACGGTTCGTTTAGCCAGGCTACCAATACCAACTTCGGCTTACTGCCGGCACAGAACAAAACTTTTGAAGCGCATGGCAAAATTGGCTTTGGCGATAACAGGATCAACCTTGATCTCCGTTATTACAACCAAACATCAAGCGGTTTAACCAATAACATCAGGGTATTAACAGACCCAAGTACAGGTTTATCTAACCAAACCACCTACAGCAGCATTACCAACAAGGGTGTTGAGTTTTTCTTTAACGTAGCAGTAATTAAAACCCCCGATTTTGGTTATAGTGTAACTATAAATGGCGCGCGCAACTCAAATATAGCTCGCAATGTACCGGTAACTCCATTTACCGCCACCAGCGATTACCCCTTTGCATACCGCAATGGTTACGATATCAGCAACGTTTGGGGCCCGCGTTGGGCTGGATTGAACGCCGAAGGCGACCCACAAATTTATGATAAGGATGGCAAGATAACCTCAGTACTTGATAGCGCAACGATAGCTGCTGCCATGAAAAAGCAGGGCGTAACCAAAGCCCCATGGACCGGCGGATTGATACAGGAAGTAAGGCTGCACCAGTTTTTTGCCCGCGTAGCCATGACTTTCAATTTTGGAGCAGTTATGAGAGATTACATACCCTATCCCGGCAGCGACACCGAAACCAGCTCCCTGGTGGCCAACAGGTGGCGTAAACCAGGCGACGAGTTAACTACTGATATCCCACGCATTACTACCGGCGGCGCAAATACCTACCGCGAGTTTGTTACCCGCTACTCCAGCAATAGCATTATGTCTGCCGATAACGTTCGTTTATCAGAAGTAATGGTGGGTTTTAACCTGGCCAACCAATATCTTAAAAAATACGGCTTGGGCACTTTCACCATGACTTTCCAGGTGCAAAATATTACCTATTGGGCCAAGAACAAATACCACCTCGACCCTTCTACTGTAGCATTTGACGGCCGTATTGGTAACCCTTTGCCCAAAATATACTCATGTAACCTTAGTGTGAATTTTTAAAACAGTATTACCATGTGTAAAAGATCAATATTTTTTGTTTTAGTAATCTGCAGCTTCTGGTCGTTGTCGGCTTGCAAAAAGTTTTTGACGGTAGCGCCGGCTTCTACCAACGTTAACCCTGTAGCTATTAAGGATTTTCAGGAGATGCTGAATAGCGATTCGTTAAGCAGCTGCCACTATTTTTTGTTTGATGTGGTGAGCGACGACCTCACCATGACAGACGCGCAGCTTGCGGCGGTAAGCAATTATTATCAGCGCAGCTACATGTGGCAAAGCCAGATCTGGAATCCATCAGATGCTGATGTGGCCTACAATTCCAGCTACACCAGGATATTGCAAATGAATATCATATTGGATAGGGTTAACGCAGCTCCTATAAATGCTGATAACACGGCACAAAACAAAAGCCTTGTTATTTCGCAGGCACTTATTAACAGGGCATGGTACTACTTGCAATTAGTAAATGCCTATGGCCCTGCTTATGATAGAAATACAGCTACAACAGACCTTGCTGTTCCGTTGGTTATCACAGCAAATAATTCGGCATTACCGTCAAGGGCAACCGTTGCACAGGTCTATAACCAGATCGTTACCGATTTAAAAGCGGCAATTAACAATCCCAATCTAACCAGCAAAGGAGTAGATATCATACACCCGGGCAAGGCTTCGGGTTATGCGCTGCTTGCAAGGGCCTACCTTTATCAGGGCGATTACACTAACGCGTCCGCCTATGCCGATTCGGTTTTGGCCACGCAAAGCACCTTGTTAAGCTATAGCTCAACCGCGTACGTAAAGCTAACCCAACTGCCCGATCTGGCATCAAATCCTGAGATATTGCTTGGCCGCATCACAACCGATCAGGCCTTTTATTCCTTCTATACAACCTCGGTTATGCCAAGTTCAACGCTTACATCAACATTAACTACTTCCGATCTGCGGTTTTCTAAGGTATTCACATCAGCCTCAAGGTTTTCGCCCCCTACTTATAATATTTCGAGCGGTAACTCAATGGTGTTTGATAATAGTGTTGGCGTTCCGGAAGTTATGCTGATCAAAGCTGAATGTTTAGCGCGTGCAGGCAACGTCGCGGATGCCGGTACATTGATCACCAGGCTCAGAAAAGCCCGCTTATCCGATTACGCATTTTCGATAGAGAACCGCACCTATACCCCTGCAAATATTTTAGGTTATGTATTGGATGAACGGAGACGGGAACTGTTTTATCACGGCGGTTTACGCCTGTTCGATCTTAAAAGGCTGAATAAAGAGGCTGCTCTGCAAAAAGATATTACACGCCTTAGCTCATTAACAGGGAATGTTATTGCCACCCTGCCAGCTGGCTCTCCACGTTACCTGGTGCCGTTTAGTCCCACTGTAATTGCAGCCAACCCCAACATAGTTCAAAACCCAAGGTAACGAAGGGCATTTTTTATTCATTTAAATGAACACAAGCATGTTTTATAAAATAGATCATCTTCTTCCAAAATCGCTTTTAAACATCAGGGCTGCGATATTGCTTGGGATACTTTGCATTGGCATCGCATCCTGCAAGAAAAGCCTGAACGATACCGATAAGTTACAGGGCCGATTGGCTACCGGCTCGGTATCATACGTGCAGGGTAGTAACGTGGTAGCACTAAACGGCAATAACTACAACTTTACCCCCTATTATGTTGGTGTACCGGTTAACTTAACGGAAAAAGCAAAATCAACAGATACGGTAACCGCTGTGGTTGATCCGACATTGGTATCACAATACAACCAGGTTTACCAGGACAAAAACCCATCCTTCCAGCAAGGGGCTTTCCAGGTTGCCCACAATGGTAAATTTGCTGTGGAAGCCGGGGCAACACAAGCCAAAGACTCGCTATCGGTTGTATTAACTGATGGCAGCCAGTTAAAAGATAGTACCATATACCTGGTACCAGTAACGCTATCAGCTAAAAGCGGCGCGGCACTTAAATACTCGCTTTTCTTTTTTAAAGTGTTTGTTGTCAAAATCGATCTGAAAGCAAAAATGTATGGGATGACTGTACTTAACGGCAATACTGCCGGCAGATCATCTTACGGGGCGTTGTCAATAGTTTATACGGCAACAGTACCTGATTCATTAAAATTCAGGGTGAGCCTTAATACCTTATTCCCGGCTCACGATGCACTTGTGCAGGCAACATTCCTTACCGACGATGAAGTGAACGCCGCCATTATCAAAGAAAACTTCCCTGGATATCCCGCTCCACTGCCCGTACCAGCCGGTACTGCGCTGATAACTAAAGATCTGGCTACAGTGCCATCTGGCAGGTTATTGAGTATGGACAGCATAACGGTCAAATTTCCAAACAAGCAAAATATGTCGAGCTTCCAGTGGTATGTCATGGGGCTTAAAGTAAAAAGCTATACCGCATCGCAATATGGCGTGCCGCCCGTAGCTAACGATTCGTGCAGGGCTTATATCCGTTTTTTCTTGTATTAACATCTATAATTAAAAAACACCATGTTTAAAATAGCAACTATAACATTTCTATCGGCTTGTTCCATGCTTTTTGGCAGGAATACGATCCAGCAACCTTCAACTGCTAAAACAAAGCAGGTATCGGTAATCGGCAATTTATCGGCTCATAATAGCAATAAAGTAAATGCCGATACTGCTTTATTGAAAGTGGGCGATAAATGCCCCGACTTTATATTCAGGGATACTACCGGGCATACCGGTAACGATATGAAACTTAGCAGCCTTAAAGGAAAATATGTACTGATTGATGTATGGGCATCCTGGTGTTATCCATGCCGTATGCAATACCCTAACCTGCTTGCATTAGAGGAGAAGATGAAAGGCAAGAACATCACCTTCGTCAAAATATCGATAGATACCCACGAATGGCGTTGGAAAGGTCTGCACAAAGAAGGCATACAGTGGATGGTGAGGGATACCACGTTCGAAAGAGCATTTGGTGTCAATACCATCCCAAGATACATTTTACTGGATAAGAAAGGTGTTATAGTCGATCTTAACCTGCCTGCCCCTACCCACCCCGAGCTTGAGGAAAAGTTGAACAAGCTAAAGGAGATCTAAAACACCTATCAAAACACAACGACATGAAAAAATATTCAGTAGCAGCCCTGTTATCTGTGTTGCCGTTTATCGCGTTAGCACAGCAAAATTATACCATAAGGGTTAAGTTAAAATATGTAGGACCGGAAGCCAAAGCTTACCTCAACTACATGAAAGATAAAAAGATATACCAGGATTCGGCCACATTGGTTAATAATCAATTTGTTTTTAAAGGTTCGCAAAACAGTCAGATGAAGGCCTATGTGGTGCTGAGCCACAACGGTCGATCCATAGAAGGCGACCAGGATGCTGATAAAGTAGCGGTATACCTCGAAACCGGAACCGTGATTGTTGATGCTAACGATTCATTGAAAAACGCCAAAGTAAGCGGCACCAGGCTTAATGATGATCAGCAAAAAGTAGTTGATATGCTGGCCCCGTTTGAAACCGGCCGCAAAACCATGGTAGCGGCCTATGAAAAAGCCGATGGCGATGCTGATGAGCAGGAAAAGATAAAAGCCGACTACGCCGGGTTAGAACAGCAAAAAGCTACTGCTATAGAGGCCTTTATAAAAGCCCACCCAAACTCGTTAGTGAGCATAAACCTGTTGTTAACCAACATCGATCCTGCAAAGGATATGGCTAAAGCCCGCGCCCTGTTTGCTTTGCTTACACCCGAGGTTCAAAACTCAAAAAACGGGCTTGTTTATAAAGGAGTTACCACCGAACCGCAATCAGTTGAAATAGGAAGCCCCGCGCCGGATTTTAAGTTGAAAAATACCAAAGATGAGGTGGTGTCCCTATCTTCCTTAAAAGGTAAATATGTACTGATAGATTTTTGGGCAAGCTGGTGTGTGCCTTGCCGTAACGAAAACCCCAACGTGGTAAAAGCCTACGAAAAGTACAAGGCAAAAAACTTCACCATACTGGGTGTATCATTAGATGGAGGTACAAACGGTAAAGAAAAGTGGATGGCAGCCATAGCTAAGGATGGCTTGCAATGGGAACAGGTTTCTGATTTACAGGGCTGGCAAAGCCCTACCGCTCTGCAGTATAAAGTAACCGAAATACCTGCCAACTTTTTAATTGACCCTACCGGTAAAATAATTGCCCGCAACCTGCACGGGGCCGAACTGGAGCAGAAATTACAAAGCCTTTTATAACCAAACAAATATGCCGGTGCCTTTATATCGGCAAACCAAATTAAATACCCATTCAAACAAATAACATGAAAAAAACAATGATCACGCTGTTATCGGCATTGCCATTTACTGCATTTGCCCAACAACAGTACACTATTAATGGCACAGCCCAAAAAGTAAAATTTCCGGCTATGGCCTACCTCGTGCACCAGGAACAGGCCAAAATGATGTTCGATTCGGCTGCGGTAAGTCCCGATGGTAAGTTCACCATAAAGGGTAACGTTGCTATACCAATGAAAGCCTTTTTGATGCTTGCACAGAATGGCGAAAAGTTAAACTCAAGGCCTTCGCCAGATCAGGTTGGCTTGTATCTTGAAACCGGTACCATCAGCGTAACAACTCCCGACTCGTTGTACAAAGCAAAGATTGGAGGCACGCCTTTAAATAAAGATCAGCAGGAAATGATTGACCTGGTAGCCCCCTTCAAAAAAACAGAGGCACAGTTAAACGCCGACTTTAAAAAAGCCGAAGGCGACCAGGACGCACAGCAACAATTGGAACAGGTATTTCAATCAATGAGTGTAGCCAAACTGCAGATACAGGAGGGTTTTATAACCAATCATCCAAAATCGCTGGTGAGCTTAAACCTGTTGCGCCAGGCCGTTAGCCCAGATGAAAATTTGGAAAAAGCCGAATCGATATTCAAGCTTTTAAGTCCGGAGCTTAAAGCAACCGCGGCCGCGCAATCATATGTAAGATTAATTGAAAACGCTAAATCATTAACTGTTGGCCACGTAGCACCCAATTTCACTTTAAAAAACACTAAAGATGAAGATGTAAGCCTGGCATCGTTTAAGGGTAAATATGTACTGGTTGACTTTTGGGCAAGCTGGTGCGGCCCATGCCGTAGGGAAAACCCTAATGTGGTTAAAGCCTATGAAAAATATAAAGGCAAAAACTTCACCATACTTGGTGTATCGTTAGATGGAGGCGAAAATGCCAAAGAAAAATGGCTGGCTGCCATAGCTAAAGATGGCCTCACCTGGGAGCAAGTATCTGATCTGCAGGGCTGGGAAAGCACAGCCGTCAAACTTTACCATATTAACTCGGTACCTGCAAACTTTTTGTTAGACCCCACCGGCAAGATCATTGGCAGGGATTTAAGAGGTGAAGAATTGGAAACCAAGCTCTCAAACATACTTTAATGACAGTTTTTTATTTTCTGAAAAACAAGATCGGGAGGGGTTTAATTGCCCCCCTCCTTATCCTGATCTCTTCGGCTACTTCTTATGCCCAAAACGCGCAGGAAGATCCTTTTGTTGATTATAACGAGCTGCTTAGCAATGTACAGGCCAACCTTAAAATAGCGCAGGCGAAAAAAGCGTTTTTAACTTCGGCAATATTGAGGGAACAAACGCTTAAGCTGCCCACCGGTTCAAAAGCAGTGGTAGCTTCATCATCATTAGCCAGTTCCGGAACCCGAGATCTCAGTGCCCCGGAACTGGTAAATTCCCGTAAAGATGGTGTGTTGATGATCTGCAAATATTACAAGGCCTCGGAGGGACAACCGGACAGAATACAAATGCACGCCACAGCAACCGTTTTAACGCCAGATGGTATATGCGTATCTAACTGGCACGTTTTTATGGCTATGGAGCAACCCGAAATGCAACTCCCGGCTGCTGATAGCCTAACCTTTGCTGTTTCGCTAAAAGGCAACATCTACCCTATTGAGCGCATTATGGCTTTTAACGAAAAGTGCGATGTCGCCATATTTAAAATAAACGCCAGTGGCCAGCAGCTTAGCACTATTCCCTTAGGCAATGGCCTCGCCGTTGGCGAAACCGTTCATGCCATTACCAACCCCGAGGGCAGCAGCTATTACTACAGCCAGGGAGTAGTATCACGCAATACTGCCGATCATAAAATTGGCCCTATGGGCGACCGCATGGAGATCACCGCCGATTACGCAAAGGGGTCAAGCGGGGGGCCTATTATGGATAATAAAGGGAATATGCAGGGAATGGTATCAACCACATTTTCCATCTACGCGCAGGATAGGCCGCAAGTAAACCTTCAAATGGTAGTAAAAAAAACAATTCCGGTGAGGTCAATTCGTAGCCTGATGCAGTTGCAATAAAAATGAAGGAGATCGATGTAAAACTAATTGGGTATAAATGCAATAAAACAATATCAATATGAAAAAAAGAGAGTTAAACATTGGGATACTGGCTATTTGTTTTAGCATAGCTACAGTTGCTTGCAGCAAAAAAAGTGTTTATGAGCCCTTTACTGCAACGAGAAATGGCAGTGATCGTGACGGCTCATATTTCTTACCCTCCAAAGTATTTGCAAGTGGCGATAGTGTTGCAGCAGTTGGGTTTATGCAAACACAGGTTCCATTTTATATGGATTTGAAGACCCCAAAAGGCAAAAATAATTTAAAAATCCTCCAAGAGGCATACGATAGCTTTTCATTGGTATTAGTTAAAATGGATCCTACTAACTATCATAAAATTATTGCGATTGAACCCGCTCCCGCAGAATTATCCAGAAGGTTCCGACAATCGTTACATACAGATACGGCAAAACACCGGATCAATTAACACTTGAATGATATGAAATTTTATACAACAATCATATTCTCGGCACTATTGTGCTCTACCCAAAGTTTATTCGGGCAGATCCGTTTAACCGGGCAACTCAGTAAACTTGGCAACTCACAAGTGATGATCGAGTATTATGAAGGTAAAAACAAAAAAATGATCACCTTGCCCGTTGCCGATGGTAAATTTATTTGGCAGGCACCAGTTACGGAAACGCAAAAAATAACCATGATATTTCCGGGCCGTGCAACCTATATGTTTATAGAGCCTGGCAACATGACCATAACCGGGAGCCGCGATTCGTTAGAATACCTTAAAATAACCGGATCAAAAACAAATGATGAAGCTATCGCATACGCCCGCGCTATTAAACCTATTGAGGAGCAGGAAGAACCGCTTTTTCCGCAATATGGTAAGTTAGATGCCGAGAATGAGGCTAAGCTTGAAAGAAAGCTCGACTCGCTATCGCTTGAAAAAAGGATGCTTGCCGACAAATATATTGGCACACACCCCGAAAGTGCTTTCAGCCTGCACCTTGTAACTGATTTTGCGCGATTGAAAACTTATGAGGAGGTATTGAGGGTGTATAATAAACTTGGGAAAAAAGTAAAGCTTACCTGGGAAGGTAAACGCCTTACCGAACGCCTTGCTATTTTAAAAAGAAGCGCCATCGGACAAAAAATGATGGATTTTACCGAAAATGACACTACAGGTAAACCGGTAAACTTCGCAAACTACAACAAAGGCAAATACGTTTACATTGATTTTTGGGCAAGCTGGTGCGCGCCTTGCCGCAGGGAGATCCCTAATCTGATCAAAACTTATCAAACCTTCAAAACCAATCAGTTCGCTGTGTTAAGCATATCCCTTGATGAGCGCACTAATGAGTGGGTAAACGCTTTAGAATGGCTTAAGATGCCATGGACACAGGTATGTAATTTAAAAGGATGGAAGAATGAATTAGTTCTTTATTATGGCATACTGGGTGTACCTACCACATTATTAATTGGCCCTGATGGTAAAATTGTAGCTAAAGACCTAAGAGGCGAACGCTTAAATGCAAAACTGGACAAGATATTTGGTCACGATTATAAAACCGAAGAGCTGAAGCGCGATTAATCATTACGGTTGTACCTAAATCCTAAAACAGCACTCCCCTATTTCTCTTCGCTTTAATCATTTTATAAAATATAATGAAAAAATTGCTCGTTACGCTATTGGCAGCGCTACCATTTGCTGCTATGGCCCAAAATGATTTTAAGATCATTTTAAATATTAAAAACGTTACACCAGAGGCTAAGGCTTATATACTTTATTATCGGCCTAACCAATCGTTAGTTCAGGATACCGCCGAAAGGGAGGGAAAGCTTTTTATATTTAAGGGCGTACAGGAAACGCCACTTAAAGCTTTTGTAATGCTTAGCCCTAAAGGCCTCAATATAAGAAACATTCCCAGTCCGGATCAGGTAGGTGTATACCTTGAAAATGGCACTATTTTCATCAACACTACCGACTCATTAAAATATGCCACCGTAGGCGGCACAAAGTTGAATAATGATCAGCAGGAATTACTGAACACGCAGCAGCCGTTTGATAAAAGTGCCTCGGCATTAATGAAGGCTTACAGCAAGGCCAGTAGAAACGCCGCCGAACAGGATAAGATAAAAGCCAAATACGATGCATTGAATAACCAAAAGAAACAAGCGGAAGAAAAGTTCATCAAAACCCACACCAAATCGTTGGTAAGCCTCAACCTGATCCGATCAACCGTTGATCCATCACAGGACATGGCTCGGGCCAAAACGCTGTTTCACACCTTATCGCCCGACTTGCAAAACTCAAGGGCAGGCAACGCCTATAAAAATCTCATCGCCGAAACTAAACCTATTGAGGTTGGCACCACAGCCCCCGATTTTAAACTGAATAATCCCAAAGGTGAAAGCATTTCTTTGGCATCGTACAGGGGCAAATATGTTCTGGTAGATTTTTGGGCAAGCTGGTGCGTACCCTGCCGCAATGAAAACCCTAACCTGCTGGCATCATTTAAAAAGTTTAAAGACAAAAACTTTACCGTGTTAGGCGTGTCATTGGATGGTGGTAAAACAGCCGATGCCGATTGGAAAAAAGCCATCAAAGATGATAACCTACCGTGGGAGCAGGTATCTGAACTACAAGGCTGGAACACCGAGATAGCGAAAATTTACCAGGTAAAAGCAATCCCGGCAAACTTTCTGATAGACCCCACCGGCAAAATCATAGCCCGCGACCTGCGTGGCCAGGATCTGGATAAAAAACTGGAGAGCTTGTTTAATTAATGATCGCTAAAGACCTTATCGTTAAAAATCAATTATTATCATCAATGAAGAAATACTTTTTACTCATAGCAGGCCTCAGTCTATCGGCCGCAGTGAGCGCCCAACAAATCCCCGATTGGCAAAATAAAGACCTTAAGACAGACAACCTGTTCGGCATTTCCACTCACAAAGCTTTTGATCAATTGCTCAAAGGCAAAAAGAGCCATCCGCTTATCGTTGCTGTGATCGATGCCGGCGTTGATACCAGTCATGAGGACCTGAAAAGCGTCCTTTGGATTAATCATAAGAAGAAAACCGGCGACAACGGAACTTACGGATGGAGCTATATCGGCTCTTCGAAGGGTAACGTGCAATTTGACAATTTGGAGCTGACCCGGCAGGTACGGCAACAGCAGCAAAAGGGCGATACGACGACGGCTGTTTACTATAAGCAAAAGGCTGAGCTTGACAAAAAGCTGGCCCATGATAAACGTCAGCTGCAGGGCGTCAACAATTTTAAGAATACCCTGGACAGCATAACCCGAAAGATCGGCAAAGCAGATCCTAAACTGGCGGACTTTAAGGCATATAAGCCGCAAGGGGCCGCTGAAATCCGTATCACACAAACTTTAATCGCTGTGCTTTCACAAGAGGACAATTTTGCAGCTTTTTTAAAAGACCAAATTGATCCTACTATCGAACATTACAAATCCTCATTGGATTACCAATTGAACGTTGCCTACGACCCGCGTGCCCAATATGTAGGGGATAATTATTTGGAAAGTAAGGAGCACAACTATGGCTCACCGGACAACAACGGACCCGATCCAACTCATGGAACTCATGTGGCCGGCATCATAGCCGCACAGCAAAACAATGGCATCGGCATTGAAGGTATTGCCGACAATGTAAAAATAATGGCTATACGGGCTGTGCCGGACGGCGACGAGCGAGACAAGGATATTGCCAATGCGATCCGTTATGCCGCGGATCATGGAGCCAAAATTATCAATATGAGCTTTGGTAAGCCGTATAGCCAGGACAAAGCTGTCGTTGATGAAGCCGTACGATACGCTTTGAAAAAAGATGTGCTGTTGATACAAGCCGCCGGCAATGACGACAGGAATATAGATACAGCA
>NZ_DASVOB010000444.1:0-10287 GCF_036383575.1 Mucilaginibacter sp.
GTACAAACCATGAAAGCCGAAAAGCCCTGGGTTGAAGAAGTACGTGAATTTTTCGGGCTACTGATCTGTGTGGCTGTACTGGCGGCTAACTGGGTTTATGGAGCAAAACAGCGTAAAAAAGTGCCGGTAAAAAAGGGAAAGCGGTAAAGCCCCCTCTAAATCTCCCCCGGTCGGGGAGACTTTTTAAAGTCCCTCTCTCCCGGAGAGGGATTTAGGGTGAGGCTAATTTACAAATACGACAGCCCTTTAAATTCACCGTCGCCATAATAAAATGGCTCAAAGCCATCTTCGGCAAGTTCGCAGCTTACCTGCATAGTAGTAAAGGTAACATCACCAAAGATATTGGCTATGGCCGAATCGGCGGCGTCATGGCCGGTGGCTATTTTAATGAGGCCATTCAAAGGTACCAGCCGCGTGGCATCAAACAGGATCCATTTGCCGCCAAGGTAAGCCTCAAAGCAGGCATGAAAATCAGCAGGTTTAAGATGATAGGCATAACCCGTAAAATAACGTGCTGGTATGGTCAGCGCGCGGCATAGGGCTATACCCAGATGCGCGAAATCACGACAAACGCCGGCCTGCTCTGTCACCGTATCAAAAGCAGATGTTTGCGAATTGGTTGAACCGCTTAAGTATTGTACGTTTTTATGAATCCAGTTGGTTAATTCAACCACCTGCTCAAAGGGGTTGGTAATATGCCCGAACATATTGTGCGCAAGGCGGTATAACTTATCCGACTGACAATAACGGCTTGGATTTAAATATGGCAACACCGGTGAGGGCAGTTCAGAAACATGAGTCTCCAGCAGGTTACCAAAATCGGTTATTTCATAACAATTATCAACCGTAGCCTTGTAAGTAACTTTAACGTTGGGGGTATCTGCACTTACATCAAAGCGTACCAAACGGTTTTCGCCTTGCAGCGTTTGCAATTCTTCAAACTTGATGTAGGGTTCTAAACCAAACTCTTCCCTTATTACTGTTTGATTTGGGCTTCGTAAAGCATGTATGTTTAAAATCAATGTGCCCGGCGACCGTACTACATATTCCATTTGGGTAAACACATCGAATTTCATGTTATCAGCTTTCTGTTTTTACTTCTTCTAATTTGTTAAATGTGGCATCCATCCAATCCTCTGAAATATGGTCGAGGGCCAGTTTCAATTCTTCGGCCCATTGGGTTGAGATATGTTCCAGGTCCTGCTTGTTATAACGTTGTTCAACAATATTGAAACTATCCTTTTTATAAACGGCTACATCTATCGGAAAATCGACATTATTTGAACTTACCCTTGTTGAATCGAACGAAAGAAAACCCGTTTTCAGCGCAAGTTTCAGGCTCGAATTTTCATCGAGGATACGATTAAGAATGGCCTTACCGTGGCCCGAATTACCAATAACTACATAAGGTGCCCCCTGCCCCAACTCTACCCAGTTTCCTTCCGGGTACAGCAAAAAAAGCTTATGCTCGTCATCATCGCGTAGTTGTCCGCCGATGATAGTGTTTAAATCAAATCTCAAACCGGCAGCATCAAGAGAAACTTTATCTTCCTGGGCTGCACGTTTTACCTGTTCGCCAAATGCATTCACAGCTTTGTACATTTTATTGAACTCCGCTGTTTCCAGTAATTCGTTAAAATAGATCACCGCTTTATCACGTACCGAGCGTAAACCGCTGGTCATAATAAACAGCGAAAAATGATCCTTTTGTTGTATCGTGATCTTCTTTTTTACAGTGGTATCGGTCCCCGAAGTTATGCGGGTATCGGCAATGGCCAATAAACCCTCTTTAACTTTAATTCCCAGGCAATAAGTCATTTGATTCAGCGTGCTTCGTTATAAATTTATACTTGCCAAAGTAATTAAATAATGCGAGATTTATTAACAGATCATTAATAAACCATTTATTTACCTCTACATCTTTTTAGGGCCTAATCACCTTTTATTTTATTGCATAAAATGAATTTCAAATCAGCATTACCTATCCTGTTATTGATTTTTAACATAAACTTTGCCGGCGCGCAAAAACATAACGCCATCCCCGTTATTTTCGACACAGATATTGCCGGCGATTATGACGATGTAGGCGCAATGGCCTTACTGCATGCCTTTGCAGATAAGGGTGAAGCTAAAATACTGGCCACCATTTCATGCAACGCCTTTGAAACTACCGCGCCAACAATCAGCGTGCTTAATACTTATTTCGGACGGCCCGATATCCCTATAGGTATAGTCAAAAAAAACAAACCCAATAAAGATTGCGCTCAAAAGTGGGCTCAAGCTATCATTGCCGGCTTTCCTCATCATATCAAATCAAATAGCCAGGCAATTGAAGCAGTGGCACTTTACCGCAAGATCCTTGCAAGTCAGGTTGATGGCAGTGTTACTATTATTTCAGTTGGCTTTTTCACCAACCTGGCCGATCTGCTCCATTCGGGAGCTGATAAATACAGCAAATTAACAGGGGCACAACTGGTGAAAAAGAAAGTAAAAAACCTGGTATCCATGGCTACCGGAATAGGTACCGATGGCAAAACCTTTAGCGAATACAATGTAAATGTGGATGCAGCCTCGGCACAGGAAGTTTTTAAAAACTGGCCTACTCCAATTACACTTAGCGGTTTTGAAATTGGCGAAAAAATTCTGACCGGAATTCGACTCATCAACAATTATTCGATACAAAACAGCCCGGTAAAAGACGCGTTTCAGATTGCCCTCGCAAAAGATAATAACACTGTTGGCCGCAATAGCTGGGACGAAACCGCCGTGCTAACAGCCATCAGAGGGCCGAAACCTTATTTTACCTATCGCAAACTAAATATGGAAATAAAGGACGATGGTACCGACGTCGTGATACCCGGTGAGCGGTTTTTATACCTTCAATTTGCTATGGAGCCTGATGCTATTGCAAAAGATATTGAACAACTGATGATGCATCAGCCTGCTAAAAAAATGAAATAGTGTAAACTACTAAAATACCAACTACTTGGTATTGAATTTCCAGCCAATTGATGCCACCTTAGTTTCATCATGAATAAACCAACTAAAATCCAGGTGGCTATCTTTTGCGAGCCTTGCATTATCTGCGGCAGCAGGCCTGTTATAGCACAGGCCAAAGGCAAATTTATTGTAAGATGCGGTGCCAATGCCGATCATTATCAAACCCCACCCGGACTGGTTGACATAGCCAACTGGAATAAACACAATCACCGGGACCCTGATATCACCCCTTCTACGAGGTATCTTAAACACGGCTGATCATTTGAAGTACCGGGTTGTTACATATCCGATAGCTTCCTTTATATACGATGCCCAGCCGGCCAAAGCGCCCGCATTGGGCAGCAAATCATCAGCAGAAACCGAAAACCTGCGGCTGAAAAAATTGCAGGGGTATGCTATCACGTCAACCCCCTGCTTTTTAAATATCATCATGGAGCGGCGCATATGAAATGCCGAAGTAACCAGTAAATAAGGTCCCTTAATTTTACGCTGCTGTAAGAGTACCTTTGAAAACGCTGCATTTTCAATCGTGTTGCGCGATTTTGCTTCGGTTAATATGCAGCTATCCGGAACCTGCATTTCCCTGAATTGCTCCCTTGCCCAATCGGCCTCCTTAAAGCCTGATGGCATCAAAAGGCCATTCCCTCCGGATATCAAAAGATGGCTAACCTGGCCCGTTTTCTGTAACCTGACTCCCTGGATAAACCTGTCTGCAGCAGTGTTAAAGAACCCACCACCATTGCCATCATCCGAGCTAAAACCGCCCAATACGATAGCGCATGTGTACTTTTTACCTACCGGCACCTTAGTTTCCCTTATATCCCACCCCCAGCTTACTATATTAAGTAACAACGAATTAGAGAAAATATAAAGCACGATAATACCTATAAGCAAAAATTTTCGTTTACGTTTTACGTTCTTTGAAAAAAGGGCTACCAATAAAAATGCGAATACCCATAAAAGCAGGTTCATTAAAAATGAAAGCACTTTTGAAAATATAAAAAACATATTGTGGCTATTGTGTTTAAGTACTTCAAATATAGAAGCTTTTAACAAGCCGGGTAACAAACTGGCATTATCATTGTCATATATCAGAAAAGAAAATAAATTATGGGCTTTATCAAAACTCTTGCTATAGGTGCTGCAGTTGCTTACGGAATAAATTACGTGACCAAAAAAGGACCTGACGGTAAATCAATTATCGACAACCTGGTTGACAATGCTCCCGACTGGGCCGACCGTGCTAAAAAATATGGCGAGCTTACTTTGGAACAAATTGCCGTACGCACTCAAAATTTCAGGGATAACAGCAGGCGTTAATTTGCCCTGCTTTATACTTTATGCACAACATATTATTTTTGGGAGATAGCCTAACGGCAGGTTATGGCCTTAAGGATGCCAAAACCGAATCATTACCTGCGCTCATCCAACAAAGGATCCATACAGCAAATTTAGCTTACCATGTTATTAACGGGGGCGTCAGCGGTGATACCACTTCGGGAGCCCTTTATCGGCTGGACTATTGGATCAACCGCCCGATAGCTGTATTTGTGCTGGAACTGGGCATTAATGATATCATCAGGGGTATCCCGCCACAAACCACAGCTAACAATTTGCAAACCATAATTGACAGGGTTAAACAAAAACATCCCGGTGTTAAAATTGCCCTGATGGGAATGGAGATCCCCGCTTTTATCCCTGGTGCATTTGCAGCACAGTTTAAAGCCATCTTCCGCAAACTTGCCGAAACAAATAATACTGCCTTCGTACCATTTTATTTACAGGATGTTGCCGGGATAGCCCACCTTAACCTGCCCGACAGGCTTCATCCCAACGCTGATGGCTATAAGGTCATAGCTAATAATGTTTGGCCGGTGATAAAAGGGCTGTTATAGAATCAAAGCATGTCATTGTGAAGCGCAGCAATCGCATACTATACAGGGCCGCCATGTTTCCGTGCGATTGCCACGTAGCCGCTCCCGCTCATAGCCCACGACAGGCTCCTCGTATGACATCAATCTAATAACTTTTTATCCTGTAATCCTTTAATTCTAAAAATCATGGTTCAGCTTCTTCATCAACCATTGCTCCCGGTATTGCTTCGGTGTTACACCTTCAAAACGTTTAAAAAACTTAGTAAAATTTGAAGGATCGAAGGTAAGTCTGCTTGCTATTTCGGCTACACTCACGGTGTTGTCCGTCAGCATGTTTTTTGCAATTTCCATGATCTTTTCCTCGAAAAAGAAACAAGGATGTTTCCCGGTGGTGAGTTTGATGGTATTGCTTAAATGTGTAGGATGGATATGCATTTCATCGGCAAAGTCACGGATCTCGTACATATCCAATACGCGGTTGTTCAGCACATCGTCAAGATGTTTATCGATAGCCTTTAAATAGTCGGCAGTAATTTCATGCTGACGGGCCAGTATCTTCTTCGGAACAGTAAGCGTTGCTTCCATAATACAAAACTAAGCAAACAGATCGGGCTTAAACAGTGGCGCCACCCGCTTTTTAGATGCCTGTTCGTAGGCATATCCCAATTTAATGATCTCTCCCTCTTTATATGCTGTACTAAAAAACGATAAGCCAATCGGCAAGCCATGCGCCAGCCCCATAGGCACGGTGATATGCGGATACCCTGCCATAGCTGCCGGTCCCGAAAAGCCGAAACCATTATCATAGTCGCCATTTACCAGGTCGATACATACTGCCGGGCCATTAGTTGTACCAATAATGGCATCAAGCTTATATTTTGCAAGCATGTCATCAATAACCTTGCGTGTGCCGGCATTTGTTTGTTTTACAGCATCCAGATACTCCTTACTATTCAGATCGCCTTTGGCCTGGGCCTGCTCCAGGATCTCCTGCTTAAAAAAAGGCATGGCTTTAGCTTCGTTCTGCTTGTTAAAAGCAATAACATCCGTCAGCGTTTTCATTTTGCTATTGGCATTGCCAAGGTATTGATTGAGGCCGTCTTTAAATTCATAAAGCAGTACGTTAAACTCATTGCTGTTTATGGTTTTGAGTTCCTTGTACAACTCTATCTCCACTACTTCGGCGCCTTTACTTTTCAAGGTTTTGATAGCATCCTGCAATAATGCAACAACAGCCGGGTTATCATTAAACGCCGTTTTTTCAATACCGAGGCGCTTGCCCTGTAAGCCATCAACATCTAAAAATTTAGTATAATCTGCATCAACCTTACCTTTACCGCCAAGCGTTGCCAGATCAAGCGTATCGATGCCAGTAAGCGCGCCAAGCAGTATCGCAGCATCCTTAACCGTACGTGCCATAGGCCCGGCGGTATCCTGTGTTTTGGAAATAGGGATAATACCCGACCGGCTCCATAAACCCACTGTTGGTTTAATGCCAACCAAGCCGTTAACCGATGCCGGTGAAACTATAGAGCCATTGGTTTCGGTACCGATGCCTATAACGCAAAGATTGGCTGCTACAGCCGTTCCTGTGCCGGCACTTGAGCCGCTGGGGTTCCTGTCTAAAATATAAGGGCATTTGGTTTGCCCACCCCTGCTGCTCCATGCGCTTGTTGAATGCGTGGAACGAAAGTTTGCCCACTCACTTAAATTGGTTTTACCCAATATCACCGCCCCTGCCTCACGAAGCTTATGTACAATAAAAGCATCCTGTTTGGCAAAATTATCGGCTAAAGCCAATGAACCGGCTGTGGTGTGCATGTTATCGCCGGTATTGATATTATCTTTGATCAGCACGGGTATACCATGTAGCGGGCCGCGCACTTTACCATTCCCACGCTCCCGGTCCATCGCATCGGCCATGTTCAGGGCATCTTTATTAAGCTCAATAACGGAGTTTAGCATAATGCCCTTCTTATCTATCTGATCAATTCGTTTCAGGTACAGTTCCGTGATCAGTCTTGAAGTAAACTGCTTTCCCTGCATCTTTTGCTGCAGATCGGTAATAGTTATTTCGCTCAGTTCAAATATATCGTCCTTACTGTTCTCGGCAGCGGCAGTTTCATCCGCTTTATTTTCGGCAGATGGCTGGTTGCAGGAAGCCGCCACCAAAGTGGAGATCGTTAATCCGGCCAGTGAACCGGTTTTAAGGAAATTTCGTCTGTGCATAAATGTTAAAATAAAAGGCATTACAAGTAACAAAATATTTAACTACTTTGAAAGGTGCGGAGGGCGTAGATAGTTAAATGTTACAATGCACGAACAGAAAAACAAATAAAAACGGGGTCATGCTGAGCCTGTCGAAGCATGGAGGGGAGGCCTCTGCGCGCGAGTCTTCGACAGGCTCAGACTGACAGGCCAGTTTTGATAGGAACTTTTGGGATGACGTTTTTCTTTTTACTTCGATACCATGCCTGATATCACATTAATGCTCAAGGCAACTATAGCCGTATTAAACGCGAAAGAAATCAACCCGTGCAGCCAGGCCAGGCGACGGATAGAACGGGCAGAGATCTCTACGTCAGATACCTGGAAGGTCATGCCTACAACAAATGAAAAGTATACAAAATCGAGATAATCCGGCTCTTTTTCATCCCCCGGAAATTCGAGGCCGCCGAGGTGTTTTAATTTTTTATCATCGTCGGGATCAGTAGCATAGTACATGTGAGCGTAACGCAGCGTAAATATGGTATGTACCAACCACCACGAAACTATTACCGAAGCCATGGCCAGTAAAACCCTTGCCGTAACTACCGCATCTGATTGGTTTTTTGTTGATAACAGCAGGAGCATGATAGCCAGCAAACTCATCAGCGATGCCACGATCACAAACAAAAATATCAATGTACGGCTGGAATCTTCTATACTCGCTATCTTACGGATCTCGACCGGGTGAGCGGTAAGAATAATGATCCAGTCCAAAATAATGACGCACAGGCCAAATGCTATCCAGGTGATCAACACCGTGGTAGGCGCTGTAAAGTTAGACCATGTAAAGAACAGCACTATCGCACTTACCCCTAATGAAATGAGCAGCCGGTGATGTGCATCTAACCGTAAAAATACTTTCTGCTTGGTTTTTGGGATCTTCGGCATGGATGGTTTTTAAGTTATACCGTAAATATGGCGATGATTAGTGTAGAATTGATGAAGATAATAATTTAATCTTCCTCCTCCACTATCCAGGTCACACGGCCTACCTGCCCATCGTCAAGCTGTACCTTGATCCCGCGTGAATGGTACGCCGCGCTGGTGAGCAACCGTTTCACAAAGCCACGGGTGAGTGTTCCCGTACGCTGATCTTTCTTTAAGATAATGTCAACCTCAAGGCCGGGGTATATATCGCTTCTGTTTTGTCCGTTCATGACCGTTGATTTTTTGATTGTGTTGATTTCGCTGATTTTTCGAGAAAAAGCGAAAGCAAATATCAATTTTTCGAAAGATAATCGGCTATAAAAGTTTTAACACGCTCTTCGTTACCATCATCAAAGCCTTCAATTTTTTTCACAACCATGTTTTTGTTATTTACCAGGTATACTTTGGGAATAGAACCTAAATTGTATTGTGCCTGCGCTTTTGCAAATTGCTGTTGAGGTATGATCAATTGCTCCCATGCCATATCTTCTTGTTTCATTGCAAGCAGCCAATTTTCCTTTTTTGCATCCACCGATACACTTACAAACCTTACATCATCTTTATTGAATTGCGCTGTTATTCTCTTTAATGATGGAATTTCCTGTCGGCAAGGTCCACACCAGCTTGCCCAGAATATTATCATGTTCAGCTTTTTAGCATTATCAATCAGGCTAACTTGTTTTGTGTCTTTATCAAGAAAAACGCTGTTAGCAAATTGATTTTTTATTGTCGGCTGATCATCAATAAACTGTTTGAGCCGCCTGCCATAATAGGATGATTTTGCTTCATCGCTAAAGCCTGCATAGAAGTCTTTTAGTTGTTCGTGATTAAAGTAATATTTAAAATTACTAAAAGCAAATGCAGCCCAATAGGCGTTCGGTGTATCCTGGATTATTCTTTTGATCCGTTCAGCCTGCTCATTTCTCCCGATACTATCCTTACTTATGCGAATAAAAGGCAAATTGATGTTCCTGAGATAAAATTCCGTCTGCGGGCTGCCTTTCAGTATAGCGCCTGCGTCTTTGGAAAGATCACCAGTTATAGTAGTTAATCCCGGCCCTACAACAAAATCAGCATAGCGGGAATGATTCTTTGCGGGTTCATATGGATTGCAAACTGCTATAGGTCGCCTTGTTCCCTTTTCATCCACATAACTTATAGAAACAAGATTGGCAAAAAAAGCAGTATCCGGCTGAAAACTAAATTCAAATTTTCCATCCGTAACTTTTGCAGAATCGGTGGACTCACCCATTTGCGGATAAACAGGCTTATAATAAACCCATTTACTCTTAAGTCCTTTTATATCGCCCTTGATGATTATACTATTATCACGTTTGCATGAAAACAGGCTGATAAGCACCAGTAGGATAAGGTAATAAGGTTTTTTCATAGGTTTAGTATCAGGAGTTTAAGAATTTCCTGCTACTAAGATAACTATTCAACCAACCCTTTTATTGCGTGTTCTACTTTTCCGAAATCAAAATTACTGATCAGCTTATCAAAGGCTGCTGCGATCTGCTCATTACCCAAATTACCGATGCTACCCTCATGGGTATGGTTCACTGTTTTATCCGGGTTGAAATCCCCCGCTTCAATAGCTAAACCAACTTGTTTGTACGCATCACGGAACGGGGTGCCACTTAATGTTAAACGGTTAACTTCCTCCACACTGAACAGGTAGGCATATTTGGCATCATCCAGGATATCGATTTTTACGGTGATATTTTGCAGCATGAAGGTTGCCATTTGCAGGCAATGTTTCAGGTCGGCAAAGGCTGGAAACAATAACTCCTTCAATAATTGTAGCTCGCGGTGATAGCCCGATGGCAGGTTGGTTGTCATCATAGCCACATCTGTAGGCAGGGCCTGCAGGCGGTTACATTTGCCGCGCATAATTTCCCAAACATCCGGGTTCTTTTTATGCGGCATGATGCTGCTGCCAGTGGTCAATGCATCCGGATAGCTTACAAAAGCAAAGTTCTGGCTTAAGTATAACGCCTGATCCATAGCCATTTTAGCTAATGTAGCTGCTATTGAAGAAATAGCCTGTGCAATAATTCGCTCAGTTTTACCGCGGCCCATTTGCGCGTAAACAACGTTATAATTAAGGCTGTCAAAACCCAAAAACTGCGTAGTTAAAGTACGGTTTAGCGGGAACGATGAACCGTAACCAGCAGCCGAACCCAGGGGGTTTTTATTAGTGATGCGGTAAGCTGCT
>NZ_DASVOB010000445.1:0-8241 GCF_036383575.1 Mucilaginibacter sp.
CCAAAACCAGAAATGGGCATCAGAAAGAAAAGTGGCCGATACCTACGAGTCATATGATTACCCTGTGATAAGGTATGCCGAGGTATTGCTGAACTACGCTGAAGCTACTTACGAGCGTAACGGAAATATCTCGGATGCCGATTTAAATATTTCGTTAAACCAGGTAAGGCACCGTGTAAACAGCGCGATGCCATTGCTTACCAATGATTTTGTAACCGCCAATGGTTTAAATATGCAAACGGAGATCAGGAGGGAGCGAACCATCGAATTGTATAACGAAGGTTTCCGGATAGATGACCTTAAACGTTGGAAAACCGCTGAAACGGAAATGCCGATGCCAGTGCAGGGCATTAAATGGGGCGGTACCGAATTCGCCACCATCTGGCCTGGTGCAAGTACCATATCCCAGGATGCAAATGGCATTTTGATTATCGATAACGCCAGGACCTGGCAGGATAAAAACTACCTGTTACCACTTCCTCAGGACCAGATCAAGTTAAATAATAAGCTTACTCAAAATCCGGGTTGGTAATTATTCCCAGATAGGTAATTATTAACTCAATCAGATCAGCCGATCTATAAAATATTAAAAAAGACCAAATTATGAAACCTACTTTATGGTTAATGGCGTTGTGTGCCATATTGGTAACAATGTCTTGCAAAAAATCACCTTCGTTGCATGGTGTAGAACAAAACAGTAAGGGCGTAGCAAACCCGGCCGGAGCTGTGACATTCAAACATCCGGGAATGCTGCTCACAGCATCGTCGTTAGATTATATCAAAACGCAGATCGCCTCATCTTCCGAGCCCTGGAACACTACTTTTATTGCCCTCAAAGCCTCAACATGGGCTTCTTTGAATTATCAAATGCAAGGGCCAACTACACTCATTACCCGTGATCCTACAATTATTGCCCGTGATGGTATGAATTACAAGTCGATTATTGAAAATGACTCTTACGCTATCTTTTCTCAGGCCCTGATGTGGAAACTTACCGGCAACAACGCTTATGCGGATAATGCGGTGAAAATGCTTAATGCATGGTCCACTACATTGAAGAGCATTACCAGTACCGGGCCGGATGTTTATCTATGTGCAAGTTTCAATGGTTTCATCATGGCTAATGGCGCCGAACTGGTACGTGATTATTCGGGATGGCAAGCCGCAGACCTGCAAAGATGTAAAGATATGTTCCGGAACATCTGGTACCCTGTAATCAAGGGTATCGAAATTCCGGGTGGGGCCAACGGAACCTGGGACAGTGCCAATGCTAAGGCGATAATGGCCTTTGGTATATTTCTGGACGACCAGTCTATGTTTGACGCTGCTTACAATTATTTCTATCACGGAAGCGGGGATGGTACAATTGAGCATTATTTTCTGCCGAGCGGGCAAAACCAGGAATCCGGCAGGACACAGAGCTATAGTCAGTTAGGGCTTTGTAATTTTGAAGAACTATGCGAAATGGGTTATAACCAGGGCAAACCGGATATGTGGGTAGCTAAGGATACCGTTATTATGAAAGCTTTTGAATATAACGCCAAATATAACCTGGGCCAGGATGTACCTTACAATACAGCTTTCCCCGATGTATATGGAAAATGGGTATACCCGGCCATATCTACTGATAGCAGGGGGAGTTACCGCCCTATATTTTATATGGCCTATAATCAATTTCATAACCGTCTTGGTGCAGCTATGCCAAATACCCAGCGCGTGCTGGAGCAGTATACTGCCATTGAAAAACAAACTATCGGCACAGTTACTGACGGTACCGGCTGGGGCAGCTTATTGTTTTATCACCCATCAGCAGGCGGTTTAACACCGGTAGGGGTTGGCGCGTTAAGATGGGAGTTTGATGCGCTGGAAGGATGGGGTGGGGTACCCTGGGCCGAAAATTCAAAGGTTGCCGTAGCTAATGGCCAGTTAGAAGTGTCTGCTTCTATCGGTACTTATGTTCGTGCATGGCAGGGCTCTGCCTTGTTAGATCCTGTAACCTATCCTTATCTTGCCGTTAAGGTTACCCAGATCCCCAAACTTAAAAAGAGCACCGACGATTGGGCTATCCAGGCCTATTGGAGCACAAGCGGTACAAACCATGACTACAGATATGTTAGCAAAACAGATATGACGCTTTTGGGTACGCAGGTGTATGTTATTAAATGGGCACCAAAATCAGGCTTTTATGATGGCTTCCCAACCTTCCCTGCAACTTCAACAACCGGCGGGCTTTACCTTGATTTTGGTGATTGCGCAAGCGGCGAAAAAGCTAAGGTCGACTGGGTACGTTCGTATAAAAACTTGACGGACATTCCGACTAATTAAGCTAAAGGTCTTTCAGTAACAATAAAAATGAATCTGAAGCCGGTTTCCGGCCGGCTTTAGATTTATTAATGCTCATATAAAGGACTGATCTGTAGTTCTCTTTGTAATTATTACTGCTAATTGCTTTTGATATGATTATAAAACGTGAAATTATTTGTCCTATACCTGTTAAACCGTTTTAGTAAAAAAAATCATAGATGAAAAACGGGGCAAAAACTCAAGGGGATAATACTATCTGACATGAAAAAAAATGCAAAAATAATAATGATCTGCTTGTTGCTAATCTGCTGTATCAGTATGGTTCGGGGACAGGGTTTAAAAGATGCTACCCTTAGTCTTCAGTCGCCGGATAAAAATATAACATTCAAGTTTAGTCAAAAGGCTGATGCAGGGAAGCGTGCAATGTACTATAGTGTAGATTATAAAGGCAAACCGGTAATCCTTGAGTCAGTACTTGATCTCCAATTGGATAATGACCTTTCAGAAAAAGCAATGGCGCTTAAGGTCGATCAGCATAAAAATTGGTGCGAAAATCTGTTGATCACCGGAGTTGATTCCTCCCGGTATGATACCACATGGATGCCTGTTACCGGAGAACGGGCTGTTATCAGGGATCATTATAACGCAATGAACATTACGCTGGTAAAAGATGATAACCCCATTTATGTAATGCAGGTACAGGTAAGGGTGTACAACGAGGGGGTAGCGTTTAGGTATTATTTTCCTGAAAATCCTAAAGGCACTTACTATAATATTACTGCCGAAAACACTGAGTTTAGCCTTCCTGAAGGCACTCAAACCTGGTTTGCTAACTGGGCACAAGCGCCATATTATAAATTGCCCCTGAAAAATTGGCCCGGCGAAAGCGAACGGCCACTAACAGTTGAACTGCCTAACGGCCTGTTTGCAGCACTTGGAGAAGCACAGTTGATTGACTATGCCCGCACCAAATTTAAGCTGAGCGCCGATAAATCGTCCACCATAGTAACTTCAATGTTTGGCGGGGCGCAGCTGATCTCACCGGTAGGCACCCCATGGCGGGCAATCATGGTAGCTGAAAAGCCGGGTGATTTGATCGAGCATAACTATATGATGCTTAATCTTAACGAGCCGTCGAGAATAGCTAATACCGATTGGATAAAACCCGGCAAGATCATGCGGGTAATGGCACAGACAACAGCCGACGCTAAAACAAATATAGATTTCGCAGTAAAGCATAATCTGCAATACATCCTGTTTGATTGGAAATGGTACGGGCCGGCGTTTAGCTTCAGCTCGGATGCCACCAAAGTTGCCATACCTGATTTTGACCTGCCTGGGATAATTAAATATGGAAATGATAAAGGTGTGGGCGTTTGGCTATATGTTAATCAGCAAGGCTTGTACGCGCAAAGCGACAGCTTGTTTGCCATTTACTATAAATGGGGAGTTAAAGGCGTAAAGTTCGGCTTTGTACAACAGGGTTCACATCGTTGGACAACCTGGGTGGAAAAGGCAATTCAGCAGGCCGCAGATGCCCGCATCATGGTAAATATTCATGACGACTGGCGCCCAACGGGCGAGCAGCGTACCTGGCCAAACCTGATGTCGGCCGAAGGGGTTCGTGGTAACGAGGAAATGCCTGATGCCACGCACAACACCGTATTGCCTTTTACCCGGTACATTGCCGGGGCGGCCGATTATACCATTTGTTATTTTGATAAGCGTATTAAAACCACCCACGCCCATCAATTGGCATTAGCGGCTATTTATTACAGTCCGCTGCAAACGCTGTATTGGTATGATAAGCCTTCGGCAGAGCACAATGAGCCCGAATTGGAATTTTGGGACAAGATCCCAACCACCTGGGACGAAACAAAAGTAGTACAGGGAACTCCGGGGCAATACATCACCACAGCCCGCAGAAGCGGAAAAGACTGGTTTGTGGGTACCATAACCAACAATGATGCACGTGAAGTTAAGCTTGATCTGAGTTTTTTAGAACCCAGTAAAAAATATAAAGCGACAATTTACAGCGATGACCCGTCGGTGAATACGGCTACCCATGTTAAGGTGAGCAGTAAAACTGTAAGTAATGAAACAGTATTAAAACTTGTGTTGCTGCCATCGGGCGGGCAGGCAATTTACCTTACCCCGGAAAGATAATTAATAAACTGCTTACCATAGTCTATCTATATACTCATGAATAAAACGGATAAAAATAATTTTGTGATCAGTGCAGACATCGGCGGTACGCATATTACAGCTGCTGTCATTGACCTGGAAAACAAGATGATCATTGAAGGTACCCGTACCCGGGTAAACGTAAATTCTCAGGGAACGGCAACTGAAATACTTAAAAGCTGGTCGGCGGCATTGACACAAGCTTATGAAAAATTCGGCTCTCCGGTTCAGCAGGTTGCCCTGGCAATGCCGGGTCCGTTTGATTATGAAAAGGGGATCTCATTGATCAAAGACCTGCATAAATATGAGGCCATTTATGGTTTAAATATTAAGTTATACCTGTCGGAGGTGCTTAGGATTGATGCCGCGGATATTCTTTTCCGTAACGATGCCGAGGCATTTTTACAAGGTGAAATTGTGGCAGGTGCAGGTACAGGGTACCAGAAAGCACTTGGGATCACACTGGGTACCGGGTTTGGATCTGCCCTGAGTTTTGATGGTATAGCGAAGGATTTGAACTTAGGGAGTGAACTTTATAAGGATAGCATAGCCGATGATTATTTCTCTACCAGATGGTTCTTAAGGCGATACCGTGAAATAACAGGCCTTTCTGCTACGGGTGTGAGCGGGTTAACGTTAACATCCAAACACAGCGCTGTAGTGCGGGGCATATTTGATGAGTTTACGGTTAGTCTATCATTCTTCCTTAAGGATATAGTCCTGGCCGAAAAACCTGATGTAGTAGTTATTGGCGGAAATATTGCAAAGGCATCCGGCCTGTTCCTGAACGGGCTCAGCAACCAGTTAACAGCGGGGGCTGAAAGTTTAAAAATAAAATTGGCTTTGTTAGGAGAAGATGCGGCCCTGATGGGTGCCGCGGCAGGTTTCGAAAGCAGATCTGAACTGAATATTTTACTTAACGCCAATCAACCGGATAATCAATTTCAATAAACTATATGACCAATAAACCAGCTTTTACCGAGAAAAGATTTATCGTAACCTTCGTATTTGTTACTTCGCTGTTCCTGATGTGGGGCTTGCTGCATTCTATGAGCGATGTGCTGAATAAGCATTTTCAAAACGTGCTCAACCTATCCATATTCCAATCCGGCCTGATACAATTTTCAGTTTTTGGCGCTTATTTTATTATGAGTATCCCGGCAGGTTTGTTCATGAAAAAATACGGCTACAAGTCTGGTGTGATATTAGGTTTACTTTTATTTGCCGGAGGTTTATTTTTATTTGTGCCGGCAGCCAACGCCGCCTCCTTCGCCTTTTTCAGGATAGCACTTTTTATCGTAGGCTGTGGCATGGCAACACTCGAAACGGTGGCACATCCGTTTGCCGCAGCGCTTGGCGACCAGCGTAAAAGCGACCTGCGGTTAAACTTTGCGCAAACGTTTAATGCAGTGGGTACCATCATTGGGCCTACCATTGGCGGCTTTTTCCTGTTGAGCGGAGACACTGTGAAATCAACAGATCTTACCTCGGTTAAAACTTTATATGTAGCCATTGGCATTGTAGTGATATTGATAGCTGTTGTATTTGCGTTTTTGAAGATACCGGCTTTAACAGACCCTCATGCAACCACTGTAGCTGATGATCCGGAAGCCATTAATGTAGATGTAGCCCCTTCAAAAAAGCTATTCCAGCATAGTCACTTTGTATGGGCTTGTGTTGCTCAATTCTTTAATGTAGCTGCACAAGCAGGTACCTGGGCTTATTTTATAAATTATGGCGCAAGTGTAATGCATTTCAGTGATGAAAAAGCCGCTTATTTTATGAGTTTATTTATGGGTATGATGTTGCTTGGCCGTATTGTAGGCACCTCACTCATGACCGTTATTGCCCCCAATAAATTGCTGGCCGTATTTGCCTGCGGCAGTATTTTAATGTGCCTGGTAGTTGCGCAAAGTTTAGGCTGGACATCATACATCGCTTTGCTGATGATCAATTTCTTCTTTAGCATTATGTTCCCTACTATCTTTAGTTTGGGGATCAAAAACCTGGGTAACCATACACAGCAGGCTTCCTCTTTTATAGCGATGGGTGTAGTAGGCGGGGCGGTATTCCCAATGGTTATGGGACAGATAGCCAATCATAGTGTAGCGCATGCTTATTACCTGCCTGTTATCTGTTACGCGGTGATCTTTTTATTCGGTGCCAAATTTTATAAAGTTAAGCACTAATGAAAAGCGTCCTGGTAATCATATCAACCTTTATACTGGCAACTGTAGCCGGGATTACAGCTGCGCAGATACCTGCAAAAAAAACTGTTGTGTATGATTTTTCTTACCTGGACAGGAAGATCGGCGGCTGGGTTGACAGCGGTTACTACAAAGGAGCATCTGTACTTATTGTTAAGGATGATGAGGTTATTCACCAAGAATATTTTGGAAACTATACCCCTGAAACAGTAGCCTATATAGCATCGGCAGGCAAATGGCTTGCTGCTGCTACTATAGCTGCCGTAGTTGACGATGGCAAATTATCATGGGACGATCAGGTAAAAAAGTGGCTGCCTGAATTTAAAGATCAAAAAGGAGAGGCCACTTTAAGGCAACTGTTTTCGCATACTGCCGGTTATCCTGATTATCAGCCGGAAGGCACCCACCCCGATAACTATCAAACGCTGAAAGAGTCGGTAGCTCACATCGTCGATTTGCCCGCTGATACTGCTCCCGGTACTAAATTTAAATACGGCGGTCTTGCAATGCAGGTAGCCGGTCGTATGGCTGAATTGGCTACGGGTAAAGACTGGGAATCGATCTTCCAGGAAAAGATAGCCAACCCCTTAGGCATGCAATTAACTCATTTTACGCCCGTAAGTAATGTTGGTGGTCAAAACCCTATGTTGGGTGGCGGAGCGAGATCGTCACTGGAAGACTATGCTCGTTTCCTGAACATGATCATCCATAACGGGGTATATAAGGGCAAACGCATCCTGTCGGCAAAAGCCATACAAGAGATGCAGGCCGACCAGGTTGGAAATGCTAAAATGACCGATCCTTACGTTGAAAACACCCGGGCCAGTGAACGAAAGGATGTTTACGGTCTTGGCGAATGGCGTGAAGAGGTTGATGCCAAAGGTAACGCCACACTGATCAGCAGCCCGAGCTGGGCCGGGGCCTATCCCTGGGTCGATAAAAAGCATAACGTTTACGGCTTCCTGCTTGCCCGTGTAGCCGAAATGAAAAACGGTTTCAATTCGTTTTTGGGTAGCCCGGTACTGCCGGTGTTGGTAAGGGATGTGCTTGCCCAGGCGAGCATGAGCAATATAAAACACGGTTATATCGCAACACATGATGGTGCTAAACTCTATTATGAAGAAACAGGAAAAGGCGAGCCCCTTATCCTGATCCACGGCCATTCATTTGACCGTACGGAATGGGACCCGCAGTTTTTTTTGCTGGCTAAAAAATACAGGGTGATCCGTTATGATCTGAGGGGATACGGCTGGTCATCGATGCCTTCTGAAAATCAGAAAGCCCTGCATGCCGATGATTTGAAAGCTTTAATGGATCAACTGCATATAGCAAAAGCGCATATTGTAGGGCTATCGTTAGGTGGATTTATAGTTACAGACTTTTTGGCGCTATATCCTGGTCGTTTACTTTCGGCAACGGCAACCAGCGGCGATTTTTTTGACGTGCCCGGTCCCGGTCAGCCATGGACTGCCGAAGAGGCCGAAACTCAATATAAAAAGATCAAAGTATGGCAGGCAAAAGGCATCCAGGCCAATAAACAGGAATG
>NZ_DASVOB010000446.1:0-17152 GCF_036383575.1 Mucilaginibacter sp.
CTTTGGTGATAGGCTGTTTCGCTATATTTTCTGACGCGGCTTTAAATGTTTCGTCGGCAGTTTTATGCCATGTTTCAAAATCGGTTTTTGATACCGGGGTAAAGGCTTGGGGCAGGTCGAGCATGAGCATGCTTACGGTACCCTCCAAGTCGGTGCGACTGATCAAAGATGCCGTTCCTCCTCTCGCTTCAACTGTTTCGGCCGGATAGATCCGGATACTCAGGTAAGGCTTAACGGTTTCATAGTTGTGCAGATCGATGCCGGCTTTCTGATCCATGGAACTAAACAGGGCATTAAAATGGTCATTAATAATTGATGTCCATTTTGTATGATCGGTTTCGGCAATACATTTATTTACCAGGTTATCTAAATTAAAAGCCTGCTGGTTGCCGACTATAATAGTGCCGTTTTTTACACTGTCAACTTTGTATTTTTTAGAAACGATGGCAACCGACTGATCAGCGATAGTTTTATAGTCATTCCGGCTGATTGTTTTATCAAAGTCGGGAGGTAGCGAGTAGTCTATTTGCTGACCAAACAAAGCAAGGTGAAATGTGGATAGTAATAAGAGGATAAGGAGTGGTTTCATTTAGATTTTATCAATTGAAAAGTTTTACCTCGCTAAGGTAGTTGGCGAAATAATGATGCCCGATGAGGCATTGTCCCAATGAAAAATAACCTGGGTTGGGGTTACTTCTACTGTACCATGGTAGCCTATGTTTTGAAATAGAATGTTAAGCGGATAAGTGCCCGGGGTTAAGGGCGTTAAATAGGAGCTAAAATCAACAGTACTTGTAACTGGCTGGCTGCCGACTCCGCATCCGGGTGTTATAAAAAATATGCCATTAAACGAGATGAAGTAAGCTTGAGGATTAGAACCGAACCAAACACCAAACTCCAGGTGCGAGTTGGTGCAATAGCTGTTTTTGGTTGTAGCTGTGAAACCGATATAACTTGAATCGGATTTTGTGCTTTTAATGATCCGTGGCGTAATACTGATCTGCTCGCCGGCAGAAAAATCTGTAAAGTAAACCGGCGCATAAACCGAATCTATTACGGTTACGGTAAGCGTGTTGGACGTTTCATCGCTGTTGCTTGCCTTAACCGTATACTGCCCGGCTTTGCTAAATTTAATAATAGCGCCAATGGTATGGGTTTGCAGTTCGTCTGAACCTGTTGGGCTGATAGTCCAGGTTACTGCCTTGGTGGTGTCGGCACCTACCAGCAGCATTGAGTCGGGTTCGTTGATCTTTACCTTTAATTTACTGATAGCAATTTGCCCGGCTGGTGCGCTGGGTATGCCGTTTTTTTGGCAGGCGGTTATAACAAATAAGACTAAGCACAATAATGCCGGGATACACTTTAGGTTTTTCATTCCTTTAATAGAAATTGCAGCGCTAATTTAAGTAAATCATCTGTAAATCAATACGTAAATTGATTGGTAAGGAATATGTTAAATTAAACCAGGCCTATGTTTTCTCTTTATCAAAGTACACATAATGTATGTGCTGATGGAAATAGAAAAGGATTGATCAGGATTACTTATTACAATTTTTTTGAACGCCAGAGAACTGGCTTCTCAATTATGGTGTAAAATAAAGCAGCAAAACCTACACATGATAATATGGTCAGGGGGAAAAGAACCATCTGGTTTGATAGATAAGCTTTAGCAAATTTCAGAAAGAAAAATATGACTATAGTATGGGTGAGGTATAATGAATAGGAGATATTGCCCAAAAACAGGAATGGCTTGTAAGGCTTTTTGTTAAACAAAAGAATGATCAGTGCGGTAGCAAAAGGCAGTGCCCCGGTTAGGATGGAAACTCCCGATGCTACAATGGCGCAAAAAACTGTAAGATATATTATTGCGGTTTGCGTTGTGATTTTATTGGTCATGCACATAAACGCGATGTAGCCCGTAGCAAAATCATACCAATAGGTGAACACAAGATCACGTATATTTAGCTTAGCAAATACACATATTACGCTTATGCCGCAGACTATTAATATAGATACGGCAGGTTTGCATCGCATGAGCAGCGGAAAGAACAACCCCAGTAAAATGTAGTATTGAAATTCAATGGATAATGTCCAAAAGGTAGGCGAATACCAGTTGTAATTTTTAAACAGTGGTGCGATATGAAATATATTTACGGCCAATTGCCTGATATCAAAGTTTTGCCAGGGTACAATGCCTAATATAAAAAGCAGGGCGATAGTGGCCCAATAGGGAGGCTCGATCCGGAGAAGCCTTTTTAGCATGAAATTTGGAAATCCGGCGATAGTGTAATTGATCTTACTTATTGAATAGGGAAGCACAAATCCTGATATTACAAAAAATATCGAGACACCGAGTTGGCCGCTCATAAATAGCTGCTTAATCAAAGGGCTAAATGTATCTTCATTTATTATATAATAATGGGTGGCGCATACGCCTAAAGCAGCCAGTCCCCTTAATAATACGATACTTTCTATCTTAGGTTGTTGTTTAAACACCCCCGAATATCTGATAAATATTTGTTTAATCAGGAAGGATATTGAATTATATTGAAAAGCAGAATAATAAACGCGCTTCAATTTTGGACAGAGAATAAAAGGGTATAAATTAGTATTCTATCTGATGAATAGCTTTATTGGTTTATTAAACCAACCCCACGCTTTCCCTGTATTCCTGCTGAATAATGAGCAGGCAGTTAGCACACAGGCACCCGTCATACAGTTCGCTTACGTACTGTACCTCGTTAAGGGTAAGCTGCACGGTACTGCACTGGCACTTGGTGAATGAATTGGCTTTACATTCAAAAGGTGTTTCGCAACGTTCGCAACGGATAATTTCGTGTTTGTGCATTCTTTATTTAGTCCGAAAGTCAGTAAGTCCGCAAGTCCGGAAGATGGAAAGTGCGGAAGCCAACAACAAAGGTATTGATAAAATAGAAGTGTAATGTCAGTACAATTACACTTAAACGAAAAAAGCCCATAAACTGAAGTTTATGGGCTTAAAAATCATCTTTCGGACTTTCCGACTTCGGACTTCCGACTTAAGCAGAACAAGTCACGCAGCCTTCTTCCATCGAGCAGGTTGGGCCTGCAGGAATTTCGTCGGCAACAGCATCAACAACGGCTGGGATAACCGGATCCATGTTTTTGCCTCCCTGGTTTTCAACAGTGAATTTAACCGCTTGCGATGCTGCTTGTGTACGCAGGTAGTACATACCTGTTTTCAAGCCTTTTTTCCATGCGTAGAAGTGCATTGAAGTCAGTTTAGACGCATTTGGCGAGTTGATGAACAGGTTCAATGATTGCGATTGACAAATGTATGCGCCCCTGTCGGCAGCCATATCAATAATGCTGCGCATTTTGATCTCCCAAACAGTTTTGTACAATGCTTTAATATCAGCAGGGATCTCCGGGATCTCCTGGATTGAACCGTTAGCGCTGATGATCTTATCTTTCATGCTGGTGCTCCACAAACCAAGGTTTACTAAATCGCGCAGCAGGTATTTGTTCACTACAATGAACTCACCGCTCAGTACACGGCGGGTGTAAATGTTTGAAGTATATGGCTCAAAACATTCGTTGTTACCCAATATCTGTGATGTTGAAGCAGTTGGCATCGGCGCAACTAATAGCGAGTTACGTACACCATGGTTCATAACATCTAAACGCAGGTTTTCCCAATCCCAACGACCGCTTTCTGGTTTTACACCCCACAGATCAAACTGGAATTTACCTTGTGACAATGGCGATCCTTTGAATGTTTCATAAGGGCCATCGGCAATTGCCATATCTTTTGAAGCTGTCATAGCTGCAAAGTAGATGGTTTCAAAGATCTCGATGTTTAGTTGTTTAGCTTCTTCGCTTTCAAACGGCATACGCAGTTGGATGAAAGTATCAGCTAAACCTTGTACACCTAAACCAATAGGGCGGTGCCTTAAGTTTGAGTACTCAGCTTCTTTAACCGGGTAGTAGTTACCATCAATGATCCGGTTAAGGTTGATGGTGGCCTGGTAAGTTACTTCATACAATTTATCATGATCAAACGCACCGTTATTGATGTAACGTGGCAACGCTAATGAAGCCAGGTTACAAACAGCTACTTCGTTAGCATCAGTATACTCGATGATCTCGGTGCAAAGGTTTGAGCTTTTAATGGTACCCAGGTTTTGCTGGTTTGATTTACCGTTAGCAGCGTCTTTATATAATAAGTATGGCGTACCGGTTTCAACCTGTGCATCTAATACTGCAAACCACAACTCCTGTGCTTTTACAATACGGCGCTGACGGCCTTCTTTTTCATATTTAGTGTAAAGTTCTTCAAATTCCTTACCCCAGCAATCGGCCAGACCTGGTGCTTCGTGCGGACAGAATAAGCTCCAATCCTCATTAGCTTCAACGCGTTGCATGAACAGGTCAGATACCCAAAGGGCGTAGAACAAGTCGCGGGCACGCATTTCTTCCTTACCATGGTTTTTACGCAGATCAAGGAACTCAAAGATATCGGCATGCCATGGCTCTAAGTAAACAGCGAAAGCACCTTTACGTTTACCACCGCCCTGATCAACATAACGTGCGGTATCGTTAAATACACGCAGCATTGGGATGATACCATTGCTGGTACCGTTAGTACCGCTGATATATGAACCTGTAGCCCTTACATTGTGGATGCTTAAGCCGATACCGCCTGCACTTTGAGAAATTTTGGCAGTTTGTTTCAGCGTATCATAGATACCTTCAATGCTGTCATCTTTCATGGTTAACAGGAAACATGACGACATTTGTGGTTTCGGTGTGCCAGCATTGAACAGGGTAGGCGTAGCATGTGTAAACCAGCGCTCGCTCATTAAATGGTATGTTTTAATGGCGCTTTCAATGTCATGTTTGTGGATGCCTACCGATACACGCATGAACAGGTGCTGAGGGCGCTCGGCAATTTTACCGTCTATTTTTAACAGGTATGATTTTTCAAGGGTTTTAAAACCGAAGTAATCAAAACCAAAATCGCGGTCATAAATGATGGTGCTGTCAAGCAACTCTGCATTTTCCTGAATCACTTCCCACACATCATCAGCAATAAGCGATGCATCTTTACCCGTTTTCTTGTCAATATATTCATGCAGGAGGCGCATGGTTTCAGAAAACGATTTGATGGTGTTTTTGTGCAGGTTTGATACTGCAATGCGTGATGCCAGTAAAGCATAATCAGGATGCTTGGTGGTTAATGAAGCGGCGGTTTCGGCAGCCAGGTTATCCAGCTCGGAGGTGGTTACGCCGTCAAATAAACCTTCAATTACCTTTTTAGCTACATCAATAGGGTCAACCAATTGAAACCCGTAGCACAGTTTTTCAATACGTGCGGTGATCTTGTCAAATTTTACGGACTCTCTTCTACCGTCTCTTTTTACTACGAACATTTTCCCCCTCCTTTTGCCCCGTTAAAAGCGAAGCTTTTTTTAGTTAATATTATTGTGATTTGATTATTTTCTTTTTGAACCCTGATTTTCCTGATTTGAGGATTGACATGAAATTGAAGCAGCTAACTAATCTCTGATCTCCAACCTCTAATCTCTCTCATCAACCTCTGATCTCCAACCTCTGATCTCTAAATCTAAAAATCATCATCAAGCGAAAAGCTTTTGCTTTCGGCTGATGCATTTAATACACCGCTTTTTTGATAGTCGCCTACGCGCTTTTCAAAAAAGTTGGTTTTACCCTGCAGCGATATCATTTCCATGAAATCAAACGGGTTGGTTGCGCCATAAAACTTATCGTAACCAAGCTCGCTCAACCATCTGTCGGCCACAAATTCAATGTACTGGCTCATCAATTTGGCGTTCATGCCTATCAGGTTAACCGGCAGTGCATCGGTTACAAATTCTTTTTCAATTTCAACCGCGTCGGTAATGATCTTGGTAACCTGTTCCTGTGGCAGTTTGTTTTCAAGCATGCCGTATAATAAGCAGGCAAATTCGCAGTGCGAACCTTCATCGCGCGAGATCAGCTCATTGCTAAATGTCAGGCCTGGCATCAGGCCACGTTTTTTAAGCCAGAATATAGAGCAGAAACTACCGGAGAAGAAGATCCCTTCTACAGCTGCGAAAGCTACCAAACGCTCGGCAAAATTGCCGTTGTTGATCCATTTTAATGCCCACTCTGCTTTTTTGCCCACACATGGTACAGTTTCAATGGCGTGGAAAAGGCGGTCTTTTTCGGTTGGATCTTTTACATAGGTATCTATAAGCAGTGCATAGGTTTCAGAGTGGATGTTTTCCATCATGATCTGGAAACCATAAAAGCAGCGTGCTTCGGGTAATTGAACTTCGCTCATGAAGTTTACCGCCAGGTTTTCGTTCACGATACCGTCACTTGCAGCAAAAAATGCAAGGATGTGTGAAATGAAATGTTTTTCACCCGAATTAAGATTTTCCCAATGTTTAAGGTCGTCCGAAAGGTCGATCTCTTCGGCGGTCCAGAAACTGGCCTCCGCTTTTTTATACATCTCCCAAATGGCGGGATACTTGATGGGAAGGATAACAAACCGGTCCTTGTTTTCCCGTAGTAATAATTCGTTTTCCAAACTCATAGAGATCTACCTTTTTTTAATTTTTTCCTTCAATCACGTATTCAGACACGAAAGCGAGCCTTACTTTTCAATAAAGCTTTAAATTTTGATGCCTTTAGGTTGCCCTTTGGCAATTGTATTTTGTAACTTTCTGACAGCCAAGTGTTTAATTAGAGGATGACGAGTGCATCAGGCTGTCGGCCGAATACTTTTTTATTACCTTGTAGAGCAAAGTTAATGTTTGAGATGTGTAGTTGTGAATGATAGTTTTTCACAAACACCCGAGTTATCCACACTTTAGCGGCACTTGTTATATTGATGAAAAATTAATGGACTTGAAAACAGTCGATTAAAAATTTGATTGAAATTTGGAGGCCTTTATACTTGCGGATTACGATAATTTAACATTATAAATTACTTGACTTAACACCGACAATTATTGCCAATAACGAAATGCTTTTGCTTTGCACCGGTATCAATATCTAAATGCTCAGTTAAAAGACCACTATAGGCAGGCATGTGGAAAACAAATACGCCCGTAAGTCATCAACTTACGGGCGTATTCCTCAAAGTTTTACGATTTATTTTGCTTCCTCAATCGGAACAAATTTCATCGACACTGAATTTACACAATGACGGGTATTTTTAGCGGTCATGTACTCGCCTTCAAACACGTGGCCCAGGTGCGCGCCGCAATTTGCACAAAGGATCTCCACCCTGCGACCGTCGGCATCAACCTCGCGGCGTACAGCTCCTTCAATTTCATCGTCAAAGCTTGGCCAGCCGCAAAACGACTCAAACTTATCTTCCGACCGGTACAGTGGTGCATCGCAGCGTTTACAAACATATAAACCCTGTGCCTTGTTATTCAGCAAAGAACCGGTAAATGGCCTTTCGGTGCCTTTGTATAATATTACCCTTTCTTCATCGGGCGTTAATTGATTATATTCCATATTTTTTTTGTTGGGATTACACAGATTTTTGATGATTTCACCGATTCGATAACTTTATTCGGCTTTTTATCTATATAAAGATACGACAAATTAGGGGGATAAAATGTTTCCCGGGTTGATGTTTACATTGGTTTGACGGGAGAGACAAGTCTCCTTCACTTGTCTCAATCCCCAATAAGTATGGCTTTAACCGTTCAAATAAAAATGCGCAATTTGCGTTTAACACTAAATAAAACCTATAATCTTTTAATCATGCGCGTAGCTGTTTTATCCTTGTTCCTTTTGCTGCAATCTTTAAATCCAATCAGCAAGTCCAAATCGTTATTTGAATATCAAAAGCTTCATCCGGTTGATATGTCTAAATATGCGGTGTTACCGGAAGATAAAGAGGCAATAAACATCTTCTTTGGAAAAAGTTATCGCTTCGTACAATTAACGAACGCCGATTTTGTAGAGATTGATAGTATTTTGACCAAGGCAGTTGATGATCATAAAAAAGAAGGAAGCTATGTTTTAGTGAAGCACCCAGACAAATACTATAAACAGGTATTAGCAGCTGCGGATGAGAAAGGGGGGCAGGAAGTATATTTAAACTGTTTATGTAGTTTGGAAAACAATAAAGATTGGAAGCAGCGCTTTATCTTGGTAATGGATGGAGGGAATTGTTACTTTCAGGTGAAAATGAATCTGAAAACTAAAAAGGTAATAAGTTTTTCAGTAAACGGCCTTGGATGATTTGCCTTGGGGTGAAAGCCGGTGATAGATTACTATTATGGACTTCAGTTAATGCCTTAATTGATTCATTCTTTTTAAATAATAACAATTACCGCGGGCTTTCAGCCCGTGGTAAAGCATGCTTTCAGCTTTCAGCTTTCAGCTGAAGGGATGTAAGCAGAAAGCTTACCCGGTAATGCTCACGGGCTGGAAGCCCGCGGTAGAGGAGGAGTTCAATGTCCCGCGTCCAGCTTTTTCAACAGCTCAAGGCCTGCATCCCATTCGCCATAGCCTGCTGATACATTGATATGGCCGGCAGCGCCTATGTCTACTATCTCGCTTCCCCAGCTGTCTGCAAATAACCGGGCACGTTCCGGGCTTACGTAGAAATCGTTATTACTAATTACGGTTATTGACTTGAATGGTAGCCTGGTTAAAGGGACAGGCGCAAAGCCACTTGTGCCTGATGGGTAGCTATCCGCCTCGGTATCGCTGGGGGCTACTAACAGCGCTCCTTTTATGCTGATATTATATTGTTTAGCCCAGTAGGCTATTGTGGCACAGGCAAGGCTATGGCCAACCAGTATCACATTTGCGGGATCGTACCGGTTTACATATTCGTTTAAGGTTTTTATCCAGTCTGCACAAACAGGTGTTTCCCAGTCCTGTTGTTCAATACGGGTGAAGTTAAAGCGCTTTTCCCAAATGCTTTGCCAATGCTGCGGGCCTGAATTGCCCAGCCCAGGATGTATAAGAATGTCAGAATTAAAAGTCATGATTTCAATAGGAAGCTAAATACATTAATAATTGAAGGCTCAATATATAGATTCCGGAACAGCTATTCAATGTATTTTGCGGTTTCGTTTAGGAGGCTATTAGTTTACTTATTAACTGCCGCGGGCTTTCAGCCCGTGGGTAAGCATGGTTTCAGCTTTCAGCTGAACTAATGTAAGCTGGAAGCTTACACTGTTGTTCCCACGGGCTGGAAGCCCGCGGTAGTTAATGTTTATTTGCTTTCGGCTAATTCTTTGATTACTTGATTTCGCTTCAATAGCAGCCTCGTCATATACTTTGATAAAAACAGGTAGTTCACGGCATCGCCCAATATTCCCCCGGGTGATTCGAACGTGAAAATATCCCGCATCATGGTTTGGTTAAGGATGGGATAAAAATAATGCTCATGGGTAAAGCTTTTGAAGGCACCCCCAATCTGGATATCGGTAAAGTAATTTGGATATTCCATTTCGGTGATCTTTGAGGTAAGGTTTTGCCAAATACCGAAATGTTTGGCCCTCCAGGTAACGGTTTCACCAAGCTCGATCAGACCGCTTGTTCGCCCGGCAATGGCCTGCTCTCCGGTATGTTTGGTCGATTCTACGTGCACATCGATATTGCGGGCTATATCAAAAACTTTTTCGACCGGGGCGTTAATATGGGTAGCAAGTAGGATTTGTGACGGCATATGGTATAAAAAAATAGGCTGTTGCATAACAACAGCCTAAATATAGTATTACGCTTTTCAAATAATCAGCGTAATCATAAAAATCAAAAAGCAATCAACGGTTAAAATTCCGCGTTCTTAGGAAACCTTGGGAAAGGGATCACATCACGGATGTTGCCCATACCGGTAACAAACAGCACCAGGCGCTCAAACCCTAAACCAAAGCCGGCATGCGGACAAGAGCCGAAACGGCGGGTATCCAGGTACCACCAAAGTTCTTCGGTAGGGATGCCCATTTCGTTCATGCGCTGTTCAAGCTTGTCTAAACGCTCTTCACGTTGCGAGCCGCCTACAATTTCACCAATACCAGGGAACAGGATATCCATAGCGCGCACGGTTTTGCCGTCATCGTTTTGGCGCATGTAAAACGCTTTGATCTCCTTAGGATAATCTGTCAGGATCACCGGTTTTTTAAAGTGTTTTTCAACCAGGTAGCGCTCATGCTCGCTTTGCAGATCGGTACCCCAGCCCTCAATAGGGTAAACAAATTTTTTCTTTTTGTTCGGGGTCGATTCCTTCAGGATGTCGATAGCCTCGGTATAAGTAAGACGCTCAAAATCGTTAGTTAAGCAAAACTGCAGTTTTTCAAGCAGCGTCATTTCCGAGCGTTCGTTTTGTGGCTTTGACTTTTCCTCCTCGGTTAAACGCTGGGTTAAGAACTCAATATCATCGGCATTTTTATCCAATGCGTATTTGATCACATATTTCAGCATGTCCTCGGCAAGGTCCATGTTATCAATAAGGTCGTTAAAGGCAACTTCAGGTTCGATCATCCAAAACTCGGCCAGGTGGCGTGTAGTGTTTGAATTTTCGGCACGGAAAGTTGGACCGAAGGTATAAATGTCGCTCAGGGCCATAGCGCCAAGCTCACCTTCCAGCTGGCCGGATACGGTTAAGTTAGTGGCACGACCAAAAAAGTCCTCTTTGAAATCTATCTCGCCTGTGTCAGTTTTTGGGATATTATCCAGATCGAAGTTGGTGACATGAAATGTTTCGCCCGCACCCTCAGCATCTGAAGCAGTAATTATTGGAGTGTGCAGGTAAACGAACCCACGCTCCTGGAAAAACTGGTGCACCGCGAATGCCAGGCTGTTACGCACCCTGAATATCGCACCAAAGGTATTTGTACGAAAACGCAGGTGGGCTTTTTCCCGCAAAAACTCAAGGCTCGGCCTGTTTTTTAATTGAAGCGGATATGTTTCAGGGTCGCAATCTCCCAGTATCTCAATTTCGGTTGCTACAACTTCAACGGTTTGACCTTTACCCAAAGAAGCGATGAGCTTACCTTCAACACTTAGTGCCGCGCCAACGGTGATGCGTTTAAGCAGGGCCGGGTCGGTATTTTCAAAGTCGACAACGATTTGGATGTTATTATTAGTTGAGCCATCATTCAAAGCAATAAAACGATTTGAACGGAATGCACGCACCCATCCTTTAACTGTTACATCAATTTCGGTTTGCTGGCTTTGCAGCAATGCTTTGATCTTAGTTCGCTGACTCATAAATTGTAATTCTGTATAAAACTGTATAATTTTTAGAGTCGCAAAAATACAATTAATTATCAAAGCACACTTTGAAACATCAGCTAAAAAACATCAGCCGGTTAGTATGGAAGGGAAATGCCGGGAGAGTAGGGGAGTGGGAAAATGAAAATCTGTATAAAAACACAGCCGGGAACATATAGGGTTCCCGGCTATTGCTTTTTGACGCTTACTTGTTTGTAACCATGATGGTGTCACGGATAAGTTTGTTCGTCGTTGCGCCGCCAACCATAATTGTGTCTTTGCTTTTGTTTAGCGACTGATTAAGGATGCTTTTTTTAGTACTAACGCTATCCTGTTTAGGCGCTACGCCATTTTTCTGGCAGCCTGCAAATAACAATAATGATAATGCTGCAGCTGTAAATAAAACTTTTTTCATAATGCTAAATTTACAACTAATACGAATAATATATAAACTTGTTACAATTAATATTTTAGTGTGACTTTGAACTTGCCTTCGCCAAAAAAAACCTTATTTGGATGGCTTCCAGGAGAGTTATCGTTAACTTTCAAAAACCTGAGTTCAAAAAGTCCCTGTAGTATTTTATCGGTCTGGTTATACGAAATTATGGTTACTGAGCTCAGATGGGTTGGGTCGGGCTGGTATTCAGCCAATGAGGCCCCGTTTTTTGTAATGCGGTAAAATTTTTCGTTTGTTTTAAGTGTATAATAGCCCAAGCCGTCAAATACAATTTTAAAACCTACCTGCTCTTCCTCGCTTCCGGTATTGGTTTTTCCTGATATCGTAATAGTATCGCCTAATAAGTTTGAGCCGGAAGGATCAGCCTCCCATTTGATGTCGTTTTTTTGCGCGAGCATAAAATCTGGCGCAACCGGAAAATTGCAGCAGTCCTTCTTTTTGCAGGCCGAAAAAAGCAGCATCACGGCTATGGCTAACATAAACCAGGGATATCTCATTACTTTGTTGATGACAGGTTAACAAATTGTACAGGTAATATAAAGGTATTTAAAAGTAAAGCATATTATGCAGGCTTTCAGTAAGTTTGCCGCTCATTTAATTTTACCGCCCTATGAATCCCAGAGTGAGCCTTGTTATTGGCATTTTATGTATCTCTTTTTCGCCGATATTTGTGAAGCTTGCCGGGGTATCACCAATTGGCTCGGCATTTTACCGGGTATTTGTAGCCTGGATATGCCTTGCGCCATTTTGCATATTCAAAAGAAAACTTAAGGTAGATAGAAAGCAGCTGCTGATCTCTATAGCTGCGGGAATGGTATTTGCACTTGATATTGCCGTGTGGAATATTTCGCTGTTAAAGATCAGCGCCACCGTTTCAACACTCATAGCCAACCTTGCGCCGGTTTGGGTGGGCCTGATGAGCTTCCTGCTCTTAAAAAAACGCTCAGGGCTGTTATTCTGGATAGGTACACTCATTGCCATTGCAGGTATGGTGATACTGGTAGGCTATGAACATATCCTGCACATGGAACTTAATACCGGCATATTATTGGCCGTATTAGCCAGCTTTTTTTATGCTACCTACATCATGATCACCAAAAATATTATGGCCGGTATTGATGTTTTTAGTTTTATGTTTTACAGTATGCTTAGCGCCAGTATTTTTTTATTAATGATAAATGGATATATGCATAATGATATTGTTCATCTTTCATTAAAAGTGTGGCTTTGTTTTATAGGGATGGGGCTTATTTGCCAGTTAGCGGGTTGGCTCACCATCAACTACTCGTTGCGGTACCTTGAATCAACCAAAGTATCCATCGCCTTGCTAAGCCAAACGGTTTTTGCGGGTCTGCTTGCTGCTTTTTTGCTTCATGAGCGTTTGGGTTTTAATGAAATTGTTGGCAGTGCCATTGTTTTGGCTGGGATAGCCGTAACATTCTTAAAGCCGCGGAGTCGAAAGGCAGAAGTTGCGGTTTAACCTTTACCTAAATGAACTTTTACCCTTATCGTGATTTTGATATTATGAGTCCGCTTTCGCCAAGGGAAATTGAAAGTCGGTTGCAAGCTCTCGTAACATCTTATTATGTTAGGCCCCCAGAGATAAGATACCCCGCCTACGAGGGAATAGTAACAATCGAGCAATTTGATTTGAAAACAAGAACCGTAGGCAGGAGAAGTCCATTGCTGCATATAAAAGGCTATGTTTTAACTCACGAAAAAGGAAGCAGGATAACAGTAAAAGTGAATCCGTCAATATCTGGTATGATAACGGTTTTGTTTGTTCTCGTTTTTGAATGCATGCTTATTTATACCCTATTTAATGACGGCCTGAATAGTTCTTTTTATTGGGTGCCTTTGATGTTTGGGGTGCTTGGCTATTTCTTGCTTGTGGTTTTTATAAAATATGAAACGGGGATGTACCGCCGGGTATTGCTGAAAGTTTTGAATGGTACACTTGCCTCAAGAATCGCTTGAATTTTAAACCCCTCGTTATCAAACAAAACCGTATTTTAACCTTTTCGAATTAAGAGCGACGAGCGATCTTTGCCTACATTTGTATTTTTAACGCATGATCCAAAAATCCACTATCGACCGTATTATGGAAGCCACCGACATTGTGGAGGTGATAGGGGAGTTTGTGCAGTTAAAAAAACGCGGGGCCAATTATGTAGGCCTTTCGCCTTTTGCAAATGAGCGTACCCCATCATTCACGGTGTCGCCGGCAAAAGGTATTTTTAAAGACTTCTCTACAGGCAAAGGTGGTTCGGCGGTTACATTTTTAATGGAGCTGGAAAAGTTCAGCTATCCCGAAGCCCTGAAATGGTTGGCAAAAAAATACGGCATCGAGGTTGAAGAAACCGTTGAGGCACCCGAAAACCGAGAGGAAGAGCTCCGTAGGGAAAGCCTCATGATCGTATCGGCATTTGCCGCTAAGTTTTTTCATGAAACCATGCTTGATACGGAGGAAGGTCAAAGCATCGGCCTCAGTTATTTTAAAGAACGTGGCTTTACTGCCGATACTATTAAAAAATTTGAGCTGGGCTACTCGCCCGATCAATGGGAAGCGTTTACCGGCGCAGCTATCCGGAACGGCTATAAAGAGCAGTTTTTGGTTGAAAGCGGCCTGTCAGTAAAGCGGGATAACGGCGCGCTGTTTGACAGGTACCGTGGGCGGGTGATGTTCCCGATCCACAGTTTTACCGGCAGGGTAATCGGTTTTGGTGGTCGTACGCTAAAAAAAGATAAAAACGTAGCCAAATACGTTAACTCGCCCGAGTCGGAGATCTACCATAAATCAAACGTACTTTACGGGCTGTATTTTGCCAAAAAGGCCATTCGTGAGCAGGATAACTGTTACCTGGTAGAAGGTTATGCGGATGTACTTTCGGTACACCAGGCAGGCGTTGAAAACGTAGTGGCTTCATCAGGCACATCGCTCACTACCGAGCAAATTAAACTCATATCACGTTTTACCAAAAACATCACCATATTATATGATGGCGATGCGGCAGGGATCAAAGCCTCGCTGCGGGGTTTGGATATGATCCTGGAGGAAGGGCTTAATGTAAAAGTGGTGCTGTTTCCGGATGGGCATGACCCGGATTCGTTTGTACAGTCGAAAGGTTCAAGTGCTTTCAAAAAGCATATCGAGGAAAATAAGAAAGATTTCATCCTCTATAAAACCCAGATCCTGCTTAAGGAAGTTGGGAACGACCCGATAAAGAAAGCCGACGTGATCCGCGAGGTGGTTGAAAGTATCGCCAAGATCCCGGATAGCATTAAAGCATCGGTATTTATAAAAGAGTGCAGCGGTTTGTTGCAGATAGATGAGCGCGCCCTTTTATCCGAGCTCAACAAAATGCGCGCGACTAAAGCAAAAAAGGAAGAACAGCAGCGCCAACAGCAAAACAACAGGTATGCCGAAATGCCGGATGAGCCTCACTTTTTTGATGAGCCTGTTGAGTTGGAGCCTCCGGTTGTTAAGGATGATGCTTTCCAGGAAAAGGAAATAGTGCGTTTGCTGCTGCATTACGGCAGCCGCATGATTGACTGGGATGGTATTGCCAATACCTACATAGGCCCGTTCATTATAGCCGAGTTAAGCGATGTGACCTTTGACCATCCGGTTTGCAAGCAGATCACAGAAATTTACCGCCGTGAGGTAGAAAACGGTGTATTGCCGGATGATGCTTATTTTATTCATCATAAGGATAAAGGCATAGTTGATTTGACCATTAACATGCTGGCCAGCAAATACTCGCTCAGTGAAAACTGGTACGAAATGCACAAGATCGCGGTGAATGACGAACAGGTGAATATGAAAGCTACTATTCTCGGCGCTATCTTCCACCTAAAAAAACATAAGGTTGGCAAGATGCTGGAAGACCTGCGTACGCAACTTCAAAAAGCCGATACTGAGGCCGACCAGGAAATACTGCTTCACCAGTATATGCGTATGAAAAAAGTTGAAAAATCCATATCCGACTTTTTAGGCTCCGTAATCATTAAATAATGGCCAGTCACCTTGAACTTGGTCGCACCGGCGAAGCATTAGCCAAAACACACCTCGAAAAAGCAGGCTACGAGATCCTTGATGAAAACTGGACTTTCGGAAAAGCTGAAATTGATATTATTGCTTATAAAGACAAGGTTATTATATTTACCGAAGTAAAAACCCGCACGGGCAATGGCTTTGGCGAACCAGAAGACTTTGTTGATAACCGTAAACAAAAACTCCTGGCCGAAGCTGCTGATGAATACATTTACCTCATGAACCACCAGGGCGAAGTTAGGTTTGATATCATTGCCATTTTGTTTGACCGTAGCGGAAATTATATACTAAACCATATAGAAGATGCGTTTTGGCCTTCGGCCACATAACACTTATGAATAACAAAGCAAAACTATTTTTTGCCGCCCTTGCCCTAACGACTTTAGGCTACTACGGCTGTAAACATAAATCTGATAGCTCGGCTACAGACTATACCATAACTCCCGATGCCGGCACCAATTACAAAGCCGGTGATAAAATTGATATTAAAGTAGGCTACCCAACTGGTAGTAAAGTTGATTCGGTAGTTTACCTGCTCGATTCGGCAAAAATTGCTTCCAGTAAGGATACTGCAGGCATCAGCCTTAAAACCGATACCATTGGCTTAGGCATCAGGATGATTACCGCTAAGGTTTACGAGGGTGGTAAAAGCAATGAGGTAACAACCAATATCCTGTTACTGGCGGCAAAAGCCCCTGCCAGGTACACCTATAAAGTTGAAAAAGTATTCCCGCATGATACCGCCGCTTATACCGAAGGTTTACAATACATCGATGGCGTTTTATATGAAAGTTTGGGTGATACTGGTCATTCTGCGATCCGCAAGGTTGATCTTAATACCGGCAAAGTTTTGCTGCAAACCAAATTAGATAACCAGTATTTTGGTGAGGGTTTAGCTGTTGTTGATGATAAGGTAATTCAGCTTACATATAGAGAGAAAGTAGGTTTTGTTTACGATAAAAAGACCTTGAAGCTGCTCAATAACTTTACTAACAATGTAGGCCCCGAAGGTTGGGGGATGTGCTATGATGGCAATAAATTGTATATGGACGACAGCACCAATCGGCTTTGGTTCCTGGATAAGAACACCTACCGCCCTATAGGACATGTTGATGTATGTGACGATAAGCAACAGATAGATTCGATAAACGAGCTGGAATATATCAACGGAAAGATCTACGCCAACGTTTATCAAACTGATAACATACTGGTAATTAATCCTAAAACCGGTGCCGTTGAGCAGGTGATTGATATGAAAGAGATTTATCCGGTGGCAAGCCGTCCGCCAGATAGGGACTGGAATAACAATGTGTTAAATGGCATAGCCTGGGATGAAAAAGGTCAGCGCCTGTTTGTAACCGGCAAAAAATGGCCGCATCTGTACCAGGTTAAGTTTGTGCCGGTGCCGT
>NZ_DASVOB010000447.1:0-7538 GCF_036383575.1 Mucilaginibacter sp.
ATACTGTCGCATTTGGCATAAATATATTCGGCTTGCTGGTAGTGCGCAAAACGGATAGAGGTTGCCCCTATTTCGTAGATCATATCGAGGTCGCTTTTATGCTGAGCATTGCTCAAGGCGCTTCCATAATCCTGCCATTCCTGGTGGCGGCAAACACCATACAAGCGGTACGGCTGACCATTCAGGTAAAATCCCTTGCCCGAAACTATAGAAAAATAACGGAGGCCAAGGGGTTGTGTTACCTCATCTATTTTTTTACCATCTTTAATAACAGCTGTGGTAAGCGAATATAGATAAGGATCTTTCCGGCCGTTCCACAAATGCGGATTGTTTAGCTGTAATTGCTGATCAACAATATTTATCCCCTGGGGCTGTACATCTTGTTGCTGTTGAACCTGCTTAACAATGATGCCACTTTTATCCCGGATGGTGGTTTTTACGATGATCTGTTGCACCTGCCGCTCTTTATTCTCAATTTTAGCCGTTACCGAAATGGCGGCCTTTTTATTATTTACATCCTGCTTAATATAAATACCGGCCGATGCATAATCGGTTGTTGTTATATTGATCTTGCTGGTAACAATAAGACTTACGGGGCGGTAAATGCCACCATAAACGCCAAACAGTTTATTATTGATGGGGATGATGTCCGGCCGCTCCTCGTTATTTACTTTTACCAAAACGATATTGGTAGTATCATATCTTAACAAGTTGCTGATCTCAAAACAAAATGCCGAATAAGCACCTTTATGCGTACCTGCCAGTTTATTATTAACATATACATCGGCAACAGTTCCCACGCCTTCAAAACGAATGAACACCCGTTTGTCTTTCCATTCCTGCCGGGCTACAAGGTCTTTGCGGTAAAATGCATCGCCTGTATAAAAGTTTTTCCCTTTCTGAATATCCTTATTGTTCCAGGTGTGGGGTACAGTAACGTTTTCCCATTCACTGCCAGCAATAGCGATATTGGTTTTATAAGTTGCCTTTTTAAACTGCCAATCCTGGTTAAAGGGTACAACCTGCCGGGATAGGTTTAGACTATTAGTATCCTGAGCCTGTTGAAATGCATTCACTTTTAACCCCAAGAAGAGGTCTATTATTAAAAGCAGGATGATTTTTGTAGTACGCATAAATGTAAACTTGATATGATGTGTGGCTTATGTTTTGGCTTTTTGATATTGCGCTCCGCTGTTTTTACTGTTATCTGCCGTTTCTAAAACAATTACAAAAGGGCGTTTAAATGTTTGCTGTCTCAGGTGGATAAACCAGGCTGATGTGCCGATCTCCTCAGGTACGTAGTTTTGGGCGGGGTTCCCAAGATCATATGCTTTGCCAATAGCCGAATGAGATTGCATTACGACCTTTAAGGCACCAGATACAGGCACATTAAATACCAGCATGTAGATTTTATTGGAACCTGTCTTTTTTATATAATATCCCCAGTCCTGCTTAACAAGGCCTGCATACTCACCATTGTAAATAGCTTCACTGTTGGTAGCCATCCATGCTCCTATTCCTTCGGCGAGATCCAATTCTTCGGTCCTTAAAGTACCATCGGGTTTGGGGCCAAAGTTGAGTACAAAATTACCGTCGAGCGAAACACATTTGGCCAGCATCTCCAGTAATTCATCCGTAGTTTTGATATGGCCTTTCCATACCCTGCCGTATCCCCACTGGTTTTCAGGCACGGTCATTACACAATCCCAATCATTTCCGTGCACGTCCTCTATCTTCTCCGGTATTTTGCGTTCCCAGCCCTGTTCGTAATCGCCCATCATGTTGCCATTGGAATCAAAATGCCGTTTACCGTATTCATCTGCCCTGAAGCGGCTGCCAATGATCAATCCCGGATGCATTGCCTTCATCTCCTTTTCAAGCGAATCGGCAAACGCAGCTTGTTTTACCCATGATTTATCCCAGGTACCATCAAACCATAAACCTTTGGCTGTGGGATACAGGGTAAGCAGCTCAAGCAACTGCTTGCGGGTAAACTGTTTAAACCGGTCAAAAGCAATGCTATCCTCCCGGGTTTTAATATCATACCGCCAATCGGGGTTGTGCCAATCCATAATGGAGAAGTACAATATCACGTCAATACCCTGCTTGTCATAAGCCTTTACCAGCGGACCTATGATATCTTTTTTATAGGGAGAATTAGCAACGGTAAAATTGGTGTACTTACTTGGCCATAAGCAAAAACCATCGTGGTGTTTTGTAGTGATAGTTACGTACTTTACGCCCATTTGCTTAGCTGTCCCAGCCCATGAGTCTGCGTTAAATTTGGTTGGGTTAAATTGATACATCAATGAATCGTAGGCCGTTGCAGAAACCTCTTTCCATGATTTTATCCATTCAGAAGCGCCGTTGTATTGTTTACCGTTCCATTCACCTGCGGGGATGGAATATAAGCCCCAATGTATAAACTGACCCAAACCATAAGCACGCCATTTTTCCATGTCGGCATCTGTTCTGCGGCCTATGCGGTGTGCGCCATGCTGTAGGGCAATAGGTTTTTGTACTGTAGCTGCTGCCTGCTGCGCGTTTACATTGGCGGCATTTATACAGTTCCATACAATTGCTATAACCAGGATCGCTTTTCTTATCATACTTAGTTCTCTTTGTAGTAATTCAATCTAAGCCGCCGCAAAATACAGCGGCTTAGGTAAGTTTTAATATCCGGGGTTTTGTATTAGTGTTGCGCCTTTGTTCACATCAATTTCTGATTGCGGAATGGGCAACAGCATGTTGTTATCTTTGATCGATCCGGCCGAGGTTGGGTTATATTTCTTCACCCGCTCAACCAGGGTTCCTGTCCTCATTAAGGTAATGCGCCTGTCTTCTTCGCCAATAAGCTCGCGGGCACGCTCATCCAGAATAAAATCCATATTAATATCTGATGCATGTACCTGTGGGGCATTTGCCCTTGTACGAAGCATGTTGATATTGCCGGCCGCCCCGCTTAAATTACCTTGCTTAAATTGTGCTTCGGCCAGTAAAAGGTATGTTTCGCCAAGACGCATATAGATCCTGTCTTTATATGTAAGCGTACCAAACGGATCTGCACTGGTATAAGAGTACCACTTGGTAGTGTGCGCGTACATATTTTGAATAGTATCTGTATTGGAAGTAACTACCGCCAGCTTGCCATAATTGGCAGATGATGGGTCATTATAATAATATTTACGCCGGATGTTATAACTGGAGTTACGCATGTCATTGCTGAGGTTCAGGTTATATGTCCACCAGTTAGTTGGCCTTATCCGGCCTATGCCACGGCCGCCCAATGAATCGGCTACGATCATGCCCGGTATGTTTACATAAAACGGCACCCAAACCCTGCGGTGCTGATCTGTTGGACTTACACCGCCAGGTATGTTAGCCTCTTCAATTACCCAGATAGCTTCAGTATTGCCCTGGCTCCGGCGCATATTACCGTAAATAAACATATCAGAAAAGGCATCGCCCGGCTTCAGGGAATTGATCCCATAGCGGTTGTTTACTAACTTGTACGTGCCGCTTGCTATGATCTTGTTCAACTGTGCTTCGGCAAGATCCGGTTTGTTAGCCCTCAAATAAGTTATCGCCAATAGTTGCATGGCTGCAGCATTGTTTATTCTTCCTTCGGCAACAACATGTGCTGCATCAGGTAGATTCGTTGCCGCGAATGTAAGGTCGCTGATCTGTAAATTAACTATGGAATCTAACGGCGCCCTTACGTAATCGGTTTTAGGTGCGGTAACCGGAACTGTTATAAGCGGAACACCGCCGAATAAAGTCGACAGAAAATTATAGGCGTATGCCCTGAAGAACTTCGCTTCGGCCACATAACCGCTAACCTGGGCCGGCGTTAAACTTGTATTACCGGATTGAGCCGCCTGTATAATTACGTTAGAGGCATTGATAACCTGGTAACCCCAGCGCCAGAAACCAAGGGAAGCAACATCCTGCGAATTTAATTGCGAATACGTTTCATAGGGCGCCATGGTCGCCGTGGTTTGGCCATTTCGGGCCACATCGGTACCGGTTTGCATCAGCGCTATGATTCCCTGATCGCCTTCATACTGATCGCGGACTGTTTTTTGCACGCCCGCAACTGCGGCTTCAAAACTCAGGGCATCTTTTAAGGTAGACGGTGTAAACTGTGTTCTGACATCTTCATCCAGAAAACTCTTTTTACAAGAATTAAAGGTGAGTATGGCTATCAGACTTATAAAGAGTAATGAATAAATACTTTTCATGATCCTAATTTCTAATTATTGTAAAGTAATGTTAACACCCAGCACCACGGTGGCTACCAGCGGGTAAAATGAACTGCTTTGGTTGCCGGCGTAGTTGTAAAAATCGGTTTCGGGATCCCAACCTAACCATTTGGAAAAGGTTGCGATGTTTCGACCACTGGCGTAAACCTGTAAATTGGAGATCTTTAAATTCCGTAGTGTTTCTTTGGAGAAGCTGTAGCTTAAAGTAACATCCTTAATGCGGGTATACGAACCCGAAACCGGATAAGTGTATTGCCTTGAATTGGTATAACTTAATGATGGCCTCGTGTTACTTTGGTTGGCCGCTGTCCAGTAACCTATCCCTGCCGGCAGGTTGATACGCCCGGCCTGATCCCGGTAATCATAAATAGGATTGGGTTTAAGTGCGCCCTGAAAGGTTTGTACAAATGCACTCAATGAAAAGCTTTTATACCTGAAAGTATTGGTCATACCGGCAATATATTTTGGCAAACGCGAACCCAGGTAGGTTTTGTCGGCTGTGTTGATCTTGCCATCGCCATTTAAATCGGCGAATTTTAGATCGCCAGGTTTGGCGCTTGGGTCAACGGTAAAGTCATCACCTTTTTGCCATATGCCAATCAGCTTATAATCATATACCGCCTGCAGTTGTTTACCCAGGAACAGGTTATTGGTGATATCATCCTTGTTATCGCCATAAAGCTGTACCAGTTTATTGCGGTTGGCCGAGAAATTGACATTGGTTTCCCAGCTGAAGTCATTGCTTTGAATATTGCGGCTTGTGATAGAAAACTCGATACCCTTGTTAGCTGTTCGGCCTATATTGTCCAAAATAGTGGTATACCCGGTGATGTATGGTATTTTACGCGACAATAACAAGTTGTACGTTTTGGTATCGTAGGCATCAACAGAACCACTGATGCGATCTTTTAAAATGGAAAAATCGATACCGAGGTTAAAACCTTTGGTACTCTCCCACTTTAAATTTCCGTTGCCGATGGCGCTCGGATTTAACCCGATAGTTGTGGTACTGCCATAGATGTATTGCGTTGAGGCCAGCGTTGTTAAGGTATTATAAGAAGATACCCCCTGGTTACCCGAAATACCATAAGAAGCCCGCAATTTCAGCGCAGATATGGCTGATATCCCCTTCATAAATGATTCTTCGGTTAAATTCCATGCCACCGCAACTGATGGGAATGTTCCATATTTGTTAGCAGCGCTAAACCCCGAAAAACCATCACGACGGGCGGTAGCAGTAAACAGATATTTCCCGGCATAAGAATAGTTGATGCGTACCATCTGCGACAGCAGGGTGCTTTGCGTATAACTTGAGGTGGTTTGCTGGATTTGAGCCGAACCTAAATTATAAAAGCTGGTAAGGTCATTAATAAAGGTATTGGCATTTAACGCGTTGCTCAAGGTATAATCCTTTTGTGAGCTGTATAACCCTGTAAAATCGATGCTATGTTTACCGAAACTGCGGCTGTAGTTTACAATATTTTCTATAAGCCAATGATTACTTTCGGCATTGGTCATAGTAGCATGGCCGATGGCATCACCCGTGTTTCTGCCGGTATAATCACCGGTCATGGCTGGGTTATAAGCGTAACCGGTATTCAACCTGTATTTAAACCCTTTAATGAATGCAGGCTTAATCTCCGCGTAAAAATTACCGTTCCAGGTCCTGTTTTTGCTAACGGTAGGCTGGTAAAGGCCTAATAACGGGTTGGTATAAAGCGCGTCAGGATACATCGGATAGATCTGGTAGTCTCCTTGTGCATTATATTCCTGCCCGTACGGGCTCATCACGGTAGCCATGTATAAATTACTTTTGCCGCCGTCATAATTGTTATTGTTGAAGAACATGTTTGTACCGGCGTTCAGCCAATCGGTAATTTTAGCATCAAGGTTTCCGCGTACATTGAAGCGATTGAACTGGTATCCTTTCAGGATGCCTTTTTCTTTGGTATAATCCCCGGAAACATAGTACTTAACATCGGCTGTGCCGCCAGATATATTTAAAGAATGGTTTTGGATGAAACCCTGTTGTGATATCGCTTTTATCCAGTCGGTTTCTTTACCGTTTTTATAATTATCCTGCTCATACAGGTTAGGTACCGGCGCGGCTGTTTTACCGGCCTGTTCATCATAATCAAGATTCTTTTGTACGTATTCGGCCCCGCCCATCGGCTTCACCTCGTGCGACATGTATTCTGGCCCCGCCCAGGCATTATACTGAACCGATGGCTTACCTGTTTTGCCCTTTTTAGTCGTTACAAGGATTACCCCATTTGATCCCCTTGTACCGTAAATGGCCGTCGCCGACGCGTCTTTCAGTACCTGAACTGACTCCACATCGTTGGTATTGATATCGTTATAAGAGCCGGTGTAAGGCACACCATCCAACACAACCAAAGGAGAATTACTGGCTGTAATGGAATGCAGGCCGCGAACATAAATTGAGCTTACCGCCCCCGGTGCCGATGAACCGGATGTGATATTGATGCCCGGAACAGCACCTTCAATTGACTGCAGTATATTAGTAACAGGCAAATTTTCCAGCCGCTGTTTAGAAACGGAAGTAATAGCCCCGGTAACGTCACTTTTTTTCTGACTTCCGTAACCTATCACCACAACCTGCGACAACTCCCTTGAAGTTTCTTTTAATATAATGCGCAGTGTTGTTTGGTTATTGACCGCAACTTCCTGCTCATGATAGCCTATCGATGTAATAAGCAGTACCCCGGCAGACGGAACATCTTTCAATTCAAATTTACCATCAGCATCAGACATTGTTCCTTTACTGCCGTCTTTTAGCTTTACTGTTGCTCCGGGTACAGGTCGCCCGGTTGAATCAACGATGGTGCCTTTAACGGTGATCGTTGATATTTCACTACTGCCTACACTGGTAGTCGAATTATTGTTTGCCTGTTTTTCGGCAGCTTTTATAACAATTGTTTTTTCGAAAAAGATATAGCTTAAGGCTTTACCATCAAGGCAGTTTTTGATGACTTCATCTAAAGGAGTATTGATAAAGTTGGCATTGATCTTTACAGAAGCATTGAGCCTGCCGGGCTGATAAAGTACATCATAACCGGTTTGCTTTTTAATAGCTTTAAAAACCTGTTTTAATGTTACGTTCTTTTGCGTTAGATTAAGCTTTTGCGCAAACGTTGAGGCACTTACCTGCAACATGGTAACGGTTAATAAAAGGATGGTGAGTTTCATCATCAACAGTAATTTGGGCACGCGGCGTTTTGGCCAACATAAAATTTCGATGTAAAATTTATACAT
>NZ_DASVOB010000448.1:0-11041 GCF_036383575.1 Mucilaginibacter sp.
CTCTCCCTCTTGCAAATTCAAATCTTATATTTAACTTTGAACAACAAAGTACTTTTAATGAAAGACAAAGACATTCACGCAGAGTTAAGTTCCATCCGCGACCTGATGGAACGTTCGGCCAAGTTTATTTCGCTTAGCGGCCTTTCGGGAGTCATGGCCGGGATCTACGCGTTCATTGGCGCGGGGATAGGATATAACTTACTGCAGGGCGAGTATGCCACACTCCGGGAGCGCCATACTTATAACGAAGAATTACTGATCATTAAATTATTTATCGTAGCAGTAGCGGTGCTTGTGCTTTCCATTGGCACAGGGATCTGGCTCTCGGTTCGCAAGGCTAAAAGGACAAGCCAGCCCTTTTGGAACGCCGGAAGTAAACGCCTGCTCATCAATATGGCTATTCCCCTTGTAAGCGGTGGTTTGTTTACCATGATATTGGTTTATCGTGGCTATTATGGTGTTGTAGCCCCCACTACAATGATATTTTATGGCATGTCGTTAGTTGCGGGCAGCCATTATACATATTCGGGCATTAGAAGCTTGGGGATATTGGAGATTTTATTAGGTTTGCTTTGTGCTGTGATGCCGGGCTACGGCTTAATTTTCTGGAGCATTGGTTTTGGCTTGCTCCACATTATTTATGGTACAGTAATGCATTTTAGATACGATAAGTGAAGATATCATTAGATCAGTTTGACAAAGCCTTTGAAAACCGCATCCGCCTGCAAATCATGAGCGTACTGGTTGCCAACGAAAGCTATGACTTTAACTCGCTTAAAGAATTGCTTGACCTGACCGACGGCAACCTGGCATCGCACCTGAAAGCGCTGGAAAAGGAAGAATACATCCAGGTGCAGAAAACTTTCATAGGCCGCAAACCCAATACACGTTACCTGGCCTCCGAAAAAGGGCGGGCCGCCTTCAGGCTGCATCTGCTTGCCCTCGAAAATTTGATCAGACAACAGAAACTGTAATTTTTTTTATCCATAAACTTTGAATTACAAAGTACTTTTAAAATACAAAACATGAAAAACCTTAAAGCAATTTTATTTGAAGACAGTGTTCTTAAACTTGGCCTAATCCTAATCACTATATCTGCCGGTCTCTTCTTTATTGAAGGGTCCGGCCTTTTTGAACTTTCCGAGGGAACTGCTTTCGGCGCCTTTTGCTTCAATTACTCGGCCTCCCTGGTGTTTTTCTTTGTGGTAATATATAAAGGGTTCAGGCGCTTACATTACTGGGTACTTCTCCTGGTACTTTGGTTCATTAGTGCATTTGCGCTTAATCTGAGCTTCAGCGTTTTCAATACTTCCGTTACCTGGCTCTCTGTTGTTATTTGTATCTCCACTATCGCCATTATAATCTCCGTGTTTATAAATGAGCTCAGTTCAAGGATGAAACATGTTTTAGTGTTTTTCCTGGGGATAGCTTTCCTGCTTTTTATTTACTACAGCGTATACCTTACCTCCATGTACCTCATCGGCATTTTTGCCGCCATTGCGCTGGGTTTGTCATTACATGTTTTTGTGCCGATGGGTTTGGCGATAGCTACGTTTCTTACTGTCAGAAAAGCGGTAAGGGGCAGCAAATCTTTAAAAATGGCATTGGGGGCAGGTTTGTTGTTACCCATCCTTGCGTGCAGCATTTTCATATGGCAATGGAAAAGCATTAATAACCAGGTTAACCTTGCTATCAATCATAATACCTTATCCGAAGGCAAGCTGCCAACCTGGGTGGTGATCAGTCAAAATATTCCTAAAAATGCCATAGCGCAACGGATCATCAAAGCGGGTATTGTGTACAAAACCGCCAACCTTAGTGACAGCTGGTTTTGGGGCAACTGGAATAAGGCTTCGTTTGACGAGCCCATGCAACATGACCCTTTTATAGTAATAGCAAGCCTGTTTGGCGGCGACTTAAACCTTGACGAAAAGGAGCGGATAAAAATACTGGAAGCCATGTACGATTCACGCCACCAGGCACAGGAACGGCTTTGGAGCGGCGATAAGCTAAAAACGGCAAACGTGATCACCAATATAAAGATCTTCCCGGAATACCGCCTGGCCTATACTGAAAAGACACTGACTGTACATAACACTGAGAACCAGGGAATACGGGCCTGGCTTGGCAAACAAGAAGCTATTTACACATTTCATGTTCCGGAGGGTTCGGTTGTTAGTTCGTTATCATTATGGATAGATGGTAAAGAACAAAAATCAAGGCTCACCACCAAAGCTAAAGCCGATTCGGCCTACCATCAGATTGTTGGTGTTGAACAGCATGACCCATCAGTGGTCCACTGGCAAGAGGGCAATACCATAACGGCACGAATTTTCCCATGTACTCCCGAAGAAAACCGCAAGTTCCGGGTGGGGATCACCAGTCCGCTGGGTAAGCAAGGCGATATGCTTACTTATGAAAGCAGCTATTTCGATGGCCCATCACCCGAAGGCGCCACCGAAGCTGTCCAGGTATCTTTTTCCAAAAAGCCTGCAGGCCTCAACATGCCAAATTTTGATGAGGTTAGCGAGGGCGTTTACACTGCCGACCGGCCTTATCAGCCTGATGAACAGATCACGTTTAAAGCGCCGCCGCTTGCCAATATGCCATTCACATTTGCAGGTAAAGGCTATCAGCTTAAAGATTATCAGCCGCAAACAACAAGTTTTAGTCCGGAAACCATCTACCTCGATCTCAATGCCAGCTGGACAACGAGCGAACTTGACGAGCTTTGGCCGGCCATCAAAACCAAAAAGGTATACTATTACGATGGTAAGCTGGAAACATTGACGGAAGATAACCGCGGGAATATTTACAGCAGGATGAGCAAACTCAATTTCAGCATGTTCCCGGTTAATGAGATCAAACATCCCGAAAGTTCATTGCTTATTACCAAATGCGCCGAAACGTCGCCTAACCTGCATGATCTTAACGAGTCGGAGTTTGGAAAAGCACTAACCAGTTATCTGCCTAACGCCAAACCATTGCAGTTATATAATATCGGTACAAACCTAACGCCCTATTTAAAGGCATTGAAGGAGATGCGGGTATTTACTTATAATGAAGGTGATGTAGCCACACTGCAAAGCAGGCTTACGAAGCATGAATTTACCCGCTCGCAGGAGGATTCAACCCATGTGGTGCTCGCCCAATCGGGTTTAGTTATTGAGCAAACTGCCGATACTTTAAAAAGCGGCAATGCCCCCGATCACTTGTTACGCCTGTTTGCTTATAACGATATTATGAAAAAGGTTGGTCCGCATTATTTTGATAAAACCTACGTGCGGCCGGATATTATCGATGAGGCTAACCAGGCTTTTATAGCCTCTCCCGTTTCGAGCCTTATTGTACTGGAAACTCAAAAAGATTATGAACGCTTTGGGATCGATGAAAATAAGAACAGCCTTCAAAATGCTTCCGCAAAATCATCAGGCGCAGTACCTGAACCCGGTGAGTGGTTGCTGATCCTGGTTGTAATAGGGGTTATAAATTTCTTAGTATACAGGAACAAGCATGTTCAGCCGGAGCTATAATTTGCAGGAGTATATCCCATTTAAATTAACCGGCAGCAGGTTGATCATCAACAGCTGCTGGTTAATATACGTTGGCATTACAGCGCGGCTATGTATCACTTATTTTAAATGGGATGCCGATATGCTGCTTGGCCTGGCGCTTGTGCCTTATATCTGCAAGGTAAAACGTGGCGGGTTTTCTTTACGATACGTGGTTCCTGCCCTTATTTTTACAACAATAGCTCTTTATTTTCCGGTTAAAACAAACTTGTTCCTTGCCTTGCTGTTTTCTGCACTGCTCTTTTTGGAAAACCTGAAAGGAAAAATAAGCCCGGTATTATTCCTGCTGCTCTTGCTTATTTCGCCCGCGTTTGAATATATCAGTAATACATTCAGTTTCCCCTTAAGGATCTGGCTCAGCGGAGTAGCTGCCTCACTATTGGCAACAATGGGAATGGCTGCCAGTGCCGCGGGAAACATCATCCAGTTTAAAGGTTCCGAATTTTCGGTGGACCAGGCGTGCGCCGGCTTGCATATGTTGGCTACCTCGTTCATGATCTGCCTGTTCATGATAGCTCATTACCAGCAGCAAGCGGCAAAGCAATTGCACCTGATGTGGATCTTGTTTTTGTTGATGTTTACTTTTGCGCTAAACATCTTGTGCAACCTTTGCCGCATCCTGCTGCTGGTTTTCTTTAAAATACCGGCGGGCACTTTCATGCATGACCTTACCGGGATTATTTGTCTGCTCTTTTACGTGGTATTGCCCTTATTGTGCCTTTCTTCTTTCGTATTAAAACGGACCGAAAAGCCGTATATCGATCCCCGGTTTTATAACACCATCAGGTTGGCGCCTGATGAGCTGCGCTTTCCCCTGATACACCTTGTATTGGCAGCCATGCTGATTGTAATAACCTTCAACATCAAATCAATGGATGATCTGAATGACAAAAGCGTAAGCGGCGTGTCCCTAACCGGTTATAAAAAAGCGGTACTGGAAAGCGGGGTGATCAAGTTTGAAAAAGCAGGCGCGTTGGTTTATGTTAAACCATCCCCGTTTTATTGCCCCGAACACAACCCGATGATCTGTTGGCAGGGGAGCGGTTATGTTTTCAGTGAGATAAAAAGAGGCGCTATTGCCGATCGTGAGGTTTATTGGGGAGTACTTATCAAAGCGAAAGATAAGATCTATGCTGCATGGTGGTTTGACAACGGCAGTATAAAATCCGTCAACGAATTTGAATGGCGATGGGCGGCAGCAAAAGGGGCCAAGTTGTTTTACCTGGTGAATGTTAATGCAGCTTCGGAAGCAGCGTTATTGGAAGCGGTGAAGAATTTACCTGCTATTAAACAATAATACTTTGCGCCTTAGGAGTACCTATCAGGAAAATCCTGAAAAAAACGTGATGGTGTATAAAACATATTTTAGTGGCGGTGTGTGGGCGTTAGTGATAGTAGCGGATACTGGCCAATGTCATTAAGTTAAGAAAAATCCCCGAGAGGGGGAACAGGTTTGTAGCAATATCATATACCGAAAATCACCGTGCCAGAGGTACGGAACACCGGAGTTGTGTACCTCTGGCACACTATGACAAACAAAGCTTTCATTTCTACTAACCTTTTGCACAGCTGGTACAACCTATCAATCCCATAGCACACACCGTTTGTAAATCATTAAGTTCAGGAGTTTGGTGATGCGTCTCTACATTTTAAAACAGCTTCTAAGAAACATAAAACAACTTCCATAATTTTCTTACTACATTTACGGAAACCAATAGGTTATTCATGAGTAATACCTTTAACCGACCAATCCGTGTTTTAGTTGCCAAAGTAGGGCTCGATGGGCATGACCGAGGCGCACGCATTATTGCCACTTCGCTGCGCGATGCGGGTATGGAAGTGATCTATACCGGGTTACGCCAAACGCCCGAAATGGTGGTGAACACCGCCTTGCAGGAGGACGTTGACGCCATTGGTATCTCCATACTTTCGGGCGCGCACATGACGGTATTCCCGCGGATCATCAACCTCATCAAAGAGAAAAAAATGGATGATGTTTTGGTTACCGGTGGTGGTATTATTCCGCATGAGGATATGCTGGAGCTGCAAAAACTGGGCGTAGGCGAACTTTTTCCGCCCGGAACCACCACACAGGATATTGTTAAATACATAACCGGCTGGGTACATGAACACCGTAATTTTTAATCCCTATGGAATTTCAAAACTTGCTGATAACAAACAAGGGCCGCATTCAATACGTCACCATTAACCGCGAAAGCAAACTGAATGCCCTTAATAAAGATACGCTTACCGAATTGCATGCCGCTTTCTCAGAGGCTTTCCAAAACCCGGAAGTTGGAGGCATCATCATTACAGGCGCAGGGCCAAAAGCATTTGTTGCCGGGGCAGATATCAGCGAATTTGCTGCGCTTGATGCAGATGGCGGCACACAGCTTTCACGCACAGGCCATACCGAAGTTTTTGATTTGATAGCCAATGGCAGCAAGCCGGTAATAGCCGCGGTAAATGGTTTTGCTTTAGGTGGAGGACTTGAACTGGCCATGGCCTGCCATATCCGCATAGCATCTGATAATGCCAAAATGGGGCTGCCCGAAGTTACTTTAGGCTTGATCCCCGGCTATGGCGGCACACAGCGACTTGCCCAATTGGTTGGCAAAGGTAAAGCCCTGGAAATGATCATGACAGCCGATATGATCACCGCGGCCGATGCCCTGCAATATGGCCTGGTTACCCATGTAGTTAACACCGAAGAGTTATTGGCGAAAGCCGAAGAGATCCTGAACAAGATTTTAGCCCGCGCCCCTTTGGCGCTTGCCGCAGCCATCCGCAGTATCAACGCTGCTTATACCGATGGTGTTAACGGTTATGAAACAGAAGTCGCCGAGTTTGGCAAATGCTTCGGTACAAGAGATTTTAAGGAAGGTGTAGCTGCGTTTATGGAGAAACGGAAGCCGGAATTTAAAGGCGAATAGCTTTGTTGAACCGTTTGCAAAAAGCCATACAGCCGAAACAAAAAGCAGAGGGATCCTAACAAGCTATTTAAAAACAAACCGAAAGCGTCACCGCAAGGAACGAAGCAAGGATCTTTTATAATTTGTCCAATTTTTCATCCTTCAGCGCTCAATCAATTTATTCCGTACTTTTACCGCATGGCAAAAGTTATATCATTCGTAAATAACCCTTACCAGGAAAACACCTATATTTTATACGATGAAACCGGCGAATGTGTGATCATTGACCCGGGCATGTATACAGCGCCGGAGCAAAACACGGTTGTTAGCTTTATCAAAAACAATAACCTGAAACCGGTTATGCTCCTCAATACCCATTGCCATATTGACCATGTACTGGGTAATAAATTTGTATTTGACCAGTACGGCCTTAAGCCCCGTTTCCACATTGGCGAATCAGAAGTACTGGCAGCTGTGGTTGCCTATGCGCCATCAATGGGTTTCCGCTATGATGTATCGCCCATGCCCGATGAGTTTTTGCCCGAAACCGGCACCATCCATTTCGGCAATACTACCCTGCATTTGATCTTTGCGCCGGGCCATTCACCAGCCCACTTATGTTTTTATGATAAAGAGGCTATGGTCCTGATAGGGGGCGATGTGCTGTTCAGGCAAAGTATCGGCCGTACGGATTTGCCGGGAGGTAACTTTACCCAACTGATCGATAATATCGAAACAAAACTGTTTACCCTGCCTGATGATGTTACCGTTTATCCCGGCCACGGCCCGGAAACTACCATCGGTTACGAAAAACAAAACAATCCGTTTTTAACTTAGTTAAAAGCTTAGCAACGTTTTATCAAGCATAAGCAAAACCTGAACGTATAACTCCCAACACAATTGAACACCTCCATTTACATAGCAAAGCGGTACCTGTTCTCAGGTAAAAAAATGCATGCTATCAATATCATTTCGGGCATATCCATGCTGGGGGTGCTTATCGGCAGCGCGGCTTTGCTCATTATTCTTTCGGTGTTCAATGGATTTGAAAAGGTTATCCTGTCCTTATACAGCAACTTTACGCCCGAAATAAAGATAGAGGCTAAACTGGGCAAAACATTCAATCCTAATACGCCTTATTTCGCTTCATTACATAAAGATGCCCATGTATTTTCATTTACCGAGGTACTACAGGAAAAAGCCCTGATCAGGTACGGCGACAAACCTTTTTTGGGCACGATAAGGGGTGTGAGCGATGATTTTTTGAAAAATCCACAACTCGATAGTACCATAGCCAGCGGCTCCTTCACGTTAAAAAGCGGCAACCAAAACTTTGCTGTAATCGGTGCTACCATACAAGGTAACCTGGGCGTTAATGTTCATGATGAACTTTCACCCATACAAATATTTTCGCCCCGGCGCGATGCGGAAAACTCAGCCAATCCTTTGAACGAATTTGTTGTCCGCAGCATTAATCCGTCGGGCGTATTCGCCATACAACAGGAGTTTGATGATATAGCCGTAACCCCAATTGAGTTTGCCCGCGGTCTGCTCGACCAACCGGTAAACGTATCCTCACTCCAGCTGAATTTTAAGCGCGGCACCAATATCGATGCCATGCAAAAAGACATCCAGGATAAAATAGGGAAGGACTTTACCATAAAAAACCGCAAGGAACAAAACAGCGAGCTTTATAAAACACTTAATTACGAAAGCTGGGCCGTTTACATGATCCTTACCTTTGTGCTGATCATCGCAATATTTAATATCATTGGCTCGTTAACCATGCTGGTTATTGATAAGCGCAAAGATATTGCTATCTTAAGCGGACTGGGTGCCAACAAAAGCATGATCCAGGGGATCTTCTTTTTTGAGGGGATGATGATCACGGCTATCGGCTGTGTTATTGGTATAGTGCTTGGCACCCTTTTTTGCCTGTTGCAACAGCATTATGGCTGGATAAAAATGGGGGCAAAAATGACGGTGCTGGACTCGTACCCCATCGACCTTAAAATTAAGGATTTTGGCCTCGTGCTGTTAACCGTTGGAGGGATTTCGGTAATTGCAGCCGGCATCAGCGCCCGCTTAAGTATTAAAGGATTGGATGAAATCAAACAGGATTTGTAAATTTGCCAAATGGGTATGAGGTATATCAAAGTTTTTGTTTTGCTGCTGATTGTTATTACTGTTTACGCATGTAATAATGATGCCCATAAAAATGAGCAGGTTACGCTTTATAAAGGCTTGTACAGCGCCGGCCCCGAAATAAAATCATTTAAAGATTGTGATAGCGGCCAGGAGTTTTGGGCTGTTGACAGTTCGGCCCAGCTTGAGCTGCAGTATTCACAGCTCAACTTTGAAAAACCTTACGAACCTGTTTATGTAGAGGTTGAAGGTATCAAATCCAAATCTGGCAAAGCAGGGATGGGGTCAGAATATGACAGCACCCTGGTTGTAAAAAAAGTAGTAAAAATAACCAAAGAGATCCCGCAGGACGTTTGTAATTAACACCCTGCTGCCATTGTTAATAAAAGCCTAAAACAATAACTTAGGCTTTTGCATTAAGCATTAAATACTCATCTGCCTTATCGGCGTTAACTAACAACCAATGGAATCAAAACGTCAGCAAAAATTTGCCGGAGTAATACAGGAAGACCTTGCAACTATTTTTCAGCGCGAGGGCATGAATTATTTGCCTAATACCCTGATAACTATCACCAAGGTACGCGTAACACCCGATTTGGCCATAGCCCGTATATTTTTAAGCTTTTTAGGCAACCCCAACGTGCAAACCGCGTTACATACCATCAAATCACATGCTTCGGAGATCAGGTATAAACTTGGTGCGCGCATTAAAGACCAGGTAAGGATCATCCCTCAGCTGGAGTTTTTTGTTGACGACACCAGCGAATACGTTGAGCGTATGGACAAGATCTTTGATAAGATCAGCAAAGAGGAACGCCAGCCCGATACCGAAGAAAATTAATAACCCTGATGGACCGGCACGCGCTGTTTGCTAATTACATCAACAATCATCCCGAAGCCATTGGCAAAGTGGTTGATTTTGATGCAGATCATGACCGTCTTTACCATTTTGACCTTACTGCCGCCAATAAAGAGTTGACAGCAGAGGTTATTAACAGGCCTTCGATGTTTAGCCAGTTGATCAACGAAAAACTGATTAATAACAATTGCCGGTACGGTATTGGCGGGTATATGGAACACCGCACCATTTATGCCTTCAGCAGCCATTTTGATACCGATGATGAGCCGCGCCGCCTGCATTTAGGCGTTGATATCTGGTGCGATTCCGGCACGCCCGTATACGCTCCGCTTGATGGCGTTGTGCACAGCTACCAGGACAACAACAACATTGGTGATTATGGCCCAACCATCATTTTACAGCACAACCTTGATGGCCTGACCCTTTACAGCCTTTACGGTCATTTAAGCCGAACAAGTTTGGATGGGCTTTCACCAGGTAAGCTTGTATTCAAAAACCAGCAAATAGCAACTTTTGGCACTTCCGATGAAAACGGCCACTGGCCACCGCACCTGCATTTCCAGCTGATGTTTGATATGGAAGGCAAGCAGGGCGATTATCCCGGCGTTGGTAAGTTTTCAGAAAAAGAGATCTGGCAAAAGAATATCCCCGATCCGGGCTTGATATTGAAGTTTCCGGATGCGGTGAATGCGGGGTAAGGATATAGCAACAGCCTTATCTCCAACCGTCATTGCGAGGTACGAAGCAATCCCCTACATACAGAGGGGCTACGCAAATCCGCCCTGTACAATTCGCGATTACTTCGTACCTCGCAATGACGCTTTTTTTCGTACTACCCCCAATAAATTTCCCAAACATAATCCCCAATTTATTGTCGATATTTATACTATGCTTAAAGCGCTGTACTTCCATATCGCATTGATCATTTTTACTGCGGGCAATTCATTTGCCCAGCAACCCGCATTTAAAGGCGGACAGCAGGCGCTTAATGATTTCCTGAAGGCAAAGATCATCTACCCCGAATACTCACGGCAAAACTGCATTTCGGGCAGTATCAATGTTTCGTTCATGGTTGATAAAGATGGTGTGGTACACGATGCCAAAGTGCAGGATGGCCCCGGTATTGACCTGGACGATGAGGCTTTGAGAGTTATTAAACTTACTTCAGGCCAATGGACAATCCCGGCAGGGTATAATCTTAAAACTACGATTGTTCAACCTATCCGCTTTGACCCCGATCCGGCACGTTGCGGACCTGCCAATATCCGCGATATGCAAAGCGCCATTGCCAATTATAAAGCACAGCAGGAACTGGAAAATGCCGTTACCAATTACTACATCAATAAATACAATGGCAAGGCCGATACCACCAAAGAAGCCATCATCATCAACCTCAAAAAACAGCTTGGCTACGATGATGATTTTATAAACGATGTACTAAGCCAGGCCACCGACAAATTTAAACAAGGCGACAAAGAAGGCGCCTGCCGCGACTGGACTTTTATCCGCAACATTGGCAGCGATAAAGCCGATAATTTTATCAGGAAGTATTG
>NZ_DASVOB010000449.1:0-24376 GCF_036383575.1 Mucilaginibacter sp.
GTAGGGCTTGTGCATTGGCAGGGGTATGCCTCGTCGCGTGGAGAGCCCCCCTCCACCCCTCTCAAGAGGGGAATCGCACAGGCCTTCGCTTTTCTTTTATATATCCTCAATGCCCCGTGTCCCCACGGGCATTATTAAGTCGCCCGTGAGGACACGGGCGACGGGATGTAAATTCATTAAAACATATATCGTTTAAAGGCCTCCATTGCCTCATATTCGGCAAGGCCGAGGCGGTCATAGCGTTGGGCGGTGTCGCGGGTGCGGTCTTCTGCGCGTACCCAGAACTCCCTTGCATCATCACCCGGAAATACCGGCCTGTCTTTCTGTGACTGATGTTTGAAGATCGCGTTACGTTTGCGGATCACTTCCTGCGGTGATAATGGTACCGCCATCTCTATCTCGTGCGTCTCAAACTCATGCCACGCACCGCGGTACATCCACAGCCAGCAATCTTCCACCCAGGCTTCTTTACCTTTTAACCTATCCAGTGCTGCGAGAATGATCTTGAAACATACCAGGTGGGTACCGTTAGGGTCGGCAAAGTCGCCCGCTGCAAAGATCTGCTGTGGTTTTACTTTTTGAAGGAGTTCGATGGTTAACAGCACATCTTCTTCTCCTACCGAATTCTTTTTGATCTTACCTGTTTCGTAAAAAGGCAAGGCCATAAAGTGGATATGATCGTCCTGTAAACCTGCATATCTTGCGCCGGAGATCGCTTCCGTTTTCCGGATGAAGCCTTTTACGTTACGAATCTCTTGTGTGTCGATCTCGTTAGGTTGTTTATTAGGGAAGAAGGCACGCATGTCTTCATACGATTGCTTCAGGTGCGCAGTGTCTTCGCCTATGCTGTTCGTAAAATCTATAGCAAATTCCATGTAACGAAGCACATCGTCATCCCATACTGCGGTATTGCCCGAGGTTTGGTAAGCTACGTGTACATCATGGCCTTGGTCTACCAGGCGGATGAACGTTCCGCCCATCGAGATCACGTCATCATCAGGGTGTGGAGAAAAGATAATAGAGCGTTTTTTGGCTGGCAATGCTCTTTCCGGTCTTTGCGAATCATCCGCATCGGGCTTACCACCCGGCCAGCCGGTTATGGTATGCTGGATCTGGTTAAAAATATCGATGTTGATATTGTATACCGGGCCCTGCTCTACAGCGAGCTGCGCCATGCCGTGGTTATTGTAATCTTCTTCGGTTAATTTTAGTACCGGTTTGCCTATTTCATTGGCAAGCCAGATCACGGCTTTCTTTTTCAGGATATTGTCCCATACGCAGTCTTTTACCAGCCATGGTGTATCAAATCTCGTTAGTTCTGACGCCGCTGCCTCATCCAAAACAAATTCCACATGTTGTGACAATTGCAGGTAGGTTGCCGGCACGTCGCCTGAGATCTCCCCTTCTACAGCCTTTTTGATGATCGGTGCTTTCTTTTTGCTCCAGGCCATCAGGATGATCTCTCTCGCCTTGAAGATAGTACCGATACCCATTGTGATTGCCTTAGTGGGAACATTCGCCTTGCCACCAAAATCCCTTGAAGCATCACTCCGGGTCAGGTCATCTAAAGTTACCAGTCTCGTTCCTGAGTTTGGTGCCGAGCCCGGTTCGTTGAAACCGATGTGGCCTGTACGACCGATGCCTAAGATCTGAAGGTCTAATCCACCCAATTCTTCAATTTGTTTTTCATAGGCCAGGCAGTATCCTGCTACCGCATCTTTATCCAGTGTGCCATCAGGGATATGCACATTGGCTTTTTCTATATCGATATGACTGAAAAGGTTTTCATACATGAAGGTCACATAGCTCTGCTGCGCTGTGGGTTTCATTGGGTAGTACTCATCCAGGTTGAAAGTGATCACATTTTTAAAGCTCAGTCCTGCATCTTTGTGTTGCCTTACCAGTTCAGCATACACGCCAATAGGGGTTACACCTGTAGCAAGGCCTAATACCGCCTTTTCGCCTTTGGCTTGTTTTGCGCGGATCAGCGCTGCTATCCGGTTCGCTACCGCTACCGAGGCTTCATGCTGGTTACTGTAAACGCTTACAGGTAACTTCTCGTAACGCGTCTCTTCCAATAAATTTAATCGTGCCATGAATCTTAGGAAATGTAAATGAGGTTAGTTGTTCAAAACAAATATATCAGATATTTACATAGCGCAGCTATTATTTTAACTTTTGAGGTTGCAGCACAAATAGTAATTTAAGCCCATGATACCATTGAACCAAAACCTGCAACATCTCTTTAACATCGCTCAAAAGCCATCAAAAATAGGTATTGGACTCATGTCGGGCACCTCGTTGGATGGGCTTGATATTGCGCTTTGCCAGTTTACAGGTCATGGTTTAAATACCCGTTTTGAGCTGGTTGAGTTTACCACCGTCACCTATCCGGATGATTTTAAGCAGAAAGTTCAGCAGGTATTTGCAAAGCGTAACGCCGATCTTGAAAAGGTTACTTTACTCAACGCTTATATCGGCACTTATCATGCCGAACTGATATTGCAGACACTTGGGCAATGGGGAATTTATACGAAAGATGTTGATTTCATCGCCAGTCATGGCCAAACTATTTACCATGCGCCACAGCGATTGCATCAGCACAAAAATTACCCTAATGCCACTCTGCAAATTGGCGATGGTGATCATATCGCCGTAAAAACCGGCATATTAACCATCAGCGATTTCAGGCAGAAACATATTGCTGCCGGAGGCGAGGGCGCTCCGCTGGCCTTATATGGCGACGTATTATTAGGCAACAAAACCGGCGAAAACCGGGTACTGTTAAATATCGGAGGCATCGCAAATTTAACCTGGCTGCCGGGCGACGGCGATTTTAACCGGGTACTTTGCACAGATATCGGCCCGGGTAATACCCTCATTGATGCCGCCTGCCGTAAATATTTTGATAAGCCTTACGATGAGGACTCGGCTATAGCTTTCAGTGGAAAAATTAATGAGGATCTGTTGGCAGCGTTCCTCGCCCATCCATTTTTTAAAGAAAAAGCCCCTAAAACCACCGGGCCAGAATTATTTAATCTCGACATGGTTGCCGAAGCACAGCAACAATCGGGCACAGGGCAAATTAGTAAAGAAGATCTCGTTTGCACTTTAAGTGCCTTTACCGCGGCAACTATAGCAGGGTTTATTAACGAAAATCTCTCCGGCGATGATCTTAAAATTTTCACGAGTGGCGGCGGGGCAAGGAACCCGTTCGTTATCGGCGAGTTAAAAAAATTATTGCCGGAAGCATTGATTGAAGATAGCAGTTCGCTGGGAATTAACCCCGATGCCAAAGAAGCGATATTGTTTGCCTTGCTTGGTAATGAGGCCTTATGCGGCGAGCCGATCAGGATCGGAACTAATCCGGAAGTATTGATGGGAAAATTCTGCTTCCCGGTTTAAGGAACAATCACCGTCCCATCTGCTGCTTCACGAACCGCCTAACCCGTTGCAGCAAGGTACCTTTTCTGTTAGCCAGAAAATGTTTAATAGCCTTATAAGCCTGCTCGTTTTCCTGTATCATATCCGGGAATTGTGTTACCTGTTTACGTGCCATTTGCACGTGGTAAATATCTTCGTTATTGGAGTGCACACCAGTACCATCATGCCCTATGTTTTGAATAAGCGATTGTGAGGGATTAAGCGTTAATCCGTTCTTTAAAAAGATAGAGGCATACCAGCGAATAGCCCATGAATTATTTTTACCGGCCTTAAACTGCTCAATCTGTTTCCAGAAGTTCATTTTGCCCTCTATCGAAAACCGGGCTATTTTCAGCGTATCAAACTGGTTGATCAGCGTATCAACATCGGGCTCAAAGTTTTTCCAGGCACGGGACCAGGTTGCCCAGCCCCAGCTGGTAGCCGCACGATAAAAGAAAGTTTCGGGCAGGGTCTTATCATGTAGGTTGTACATGTAGGCGCCGATATGCATCACCTGTTCCTGGTTGGCGTATTTAGTTAAGGCATCATTGAAATACTGTAAGGTATACGGCGATGATAAGAGGTCATCCTCAAACACGATCACTTTACCATATTCATAAACCAACTGCGTTACCCCGCTAATGATAGATTCGGCCAAACCAAGGTTATGATCGCGCAAAATAACTTTTACCGATTTAAAACCACTTACCTCCTGTGCCAATTGCCTTACCTGTTCAACCTTCGCTTTATCAGCATCCGTTTTGGCTGCATCGCAAAAAATAAACAGGCGCGACTCGTCGGCCAGTAAATTTTGCTGCAAATAACTGATGGTACGGCGGGTATGGTCGGGCCGGTTATAAACAAAAAGGGCTATTGGGGCAAGATTTTGCATGGTATGACTTCAGCAGATCAGGTATTGAAATTAAATGAGGCTGTATCATAAATCATGATCAGTCTCGTTTTGTTGACTTATTCAGTTACTCAAGCGATATATTGTTTGGATTGATTCTACTAACAAAAGGGGGTTAACAGGGTTAACATAATTCGGGGTTAACATTTACCTACATGACTAACAATCAGATAATTGGGTGTTCTTTTTGTTAAAAACATGTAAACCTCCTTTTTGTATAAATATTACCGGCTAAATTTCAATTCATAGATAACACAACACCAAGGGTGATCAATTTGATTTGTGATACAGCCTCATTTAATTGTGAAGACAAAATTATAGCATAACCTTGCCATTGCAAACAAATAAAACAATTTGTTTTTAGTCGGCCGATTTTACTGTGAATGTGGTGCGGCGGTTAAGCTGCCTGCCCGCGGGATTATCCTTACCGTTTGGTAATTTGTTAGGAGCAATCGGCATTCGCTTTCCGTAACCTTTGGCGGTTATCCGCGATGATTTGATCCCCTTTAACAGCAAGTAATCAACACAAGTCTCGGCACGAGCCTGCGATAATTTCAGGTTCCCTGCATCGGTGCCTACCCCATCGGTATGTGAGCCAAGCTCGATCTTTATTTTAGGGTTATCGTTCATGATGGCTACCAGCTTGTCCAGCGTATCGTACGATTCGGACCTGAGGTGCGCGTTACCAAAATCGAAATAAATATTCTCAATAACTATCTGAACATTAACCTTATAATTCTGCAAACAAATTTCGGGGTTAATGAGCGTATCAATACCTGGCTTTACTATTGGCGCAGGAATAACTTTAGTAAAATATCCTTTTTGCGAAATCTCCAGCTTATAGCTTGGCAGCTTTTCTTTTACCTGGAAAACATAGTCGCCTTTCTCATCCGTAACCTTAGCAACCAAACCCATTTTTACATTCGGATCTTTAAGGATCACCCTTGCACCAGCCATACCGCTGTTAGTGTGGCAATCAATTATACGACCGCTGATGTATAAGAATTTATATTGCCCGGTGAACAGGCTTAAACAGCAATCGGAACCACGGGCCGAACTCAGGTAAAATTTATTTGCATTGGTTGGATCAAGGCTGTAATACAGATCGTCTTTTGATGAGTTGACCGGGTAGCCCAGGTTAACCGGGACCGACCAGTGGCCAAAATCGCCATCGCTGCGGTAAACATCCAAACCGCCCATGCCGGTAAAGCCAGTCGAGCTAAAAAATAAGGCCTTATTGGCTACGTCATAAAACGGCGACTGTTCGTCATATGGGGTATTTACTACATCGCCCAGGTTGCTTACCGTTTTCGGCTGCCCGGCATCGTCAAGGGTACTTTCCCAAATGTCATCACCACCTTCGCCGCCCGGCCTGTCTGATGAGAAAAACAACCGCTTTCCATCGGCGCTAATAAAAGGATGTTTGGAATTATAACCTTCGGCATTAACAGTATTGTTTAACCTTACCGGCTGTTGCCATACACTGCTTACCAGTTGACTAAAGTAAATGGCCGACACCGTTTTCCCATCTTTTTTATACCAGCGGGTTAGGTACATTTTAGTACCGGTAGCATCAAGAGAAGGCGTGGCGTATTCAATTTGTCCTTCTTTATCAAACACGTTGAAATTGGTAGCAAGCACTTTTGTTGAATCAAGTATAGCCGAACTGTAGATCCTGTTAGTAAAAAACTTATCCTTATCAACCATACGTGACGAGGTAAACCAATACCTGCCCAGGTTTACTGTAAGGGCATAATCGCCCTGATCTTTATTTAAAAACACCAGGGGTGATACATCAACAGCGCGCGGGTGCTCCAGTTGTTTCAATGCATACTCGCAGGAAGCTATTTCCTTATTGACAAATACTGCATATTTAGCGTCAGGATTACTGCCTGCAAACTGCTTTAACTGTACCAAAGCATCATCATACTTGCCATTTGCCTGTAAGCAGATGCCATACCAAAGCGAGGTTAAAGGGTATTGCTCTAATGATCCGTCGTTACTCATTTTAGCATACCAGATGGTAGCATCAGTATAATCCTTATATAACCTGTATGATTCGGCAAGGCGATAAGTTATATATTGATTGGTAGCTTCCTTTTTTGAACTGTTTTTTCTAACCGGAGAAACAGCCACACTGCTTTTTGATTCAACTGTCGTACCGTCGGCAATGTGTTTATAATAATAGGCGGCAGTATAATATTCATGCCTGTTAAAAGCAGTATCGGCCAAAGCCCTGTAATTTTTTGCCTGCCCAAATGAAACCGCCGGAAAAAACGATAATAAAAAATAAGGTAATAGTTTCTTCATATTATATCCTTGGACAAATTGGAGCCGGAGAATCGGTATAGCGACTAAATATATAGCTTATTGATAATTCAAAACCGCCGCGACCAGATGTAACCGCGCGAAGGCCTGAAGTATTAAAATCATAACTGGCGCCTATAACCATCTGGCGTATATGATAACCAACATTGGCAATTGCAGCATCCTGTAACCGTACCATGCCGCCAAGTACAAGACCGTTATCGTCAGCAAACTTAAGCTCAGAGTAAAGACCGAAAGCTTTGATCTCTCCCTGGCCCTGTTTTATATAAACAACGTTAGGGATCAAGTCAAAAAAATCAGACGCTTTAAGGCGAAGCCCACCATGGGCGGTAAACCGCATAGGCAGCTTGCTGTTTATACCACCTGCTGCAAAAGGATCTGTTACATCATTAATGTGGTTGATACTAAGGCCGCCAAACAAATTGGCTTTATTCATTGGGTCGGCATTGTAATAATAGATACCGGCTCCTGCATCAAATACTGTTTTTGACGAATAGCCGAAGTTTTCAAAATTGGGCAGTGTTGGATCGAAGCCTGTATTAGGGTCGTATTGATTATCAGACTGGAGCTTGCCCGGATCAAAGCTGCGGCTGATAACGCCCGCCTGTAAACCGAAATGCAATCGCTGGTTACCATCATCAGACAAGGTGATACCATATCCAAACGAGCCATAAGCCGTAAAGTAATTATAGCCGGCAGTACCCGCCTTTTGATCAAGGATATTCAAGCCGATGCCCACCTTATCCGTTGGTTTAAAATCAGCCGATACCCCGGCTGTGCGATAGCCATTACTGATGTTCGCCCACTGGTCCCTGAAATTGGCAGATATGCGCGTATCGCCGTCAAAAACGCCGGTAAGTGCAGGGTTTAACCAAAGAGGATAAGCGTAATATTGTGAAAAATGCGGGTCAACCTGCGCCTTCACTGTTCCTATAGCTGCAAACTGCAGCGCTATGGTAATTATAAGTAGTAGTTTCTTCATCGTAATAGCGTAATTGTTCCTTTTTTACTCAATTGCGCCCCGTTATTCATTGTTGCTTTTAAATAGTATACATATACGCCCACGGGCATTAATGAGCCTTTAAAATAGCCATCCCATCCTTTGTTAACATCGGTTGATGTAAAAAGCAATTGCCCCCATTGGTCATATACATAAAAGGAAAGCGTGGTTATATTTTTGCCATGTACATAAATAATATCGTTGTTGCCGTCGCCGTTAGGAGTAAAGTTATTGGCCACATATATCACGTTATTATTGTCGATGGTGGAAGCCGTAACCGCGGCCGAAGCTTCGCTGAGCGTACATGACGTAGCACCCAAAGCCTTAACCTTAATGGTTACCGACTGGTTAATGTCAAGGCCTGTCACTTTATGCGTTAAACCGCTGCTGCCCGAACTTGGCTCAGCATATGTTAAACCGTTATCGGTACTTACCTGGTAGCTGGTAGCACCATTCACAGCACTCCACTCAAAAGTTATGCTTGATGAAGTTACCTCACCAACAGTAACCACAGGTGCGTCAAGCGGCTTGGTCATTTGTACCTGAACTGCAGTCCTTCCGTTGCTATTACATCCGGTGCTATTGGTAGCCTCCACATAATAATTCGTTGCAGCACTTAAGTTACCGGTAACATAGGTATTGCCTTTTGCAAGCAGGTTACCGCCGGTTGGTGCGTCATACCATGATATCACCGCCGCGGCATCTGATGATGAAGCTGACAATGTAGCACTTGTACCCGGACAGATAGAAGTGCCTGAAGTGCTTACAGTAACCACCGGCAGGGTAACCACAGATAAGCTCACTGTACCCCGTGCCGAAGCGCTGCATCCTGTAGCGTTTACGGCCTGTACATAATAAGTTGCTGCCGATGTTACATTACTGATTACATAACTGGTTCCGGTATGTAAAATATTAGCATCCGTTGCACTACTGTACCAGTTATAAACAACGCCGCTTTGTGCATTTTGTATGGTAACTGTTGTTGTAGAACCGGAACAAACGCTAATTGTGCTTTGTGCAAATTGCGGCACAGCAGGCAATGGCGTAACTGTTACATTTATGGTTGTTAGCTGGCTTCCGCAAGTGCCGTTTGATGCCTCAGCATAATAACTTTTACTTGTATTTAAAACAGGAGTGGTGAAGGATGTTCCCGTAGCAAGCACCGTAGTTTTAGCAGGCGAATCATACCAGTTAATGGAGAGCCCGGCCGGCGGTGCACCAACCGACAAGCTGACTGAAGTGCCCTGACAAATAACTACACTTGATGCAGTGGGCGATGGTGCGGTTGGAGGTACTGAAACCTTAAAACTGATCACATTACTAACCAATGGAGTTGTACATGCGCCCGATGATGCCACGCGGCGGTAGTAAGTATCCTTATTTAAAACAGGCGGATCATAATTCTTCGATGTTGCCCCGGTAATATCAGTAAAGGTTACATTATCCAATGATGATTGCCATTGATATGAAAAAGTACCATCTCCGCCGGTAGCTGTACTGCCTGTAATAGACGTAGGGTTTCCTGTACTACAGAATTGAACAACTGCCGGTGTAGTGATCGTATTATTTGCCACTGCCCTAATGGGTCTTACCGTAACATCGTAAAATGAATCATAAGCAATAACACCACCGGTAGTGGTTTGCCTGCGCAAACTGTACACTATGCTTGTTGCCGAGTTATTTGTTAGCGATGATGTTATATAATCTTTTTGCGTATTGGTTGATGGCGCGTTTACCCAGTTACCGTTACTGTTTATTTGCCAGAGATAACTGCCCGGTGTTGGGGTTTTTATATCACCATTAAGTACAGCCGCAGCGGCAGAGCAAATGGTAATTGCCTGCAGAGGTGCAGCCGTCAAACGGGATCCTGCAAATCGCATTTCAGCGGATCGCGCCTCTATATTAACGGGTAAGGGGGATTCAAACGTTCTGCTAAAAGCGGCGAACGGAAAAAAGAACAGGCAAAACATTGCCCATAAAAGGGTTTTATACAAACGTGCAGGCTCAGGGTGCATAGCTTAAATTAACGGATAATGATAATAATTATCTTTCATATTATTAAACTTTCAGAATATTTTAATCGCCAACAAAGCAATTCCAGGGTCAATCAGAATCGATTTAACTTGATCGGTTGTGTTAATTAATTACTTTATTGTTAATTCAGGTTTATTAATAACGTTGTATCTCAACGGTATCCTCAACTCTTTTACGATAGGATTAATTATAATGTTCACATTATCAAAAAACTTTCAACCCATACTTTACAGCAACTGAAGTTGTTACAAATCCACATTGGTTAAAAGCATGGGCATATCCGGACACATGCCTAACCTAAGGATAGTTCAAAGGCAATCTGCCCGGTCCTGGTGCAGGCAATACCGAAGTATTAACTTCTGAAGCAGGTAAACGCTGTTGGTCAAACAACACAACCGGAAATAGGGATAAAGCTTTGTTAAGAGTTTTGGGCATACAATATTGTGAAAGGTTAGGATACTTTGGCACTCAACACAACCGGATCATACTTTTTTCAGGATGCGATCGAATATATTATTAATATCTTCTGAAATTTTTAAAGTATATGCCAGAAATACATAAATCACTCCGATGATCCCCGAACGGTAAACCATATCTGCAAACACATTCTTTAAAGGCGGCAGGTAAAGGCCGATGAGCAGGCAAACCGTAAAGATCAACAATATGTAAAGATGCGCTTTTGCAAACGGCTGCAGGTTAAACTTAACCTTAACAAATAGCCAATAAGCAAAGTTTAACGCAAACATGGTGATCAGGTATGCTAACGCAGCGCCCATTATGCCTATTCGCGGTATCAGGATCCAATTTGATAATACACAAAGCCCTACAGCCGAAACAATAAAAACAGTAGTAAGCCTGTAGTATTTGGATAGGTTCATGATATAACCATTCAATCCACCTGTCATATCAACCAAAAACGCCACCCCTACCACAATAAACACATTAAAATAGCTTGTATAGTCATGCTTGTATAATAACATGATGATAAACTGCTTGTTAATAACCAAGCCTATAAAAAGCAGGCAGCCAATAAGCATCTGAACTACCGACGTTTTGTAATAAATTTTACCAATTTTGGCCAGGTCATTGGTAGCCCATGACTGGGCTATGATCTGCAACGACGTGCGGCTCAATGCTTTGGCCGGTAAGCTTATAACTACAGCAATGGCGAAAAACGTACCATAAATACCCACGTAAGCGAATGACTCTTTGGTAAGTACGCTCAGCATCAGCGTATCAAGGTTCTGGATCATTACAAATGAGCTGCCGCTTAGTACGGTAAAAATGCCATAATTTAAAAATGTTTTGCGTTCGCTCATCAATTGCGGACTAATTGCCGAAAACTTAAAGTGACGGCCTTTACCGATATAGGCAAACAACACCAACACAGCAACCAGGTTAGCCGTTATATATATCATCAAAAAACCATGATAATCAACCAGCTTAAGCGCTATTAATAAAACGCCGGCAGTTGTGAACAAACGTACCCCTACCTCGCGCAAAAAAGAGGATAACACATTTTTGAATACCGTAAGCGCCATGTTTTCCAACACGGAAAACACCAGCGTAAAAAGCGACAAAGGAATAAGGTAATAAAAGTACCTCGTAAGCAGCTGCGCACCATTTTTACCCTTGTAATAACTAATAATTGAATCTTTAAAAACTACAAAAAGCACAGTAATGATCACGAACCCGACCAGGCTCCAAATAGTAACAAAAGACGCAAAGCCGCCGTGTTTTTTGTCGTCGCTGCGATAGTACGGGAAATATTTAAGAATGATATTGGCGATACCTAATCCGGCAACCTGGGCATAAAGTACCGAGATGGTTCCCATTAAAGTAAAAAAACCGATCTCCTCGATGGTAATAATCCGCTGAAAGAGAATGATCAGGTTAAGAAAGCCCAGGGCAACGCCAGCATATAATATGAGGCTGTTAAAAAATCCCTGTTTTTGTAATAGGTTCATTAAATACTGTTATTTATAATTTCATCAAGCGATGCTATGCGCTTATTTATATCGTAATTTCGGGCGATATGCTCATGAGCAGCTAATCCCATTTTCGCAGCCAGTTCTACATCGCCCGCTATACTGATCATTTTAGCTGCCATATCAGCTACGTCATGCTCTGGCACCAGGAAGCCGGTTATACCGTCCAAAACAGCCTCCTTTATACCGGCATGTGCCGTACTCACTATAGCCAACCCCGACGATGCGGCTTCAAGAATGGTATTTGGAGTGCCCTCCATATCCCCATCTGACGCCGTAACAGAGTGCTGCACAAAGCAACGTACTTTTTCCATAAGTTGACGGATCCCGGCAGCTGTCATTACACCGGTTAACGTTACACTATCGATAAGGTTGAGTTCTGATATCAGCTGCCTGGCATCATCAAAAAGAGGTCCATCACCTACCATCCATAAACGCGCCTCCGGAAAATGCTTAAGCACCTCCTTAAAAGCTCGGATAACCGACAGCGGCGATTTTTTTTCAACAAAGCGGCCAACCGATAAGAAATAAGGGTTTGAATCTGATATATCTATCAACGGGAATTTAGCTCCGTCAACACCATATGGATTAAGATGTATTTTTGATGCCGGAGCTCCCATCTTTTTTAAGGATTCGACCATATCGTTTGACACCGCAACAATTGCCGACGCATAATCGAAGGCTTTATGATAAAGTGGCAGATATTTGGAAATGGTTGGTTTATGGTGCGCATCGGCGCCATGAAAATGGATAACCAACGGAACACCTGCCATTTTACATGCTGAAGCAATCATTGCACCTACCATACCATATTCGGCAAGTACAACATCAATATTATTGTTTCTAAAATAAGCAACAAGAGCCCTTGTACGAACTCCTATCTCCTTTTTTTTAAAAAGCCTTTTTTGTAAAAGATAAACTAATAATGACAGTTTTGAACGGATAAGAAATCTCCCGTGATTGTCATACAGCGGAAAGTCGCCACCATATAGTACTTTTTTATTCCCCTTTAACCTGTCAATATGCGCCTGAATAAAGGTTTCGGAAAAAGCGTCTTTATTGGGCTTTATGATACAAAGGTTAAATTTTTCCATTACACGGTATCCACATTTTTTTGTGCGACAACCACGTAAAGAGAGGCATCACGATCGCGCTGAGGCTGTGAGTGTATCTTATCAAACAAACGGATAAAACTTTGCATTACCAACGCAAATGGCGGGGCCAGAAACTTAGGTAGCTTTAACAATATGGCATCCTGAAAAAGCTGGATCCCACTTGCTGCAAGCCCCATGATACCATGGAACGAAGTAATTTTGAAACCTTCGGCTTCAATGGTTTTACGCAAACCTGCACTTGTCCATCTCCAGTAATCATAAGGGGTTGGATGATAGTACCAATAGCCATGTGTTGTACATATAATGCTTCCGCCTGGTTTTAAAACACGCAAAGCTTCAGAAAGATAGCTATGCGGCGAATCAACATGCTCAAGCACCTGGTTTGAGAGAATGATATCGCAAAAGTTATCCGGCAAAGTTGTTTTGCTATCATAATCAATATGATAATCGGCCAGCGGGTTAATATCCAGGTCAACTCCTATATATTTACCTACCATTGGTTCGATAACCGACTTGTAAGGCATATCTCCACAGCCAAAATCTATAAGGACAAGGTTTTTATCAACAGCAGTTAAATCCTGTATTACTTTTAAAGTTGCATTCCGCAGCTTTGTTAAATGTACATATCGTGTTGAAAAAAGGGTTGGGTTTAGCCGGCTGTTACGAGTCATATCCGCCAAAAATACATGTTTTTTGCTGATTGTTAAAAATACTTACCTGCGTTGCCCCAACACCTTTTCAGAAACAATAAAAGCTGTTATTAAACAGTGAAAAAACACTAAATCTTATAACTGAAAACAGCACGACGGTGCATATAATATACAGATTGCTTATGCTCTTAAAAATGAAAGGACCAATGTGTCAGCCACTGGTCCTTTCATTTTAAGCTACCGGTATAGCTTTTTAATATTTTTTTGATACAAACAGTTTATGGATCTCATAAGCGCTTAACGCTCTGTGATAAATCCTTACTTCATCCATAGTACCGCGTACAAAGTAACCTTCCCCTGAAACCCCAGGGTTATCGCGGCCAATATAAAGGTCGGCATCTGTGTTCATGTTAGGTGACGGCATATTGTTTGTTATGGTATCAAGCGTACCGTCAACATAGATGCTCAGCTGATGTTTGGACAAATCGTAAACATTGGTAACTAAATGCCATTGATTTAAACTAATTACCTGAGTTCCGCGGGCGGCAGCACTGCCACCGCCTGTACCGTAAGTTACAATGCCTAAGGTTGAAAATCCATATCCTGTGACACCCCAGGCCCATCCGTTTTCAACGCCTGAATAATGCTTCGTTAACAGGTTAACACCGTACGAGTAATTATATTCATCTAACTTAACCCATGTACTTAAGGTAATATTTGTATTGCTTAAACGTAATGCCTGATTATCTTTTACAACAATATAGCTGCTCGATCCATTAAAATAGAAAGCACTGTTTGCGTTTCCGAACCTATCAGTTGTTGAGGATATATCATTGGCTTTCCCGTTATTTTTATAAGGCGAAAAATCGTTAAGGTTATTATTAAAAGGGTAGTACGCCAGCAAGCCAATACTTAAACTGTCCTTAACCGTTACTAAACAAGTGGCTGTTTTTGTTTTGGCAGAATCAGTAACTGATACTTTTGAAGTGCCTTCATTCTTAACCGTGATCTTTCCTGTTTTAGAAACAGATACGATCGATGTATCAGAAGATTGCCATGAAAACTTTGATGTATCAAATGAAACAGGATCCACTTTCAAATCCATTTGCAATACGTTACCAATGTAAGCGGTTAAAGTATCCGTGATGGTTATATTTTGAAGCTTTACAGGCTGGGGAGCGGGATTGCTTAGCTCTTTGTGACAGGAAGAATAAACAGCAATGGCTATCAAAGCCAACAAAAAAGTGGTTCTTTTTTTCATGTAATAAGGTTTGAGGCGCAAAGCTATATAAATTTACCAACAACGGCAAAAAACACAAAAGCGTAATCTTGTTCAAAGATCAACACACATTGATGGCAAAAGATTAAATTAAAACGGCTAATTAGTAGTTTTAACCGCGCTGGCTGCAGCGGCCTTTTTCTTCGCTGCTGTCTTTGTAGTAACCAATACAACACCATTTACAGCTTTATCCCCATAAATAGCGATAGCCGTTTTGTCTTTTATCACGTTTATTTGTTCAATATCATTCGGATTAATTTTATCAAACGATGATCCCTGCGCCAGGACTACCCCATCGATAATAATTAAGGGTGCCGATTTACTGTTATACCCGTCACCAAGGATTATATGGGATTTTGTGGTGTCAGTAATCACCCTGCCGGTATAAATTACCTGATTGGCGTTAGATGGATTTGTCACAGCACCCGTTTTATTTTCCCCGGGTTTTGCAGATCTATCGTCGGCCAGTGTGAAGTTTATCGGCACAGAATACTGTACTTTTACCGGCTTTCCGTTCTGAATGCCCGGCTTCCAGGCTGGTGATATGCTCAGCACTCTCACAGCTTCTTCGTCGCAACCAGAGCCTATCCCTCTTACAACTTTCATGTTTGATAGCGCCCCGTCTTTTTCAACAACAAAGGTGATAATCACCCTTCCCTGAACATTATTATCACGGGCAGCCTTCGGATACCTAAGGTTAGTCATCAAAAACTTACCAAAGGCTTCCAAACCTCCGTTAAACTCCGGCACCTGCTCAACAGATGTGAATACAGGGTCTGAACCTGGCTGGGCCGATGCTATTGAGAATCTTGCCGGTGCAGTTGTCTTTGTAGTATCATCGCTCGGAGCAAGTGTAAAACTGATAGGCACTGAATATTGTGTCCTTACCGGACGATTTCCCTGCATACCAGGCTTCCAGTTAGGCGATAGTTTTATCACCCTTAACGCTTCGTTGTTCAGATCATCTGTGATACCTCTTACAATCCTTTCACTTGAAAGCGAGCCGTCCTTTTCAACAATAAAGGTTATGATCACCCTACCCTGAATCCTCTGTTCACGGGCCGCTGCAGGGTATTTTATATTAGTAGATAAAAATTTACCAAAAGCCTCAAGCCCGCCCGGAAACTCGGGCAAACGGGCAACCGCTGTATATACAGGTGAGGTATCAGCTGCGGCAACCGGCCTCTCAGGTTTAGGAGGCTCATCAATAGTAATCTCTGTTACTTTACTGGCCGGGGTCGAGAAAACTTTATCTGCTTTAGTGTTGATAACCGTAATCGTATCACTGTTATTAATTGTAGCTGATGACAGCACCATCATCAAAATAAACAATGGAGCCGACAGTCCGTATTTAATGAGCGCCGTGCGGTGCGATTTATTTTTTTGCAACATGATGATACGTTCTTTCAACAGGCTTTTGTTAAAAAATGAATTAACCAAGCCATGTGTTGGCGTATTAAATGTCTGGCTTAAAAGCAGCATGGCATAATCGGCCTTATCGGTTCCTGCTTCAACTGCGTGCCTGTCGGCAATAAATTCATGGATGTGTTTTATAGCCCTGCGATAGAAATATACTATCGGGTTAAACCAGTTAATGATCATCACCAGTTCAACCAGCAGCACATCGGCCGAGTGCCATTGTTTGGCGTGTACATCCTCGTGCGTAGCTATTGCTTCATTAGCCTCACCATCGGCATTTAACTTCACGGTTTTGAAAAAGGAATAAGATACCGGTGAATGGGGCTGACTGATTACTTTTTTCAGCTTAAATAGCTGCCAAATCAACCTGCCCGATAAAAAAACAGTACCTGCAATATACATAATGAACAATACCTCCCCTATACTAATGGGCGATTCTTCTACAGGTTTAAAGTGATAAACCAATACCGGGCTGCTGTACAGGGTATACTTTACCTGCTGGGTAATGAACAAGTTTTGGACCCAATCGGCCTGGATAACGGGTATCATGAATGATAGTAAAGCGGCACTTACCAGGTAAAGCCTGTTAAGCTGAAAAAAGGTTTCTTTACGAAGCAAAAGCACATAAAACCCGTAAAACAGCAACAGGTATATGTTTACCAGTAATAAATATTGCCACCAGTTCATAACTATTTTTCTTTTAGTTTTTCAATCAGTTTCATGATCTCATCGGCCTCCTTCAGGTCGATCTTTTCCTTCTTTACAAAAAATGAAAGCATGCGGTTAACAGAGTTGTCAAAATAACCGCTCAGTAATTTATCGGCAGCAAAATTCTGGTATTGCTCCTTGCTGATTACCGGGTGATATTCATGGCTTTTGCCAAACGCTTCATGCCCAACAAAGCCTTTTGTTTCCAGGATCCGGATAATTGTCGATACGGTATTGTAAGCGGGCTTAGGCTCGGGTAACTGCTCGATAACGTCTTTAACATACCCTTTTTTTAACTGCCAAAGCACTTGCATGATCTGCTCTTCGGCTCGGGTTAACTCTTTAATTTCCATGTGCGTACTTTTAAATTAATACCTCGTGTATTAATATATTCAATTGGTTTAACTAAGGTAAGAGATGTATTTTTAATTTGCAACTAAATTTTTAGTTATTAATTTCTTAAACTTTAAATCATCATATTCGTTGTGTTGTTCACACTCAATTATAAATGAATATAACCTTCCATGGTGCTGCCCGTAACGTAACCGGCAGCAAGCATTTACTCCGTTTAAACAACGGTACCAGCATATTATTAGACTGCGGCATGTTCCAGGGCCTCGGCGAACAAACCGAAGAAATGAACGAACACTTCGGCTTTAACCCCAAAGGTGTTACTCACATGATCCTTTCGCACGCACACATTGACCATTGTGGTTTGATCCCGCGGTTGGTTGCAGAAGGTTTCGACGGAAACATTTATTGCACTTCGGCCACAATGGACCTAACCCGCATCCTCCTGCTCGATTCGGCAAAGATCCAAACACAGGATACTGAATATGATAATAAGCACCGCGCACGTAAAGGTCTGCCCCTGCTTACTCCTTTATATACCGAAGATGATGTAATGGAGGCCCTGCGCCTGTTTAAAATTGTTGAATATGGCGAAGAGTTTGCAATTACCCCCGAAGTGAAATTTAACTTTACCGATGCGGGGCATATTTTGGGAAGCGCGGCGGTACATATCACTACAACCGAAAACGGGAAGGACACGCATATTACTTTTAGCGGTGATGTTGGCCGCTACGGCGATCTACTGCTGAAAAGTCCGCAAACTTTTGAACAGGCCGATTATATCCTGCTCGAATCAACTTACGGCGATTCATTGCATAAAGAGCTTGGGCCAATTGAAGAATCATTACTGGAGATCATTAAGCAAACCTGTGAGGTAAAAAAGGGCAAGGTGATCATCCCGGCATTCAGCGTTGGCCGAACCCAGGAATTGCTGTATGCCTTAAACAGCCTTGAATTAAAAGGCACGCTGCCGGATATTCCTTATTATGTAGATAGCCCGCTATCGGAAAAAGCAACCCAGGTGCTGATGAACCACCCGGAGGTTTATAATAAAAACGTACAGGAAGTTTTAAAAACGGATGCTAACCCATTTGGCTTTAAAGGCCTGCGTTTTATTGAAAGCGTGGAAGAATCAAAGGCCCTGAATGATGACCCGCGACCATGCGTAATCATTTCCTCATCGGGCATGGCCGAAGCCGGGAGAGTGAAACACCACATCAAAAACAATATCAACAGCCAAAAGAATACCATTTTAATGGTTGGCTACGCGGAGCCCAATTCATTAGGCGGCCGACTGATAAGAGGCGATCATGAGGTACATATTTTTGGTGAAATGTATGAGGTTAAGGCCGAGGTACGTTCCATCAAATCAATGAGTGCCCACGGCGATTATGACGACCTGCTCCATTTCCTGGCCTGTCAGGATCCTGCGTTGGTAAAAACTATTTTCCTTGTTCACGGTGAGTATGATGTGCAGCAGCATTTTGCCGGGAAACTTAAAGCACATGGGTTTCATCATGTTGAGATCCCATACCAGCATCAAAAGATAAATTTGGAGTAGGTTTAACCAAGCCTCGGAAACCTGTTGCAGAGCGCCCTGTGGGAATGGGGGAATTAAAACACGTGCAGTCCGTTTAGTTTTTATCAATAATTTAAGTTGAAAACAGTTCAAAAACATTTATTATCCAGGAGTTTAGACGGCTCTGAACAGAGAGATTATTTATTTGATAATCTAAAATTTATACTTGTCGCCTTAGTTGTAATAGGGCACATTGTAGAACAATATATAAATCAAGCAATATATTTAAAAGCGGTTTTTGTATGCATTTACACCTTTCACGTTCCTTTATTCGTCTTTATATCCGGATATTTCTCAAAATCAAATAAAAAATTCAGCTATAACGTAAAGCTATTGCTTATTCCTTACTTAGTATTTACATTACTATGGCGGGCTCTTGGGTGGGCAAGATCAGGTACCCTCTCATTGGATATTTTGTCTCCTCCTTTTCACCTTTGGTATCTACTTAGTCTTTTTAGCTGGAGGGTTGTTATACCTATAATCAAAAACATGAAGTTCAGCTTGATCTTCTTTTTTTTCTTATCATTGATTTTCGGCATATTTCTAATTCTCGGGCAGCTTCTGTCGTTATCACGTACAGTTACTTTGTTTCCTTTCTTTATTCTTGGCTACAAGTGTTCAAGAAGCAACATTAACGTGCTACGTAATCATAAACTTCTTATAATTCCAGGTTTAATTATGCTTTTTATAAGCATAATTCTCACATACGAATTCAGGCCGGAAAATCTGACTATGCTTTTTTGGAATACGCCTTATAAATATACCGGATTCTTTACTAAAGGTGCTTTAATTGCCCGGGCAATACTCTTTATAACAGCAATTCTTATATCAATAGTATTCATCTTGATTACGCCGTCCCGTAGGACATTGATTACAAATGCAGGATCACGCTCTTTACAGATATACATTTTACATGCTTTCTTTTTGGAAATTTTTGTCCGATACTTTCCGGTTTGGAACGAAAGCATAATGACAAATTTCAGTATTGTCCTTACCTCCTTTTTGATCATATTTATATTGTCCCGGCCTTTCGTGAAAACCATTTACGATAAAATCTTCCAGCTATAAGGTAGCGCCTCGGAGCATCTCGTATAAAATTTTCCTTCAGCGCTATCACACATTCCTCCCCCAGCTTCATCGAAATGAAAAGATATTTTAGAGGTTTTAATCTTTCACTCCTTCCCAATCTGCTTAATTACCGCAATAATATCCTCCTCACCAAAGGTAGCTTCAGCATCCTGATAAGTTTGATAAGCCGTTTTACCCAGCGGGGTAACGAGGCCAAGGTCTTTAGCCAGGCGCAGGTCTTTGGCAATATGTTTTAAGGCGAATGCCGCGTTATAATTACTGTTAACAATGGCATCTCCCTTTATTTTAATGAATGGGCTGCCTAATGCGCTGTTACCGATCAGCGTAGTTAGTGCTTCCGCATTGATGCCATTTTGTTGTGCCAGCGTCACCGTTTCGGCGAGGCCTTGGGCAACAATACCAAGCAGGGTATTAATGGCCAGTTTGGCCACATTGCCCGCACCTGTATCACCAACCAGCATAACCAGTTTGCCCATTTTTTCGAGGATGGCTTTAGCCTGTTCAAATGCTACGGCCTCGCCGCCGACCATAATAACCAGCGCGGCATCTTCCGCTTGTTTTACGCTACCGGATACCGGGGCATCCAGGTAATAATTACCCTGTTCCTTACAAGCCACTGCCACCTCCTTACTGATTGCCGGCGAAACGGTACTCATATTAATAATGATCTTACCGCTTACTTTTGCAGCCAGCAAACCTTCATCACCATAAAAAATATCATTGATAGCTCTATCATCAGACACCATGATAAAAACAACATCAGTATCTTTTAACAATAAAGCAGGTGATGCCGCCGTACCGATACCCTGGGCTTTAAATACTTCTTCTTTATCCTTACTGCGGTTGTAAACGCTGAGCGGATACCCGGCTTTGATCAATTGCTGCGACATAGGGATCCCCATTTTCCCCAATCCTATCCATCCTGTTTTTACTGTATTCATAGTAGCTATTTTGTTTTTGATTTATATAGATTTTATTGATATCAACTCCCCAAGCCGATGCTATTCTTTTTTGTTGCGCAACAAAGTTCGGCAGTAAATTGCCACAGGCATTTAACAAATGGTAAAAAACGTGCTTTGTTTACGCTTAACCTCAGCGAATGTTTTTGCGGATCCGGCTCAATGATTGCGGGGTTACTCCCAGGTAAGATGCGATATCCGCCAATGGAACCCTCATAGCAACCTCCGGCTGCCGCTCTAAAAATAGTTTGTACCGCTCTGATGAGTCGTAACCAAGATAGGCATTCCGGGTTTTTATTTTCTCCATAAGCGTATGCTGCGAAATCTGATCGATCATGCCTTTGAGGTAAGGCAACTTTTCATATAAAGCCAGCAGGTTATTTTTACTGATAACCAACAGCTCCGTATCGCAGGCAGCCTGGATACTTTCTTCGGCAATGGTATTGTTATTGAAACTATACAGGATGGTGCAAAACTGGTTCTCTTTTAAAAAGAAGTAGGTTACTTCGCTCCCTTTATCATTTTGCGCCATGATGCGCAGCACGCCATTGGTAATAAAAAACAGTTGTCGCGCTACACTCTTCATTGGCAATAGCGTATCTCCTTCTTTAACCCTCATCGGCTCAAAGGCTTTTACAATGAGTTCCTGATCCTCAACCGGGACAGGCTTTAACTGCTGTAAGCGGGCAATGAGTTGCTGTTGCATGATACAAATATCAGGTAAAATTGTAATAAAAAACGTCATTGCGAAGTAACCGCAATGACGTGGTGAAGAGCGTATGTCGATTTTAAGTTTCAATAACTCGCCTGTCCTATTTCCAGCTTGCTGATCTTACCATCGGCATCAACCGTAAACTTAAAATAAGTTTTAAAATCGCCCCATTGGTCACTGTGAAATTTTCCATAAACATGCAGACCGTTTTGTTCGACTTTGTCAATGCTGGTAAAACGTTCATGGCCTAAGGCTTTTTCAAAAAAGCTTTTAAAGTTCATTTTATTGCCATCGTCAAAAAGCTGGGCATCGTCGGCAAACAACCCAAACCAGGCTTGTTTATTCCCACTTTGCAGAGCATCAATGGCTTGTTTTACTACCGGGTTAGTTAGCTTTTCGGTATTCATGGTATTGATATTTTGTATAGTTGAGGCAGGTGTTTTTGCAGCCTGGGCATTTACAGATGAAGTAATTAATGTGCCGCATATGATATAGTGATTAAGCGTTTTCATGGCATGGTAGATGTAAAATCAAATAATACTGTTTTTAAATCCTGTTAAATACAGGTATCAGATTATAGCTATGACTACAACCTGATGCCCCATGTTACTAAACTGATAATTAATTTGTCGCGCCGCCGTTCACCAACAAGTGCTGACCGTTTACAAATGATGAAAGATCGCTGGCGAAAAACTCGGCCACATTGGCCACATCTTCAACTTCGGCCAGGCGGCCCATCGGACAACTGTCAAGCAATTGTTTCCTTAATGCGGGGTAGCTATCAGCTTCGGCAAAGATACCTGAATGATCAACAGCAAACGGTATGATAGAGTTAACTGTTACACCACGGTGACCAATCTCTTTTGAAAGGATATCAACCAGGTATCTTGGGGTGGTTTTACTGCCGCCGTACACAGCCATTCCGGGTACAGGGAATGAAGTGGTGCTTGAAGCAATGTAAATGATCCGGCCATTGTCTTCCACATTTTTAGCTGCCTGCTGCATGGTGAAGTAGGTACCTTTAGTGTTGATACCGAATACGCGGTCGAACTGTTCTTCAGTAAAATCAGTCACAGGTGTTTCAACTAATTCGATGCCTGCATTGGCAACTACAATATCTATTTTACCAAATGCTGCTTTGGCTTCAGCAAACAGCCTCTCAATATCGGCAACTTTGCTTACATCCGCCTGTACAGCAATTACCTTTGCGCCCATCGCCTTGATGTTGCTTACCACTTCATCGGCCGATGCTTTATCACGTGAATAGTTGATCACGATATCGGCACCTAATGCTGCATAACGTTCTGCAATTGCTTTACCTAAACCACGGGCTGAGCCGGTTATTACTGCTACTTTATTATTTAATGAGTTCATGATTTTGTTTTTTTTGATTTCACCGATGAGGATTGATTTCACCGATACTTGATTTCTAATTTATTTTTCTTGACTTCTTGATTCCTGGCGTCTTGACTCCTGATCTCTTGATTTCTTGATTCTTCAATTAAGCCATTGCACCATTTAAACCGATATTTTGTGCGCTGATCCATTTGGCATCGTCTCCGGCCAGGAAGGCTACTGTTTTGGCAATATCTTCAGGTTCGCCGATGCGGTTAAAAGCTGATAGTGATGCCAGGCGATCTATAATCTCCTGCGGTTTGCCTTTGGTGAACAGCTCTGTATTGGTAGGACCAGGAGATACTGTGTTTACATTGATGCCCCTTGCGCCAACTTCTTTGGCAAATACGCGGGTTAATTGTTCAACCGCGCCTTTGGTTGCTACATAAGTGCTGTAGGTTGGCATCATAACGCGGGTCGTGGTTGACGAAAAGTTGATGATACTGCCACCGTCGGCTAATTTAGTAGCGGCCTCACGCATGGTATTGAATGTACCCCGAACGTTGATATCAAACTGGCGGGTAAAATCCTCGTCGGTGGTATCTTTCAAAAGCTTGGTGATCATGATGCCGGCATTGTTCACCAGTACATCTATCTTGCCGTAATGAGCTATCGCTGCGTCAAACATGGCTGCAACTTCTTCCCCTTTGCTTACATCGGCCTGTAAGGCAATGGCATCACCGCCTTGTTGTTTAATTACGTTTACAGTTTGGTCGGCAGCTTCTTTACCGCCTGCATAGTTGATAATTACTTTAGCGCCTTCGGCTGCTAATTTGTGGGCTACTGCTGCACCGATGCCCCTTGAAGCGCCGGTTACTAATACTACTTTTGATGCTAATGTGTTCATGATTTCCTTTGTTATATTGTTTATGTTTTGTTGTCGTTGATTGACAATACAAAGGTGGCAAGAGCAAGGGCCCTGAATGATACACATATCAAAGCATTACTTACGAATATTTAAGATTGGGTATTTTGTAAATGGGCGAAGGTATGTTTATGGGTTAATTTAGACTCGCAGAGCGGCCTGCAATTCACCGAATGCATGGCGTAGACATCTGGGGCCTCTGTGAGCGACGCTGATGGAACATGAAGGTGTAACGGCAAGGAAGATTAAGTAAAGCACTCTTTCTACTCCCGTCATTGCGAGGAACGAAGCAAGCCCAAACTGTACAGAGAGCCTTGCTTAGCCACTCTGCTAATCGGGATTACTTCGTTCCTCGCAATGACGCTCGCTGCTCCTCCTTTATGGCGTTGACATTGGCTACACTATCCTCGTATGCCCCTTCCTGAACAATACCGGCGAAGTATCCGTATGCTTTTTAAAGTAGTTGCTAAAATGAGTTGCTTCAGTAAAGCCCAGACGAAAAGCGATCTCTTTAACAGATAGCTTAGAATTTTGTAAGAGAGCCTTGGCTTCGGATATGGTTTTTTCGGCTA
>NZ_DASVOB010000450.1:0-9476 GCF_036383575.1 Mucilaginibacter sp.
GACAGTAGTAAAGTTCAGCAGGATCCTGAAATCCAAAAGGCAAGAAAGATCGCTCGTCTGCAAAAAGAAGCGCAAAAACTCGGCCTTACACTCCAAAATGCAGCTTGATTATGAATACTTTACATGCACGTCATTATAAGGTACGAAGCAATCCCCAAGATGCAGAGCCGCTATGCAAGTTTATCTGTAAAGTTCGCGATTGCTTCGTACCTCGCAATGACAGTTTTGTTGGATATGTACGATCATCAATCCTCTATAAAACTCACCGGTTCCAGATCTTTCAACTCATCCTCAGTAAACAACCTGGAGTGGATCATAAACCGAAACCCGGTCGGAATCTCAATCGAAAAACTTGAACCACGGCCTTTAGTAATATCAAGCTGTAGCTGGGTATGCTGCCAGTATTCAAACTGATCTTTGCTCATCCAAAACTCGCAGCCATCCACCTCTCCTATTTTTACATCGCTGCCGCCCAATTTAAACTCCCCTTTTTCAAAGCACATGGGTGATGAACCATCACAACAACCGCCGCTTTGATGGAACATCAATTCGCCAAAGCGGGATTTGAGCTCGGCTATCAGCTCCGAAGCTGCGGAGGTTATCGTTACTCTTTGGATCATGTTGTATTGATTGATATTAAGAGTTATTTACAAACAATTAAAAATATGTCATTGCGAGGAGCATTCCGGGCCTTGTGAGTAAGGCCGCGACGTGGCAATCTCGTAGCTATGCCTCTTAGCCCTGTATAGCTACGAGGTTGCCACGCTTCGCTCACAATGACATAACGAGGGATCGAATTGGTAAAAGCCGGGATTAAAAAAATCCCAGCTTGTTCTTATTATATGAGATCAGCATGTTTTTAGTTTGACGGTAATGGCCAAGCATCATTTTATGATTTTCGCGGCCAAAACCTGATTTCTTATAGCCCCCGAAAGGTGCGTGCGCCGGGTAAGCATGATAATTATTTACCCAAACCCTGCCGGCCAGTATAGCGCGTGGTACCTGGTAAAGTTCATGCGCATCGCGTGTCCATACACCGGCACCTAAGCCATAAAGTGTGTCATTAGCTATCGCGATGGCCTCTTCGGTGGTTTTAAAAGTAGTTACGCAGGCAACCGGACCAAAAATCTCTTCCTGGAAAATGCGCATTTTGTTATTGCCTTTAAATAATGTTGGCTGAATATAATAGCCGCCTTCCAATTCACCATCCAGCTTTTTAATCTCACCACCACAAAGCACTTCGGCTCCTTCTTCCTTCCCAATTTTCAGGTATGATTGAATTTTTTCATACTGATCGTTAGAAGCCTGCGCACCCATCATCGTAGTCCCATCAAGCGGGTTACCCATAATGATGGCATTGGTACGCTCAATTACCCGCGACATAAATTTATCATAGATGTTTTCATGAACCAGGATCCTCGACGGGCAGGTACAAACTTCACCCTGGTTAAGGGCAAATAATACCGCGCCTTCAACAGCCTTATCAAAAAACTCATCATCTGCGTCGCCAACCGATTCAAAAAAGATATTTGGCGATTTGCCGCCAAGCTCCATGGTAACAGGGATGAGGTTTTCAGAGGCATACTGCATAATAAGGCGACCGGTTGTGGTTTCACCTGTAAAAGAAACCTTGGCTACCCTTGGCGAAGAAGCCAGTGGCTTACCTGCTTCCGGACCAAAACCGGTGATGATATTTAAAACCCCCGGCGGCAAAATATCCTGGATCAATTCCATCAGCACCATGATTGACGTAGGCGTTTGCTCGGCCGGTTTTACAACACAGCAATTACCTGCTGCCAGCGCAGGGGCAATTTTCCAGGTAGCCATCAACAAAGGAAAATTCCAGGGAATGATCTGCCCAACTACACCAAGCGGCTCATTTAAACAAATACTTACGGTATATTCATCATGTTCGGAAATCCCCCCCTCTTCGGCACGGATCACACCAGCAAAATAGCGGAAGTGATCAATAACCAATGGTAAATCGGCAGCGCGGCATTCGCGGATGGCTTTGCCGTTATCAATACATTCAACAACAGCCAAAAACTCCAGGTTGGCCTCAATAACATCGGCTATTTTATTTAATAAGGATGCCCGGTGTGCGGCTGATGTTTTGCCCCATGTTGGGAATGCGGCATGAGCGGCATCCAAAGCCAGTTCAACATCTTCCTTTCCTGATCGTGCAGCTTTAGTGAACACCTTACCGTCAATAGGCGAAATGTTATCAAAATATTCGCCCTTAACAGGCGGAACAAACTTACCGCCGATAAAATTGTCGTACTTATCCTTAAAGGATGGTTTAGAAACAGCGCTCATAATTTTTCATGTTTTTTGGTAACACTAATGTAGAGTTACCTCGCTGTAAGGTATTTGCATTATGCTCTCAAATGGTAGCACAATGGTCGCATTTTTTTACCTGTTTGTTAATCAAAATAAGTATGCCTAATTTGGCATAAATTATAAACGGCTATGAATAACAAAACCCTGTTATCTCCACTAAGCCTTTCACACGGAAAAGAACTGAATACACTGATTGAAAACCGCAAGGCTTACACCATGAACCGTTGTGAGCTTAACGTTTTTGAAACCTTTCAGCGCTCCGAACTGGTGCCTTTAACTTTTAGCGACCTGGTAATTACCAGCATGCTTCGCGGAAAAAAGGTAATGCACCTGTTTGATAAGCCCGGTTTCGATTACCTCCCCGGTGAAACCGTCATTGTTCCGCCTAATATTACTATGAAAATTGATTTCCCGGAGGCAACAATCAACCAGCCTTCGCAATGTACAGCTCTTGCTATCAATCATGAAGAAATTGCCAATACGCTTGATTTTTTAAATGAGAATTACCCGAGGGAAGATAAACGGGTATGGCAGCTGAATTATAACCAGTTCCACTTTTTCAATAATTATGAATTAGCTCAGCTGATCAACAAACTTATCCGCATTAGTACAGGCGATGCCCTTACCAAAGATGTGCTGGCCAATCTCACTTTAAAAGAATTGCTGATCCGTATTATGCAGATGCAAAACCTCAATGAGATTAGCGACAACCTGCATGAGCTATCAAGCGGCAGCCGTTTTGCCTATGTGCTGGAATACATCAGGGTGCATTTAAGTGATAAATTAAATATTGATGCCCTGAGCCAAATGGCGTTCATGAGCAAAGCCAGTTTTTTCCGGGCGTTCAGGCATGAGCTGGGCATTTCGCCGGTAGATTATATCATTAAGGAGCGTTTACAGTTAGCCAAACAATTGATGAATAACCCGCACAATAGCATCTCGGAAGCTTGTTTTAAAGCCGGGTTCAACAATCTCAATTACTTTAGCAGGGCATTTAAAAAGATAGAGGGCATTACGCCAAGCTATTACAAGGCGAAACTGCGGGGCGGGCATTTGAATTAAGTATAGATGTCGATTTCGTTTCAGCCGTAAAGTAAAAATCTTACACGTTAGGCTTAGCGTATTATGCACTATCCACACGTATAAGATCTCTTTTACTTCAGATACTTAATTTTCAATACATTATTGAAATAACAGAGTGAAGTTACCTTAGGCTGATTTGCGGCTGTTGCTGATCAGTGCCGATTCATAAACCGCGCTGATGATCTCTTCGCCTGCAAAAGTACCCAGGAAATCCCAGTCGATATGGCTGTAGATAACCTGCTTTGACGGTTCAATAATATATGTAGCCAATAACGGCGCATTCTCGTCAATGCCCGAAAATCTGTCCCATACCGGGTAATCGTCAGAATATACCCTGAACTGTTGTGCTATTTCTTTGTCGGTATCATGGTAAAAGTTAAGGGTGAGGCTTTGTTCCCATGCCCATTTTTCAAGGTCTTCGGTACGCTCATCGCTAATGATAAGCAGGTTGCCACCGCTTGCCTTAACTTCATGCTGAAGGTTATTCAGTTGTTTAAGCTGTGCCAAACCTTGCTGTCCCCAATGGCGCGAATAAAAAGAAATAACCAGCGGTTTACTTAATAAATTCCTCTGCGAGATATGGCCATGCGTTTCCGCACCATTATAAAATTGCTGCCAGCGGCTGTAATCGTTACTCAATTTAAACTCAGGAACGATATTGCCGGCCTTTACAGGGTGCAATGATTTCAACTTACGAAAGTTCAGATCAGGGTCGGCAACAACTTCAAGCAGGTCAAAGAAAGGATATTTATTATTATTTGTGGTTTGCATTTTTAATTAATTTATGATGTTATGGATAATGTTTTTAGGTAATTGTATGTCGAAATTTTAGTCGATCAACAACAACGGCATAATCCATAAATTACCCTGTAACGCATCAGCAAGCCCGGCGGGGCATCATTGCTTATTTGTATATTACGGGATGTGTGCATAAATGTATATTAAAGTAAGGTCAGTAAATTTAGAGTGTAACAGCTGATACGGAGGGAAAATCTCAACAACAGCAACACATGGGCATATATACGCTCCTACTACTTTGAGTTGGTGTATACTTGTTGCCGATGATTAAACTGTTGCTTGCCATATATTTTTGAATGCTACATGACAAATATACTATAACATCTATAAACTTAGTAGAATTTATTTGAAAAAATATTTCAACTCCTTTTATGGCAAGATCTTCTGGCCGTTGGGCGATCAAATTAAATGATTTATATCACGAATCAAGCGCCGGTAAAACAATAACTTTGTTTCACGCGTTCCGTATAACCAATAAATTAACTATGCAAAACAGGCTGAAACCGCGATATATTATCTTATTTATTTTAAGCGTTTTAGCCCTGTCCGGTTGTAACAACTCTATTAAAAAACATAACCTTTCCAAAGCAGATTCCCTCAAAAAGAAAATAGTTAAAGAGTGGACCAAAACCATTCCGGGTAATTTCAGCGATCAAACTGAACTTGTGTTTGACAGTACCCGTATCACCACATTTCTTCAAAACCATCCAGCTTTAATTCCCTACGAGCAGGATCTGCGCAATTTTTATCGCAAGCGTAAATTTGCTTATGCATGGTATGAAAAAGGTACCTTAATTGAGCAAGCCGGTAACCTGAACGACAGGTTAATGAACCTGCAAAATGAAGGCATCTATAAAGGTATCCCCTACCAAAAAGATTTAGACTCGCTGATATTTGATAGCCATTCAAAAACAAAAGTAAAAAAACCTGATATCGGCACCGAATTGATGCTTACTGCCCAGTATTTCGCGTTTTCAAAGCTGGCTTTCCGGGGTATGAGCGATTCGGTTAGCCGCGCGGTAAACTGGTTTCTGCCACGCAAAAAGATAGCTTATGACGATTACCTGGATACACTGTTAAAAAAGCCATCGAAACAGCTACCTGCTGCAAGTGAGCCGGTGTACCGCCAGTATGACCTGCTGAAAAACTTCCTCGCCAAATACCGCCAGCTCGATGCCCGTGAAAACTGGGAACCTATCAAACTCAAAACAAAGTTGAAGCCAGGTGATTCATCAGTCATAATTACCCAAATAAAAACCCGGTTATACAAACTGGAAGATTTTAAGGGCGATACATTAAATAACCAATTTGATGATGAGCTAAAAGCAGCCATAAGCCAATTCCAGCTCAGGCATGGTCTTACAGCCGATGGCCGACCAGGCCCCGGTACCATTGCTGAGATGAATGTTCCGCTCAAGTCAAGGATCAAACAGATCATCGTGAATATGGAGCGCTGCCGTTGGTTGCCGGTAAGTTTAAATACTGATTATCTTGCCGTTAATATCCCCGAGTTTAAGCTGCACGTTTACCACGCCGATAGCTTATTATGGAGCTGTAATGTAGTGGTTGGTCAAAAAGTACATCAAACGGTTATATTTTACGGTGAAATGCAGTACGTAGTGTTCAGTCCTTACTGGAACCTGCCTGAAAGTATTGTACGCAATGAAGTATTGCCGGCCATGCGTAGCAACCGCAATTATCTTAAAGAGCATAATATGGTGATAACCGGAAAGGAAAACGGCTTGCCGGTAATTCAGCAAAAACCTGGGCCGGCCAACTCATTAGGCCTGGTTAAATTCCTGTTCCCTAACAGCTACAGTATTTATTTACATGATACGCCTTCACGCTCGTTATTCGGCGAATCGTCACGTGCATTTAGCCATGGTTGTATACGTGTAGGCGAACCAGCTAAACTGGCTTCCTTTCTTTTAAAATACGATAGTACCTGGACAGCCACCCGCATTAATAAAGCCATGCACCTCGGCAAAGAACAACAGGTTACCCTCAAACAAAAGATGCCTGTATTTATAGCATATTTTACCGCCTTTACTGACAGGAATAACCTGCTCAACTTCCGCAAGGATATTTATGACCGCGATGATCAGCTTGCATCTATGATCATATCCGGCAGCGGACAGTACTAAAAGCCCTTTTATCTCCCTTTTTTCTCCTTATAACAGTTTAAAATACTGGTAAATAATAATTGTAAAATATTTTTTACGGGTTTGTAGGCAATCGCTAAAATTTAATTGTCCTCACTTTAAATCATCATAGTGCGCCCCTTCAAAGGATGCTTTTCCTTCAGCACGGTGATCCGTTAACCAAACTATATGACATTATTAATAAACCCAGGAAAACTGATGCCTATGTAAAAAAAGCTTACTCTCCCCGCTACAGGCAATAATTACCCGGAGGGAATTACTGCCCCGAAAAAGATTTTTGAATGTTTATAACTGCGCAGTGCTTCCAGGGCGCTTCGCTATTAACTCCCTTTAAATTCAATAAAATATGAAATTTTTCAAACACCCGGTGGGTGTACACAGGCCATGGATATCAAAATCCCTCAACCTGTGTAAATTTGCCCTTGCAGGTATGGTGCTCTTGAACATGCAGGCTTCGGCTGCTGAAGCGCCAAAAGCAAAAGCCAATTCAAACTTTAATTTTAACTTAAACTTCGCAAAGCTTACCGGTAAGGTAGTTGACGAAAAAGGCGAAGCGCTTGTAGGCGTAAGCATCAGGATAAAAGGCACCACCACAGGTACCCAAACTGATGCCAACGGTAACTTTACACTTGATGTACAGCCCAACACCGTATTAATTGTAAGCTACATTGGTTATGGCACCAAAGAAGTTGCGGTGGGAGGTAAATCAACAATAACTATTACTTTAAACTCTAATACAAACCTGAACGAGGTTGTAGTAACGGCCTTAGGTATCAAAAAAGAACAGAAAAAGTTAGGTTACGCAGTAACAACAGTTAAAGGCGACCTCCTCGATAAAGCTAAAGAGTCAAACATTGCTTATTCATTAGAGGGTCGTATTGCCGGTGTAAGTATCAATGGCGTAAATGGTGGTCCAGGCTCTTCTGCACGTATCCTGTTACGTGGTATAACCAGCAGCACTTCGGGCTCTCCGCTATTTGTAATTAACGGTGTACCAATGGATAACTCATCACGTGGTACATCTGGCGAGTGGGGCGGCGCGGATTATGGTGACGGTATCTCTAACATCAACCCCGATGATGTTGAAACCATGACTGTATTGAAAGGTCAGTCTGCATCAGCGCTATACGGTGCACGTGCTGCTAACGGTGTTATCTTGATCACAACCAAAAGCGGCAAGAAAAATTCTGGTTTTGGCGTTGAATTTAACAGCAACTTCCAGGCCGATCAACCTGTTAACTATGAAGATTTCCAAACCGTTTACGGTCAGGGTGAACATGGCGTAAGGCCGGTAAGCGTTGCCTCGGCTGTATCAAGTGGTAACTTAGGCTGGGGTGAGAAATTGGACGGAAAACAAACTATCCAGTTTGATGGTAAAATGTACCCTTACTCGAACAAAAGCAACTACCTTGACTTTTACCGTACAGGTACCACCTTTACCAATACCGTATCATTTGATGGTGGTAATGAAACAGGCGCTTTCAGATTATCAGTATCAGACGCGCATGCCAACTCAATTGTACCAAATAGTAACTTAGACAGAAAAACCTTCAACTTAAACGCTAACCAAAATGTTACTGACAAGTTGAATATTGCTGTTGTTGCCAATTATCTGGTTGAAAATTCAAAAAACAGACCAAGCTTAAGCGACGGTCCGGGTAATCCGAACAACATTTTGTTCCTGGCAGCGAATGAAGATCAGATAGCGCTGAAGCCTGGCAGCACATCCTCTGGCGCTGAGCAACAATGGAATAACGATATCTACGTTACCAATCCTTACTTTGCAGCTAACAACTTCATTAACAACACAGGCAGAAAACGTTTAATTTCATCATTAACAGCTCGTTATGATTTCACTAAATGGATCTATGCTCAAGCCCGTATTGGTTATGACAACATTAACGACAGCCGTTTTAAAGTAACTCCAACAGGTACAGCTTATTCAAGCAATGCCGCAGGTGGTTTGGATGAACAATCAACGGCACAACAATATGAGTTAAACTATGATGCATTGGTTGGTGTAAAACATGATATCGTAAAAGACTTGTTATCGTTTGATTTTACAGGTGGTGGTAACATCCGCAAAAACAGCTATAATTACACCAGCTTAAGTGGCGGTCCTTTTATTTTGCCATACTTCTATAGTTACTCAAACCTGCAAACCAAAAATGCAGCAAGCTATACCTTTAATCAATCAGAAGTTCATTCAGCTTATTACACAGCCGACTTCTCACTTAAAAACTATTTAGTATTAAGTACTACCGGCCGTTACGATACTTATTCAACACTGTATCCTGTAGTAGTAAAAGGTAACGGTCAAATCTTCACACCATCAGTTGCGGGCAGCTTCATTTTCTCTGAATTTACTCATATACCATGGCTTGATTTTGGTAAACTGCGTGTATCTTACGCTAAAACCAGCGGTGAGCCAAATGATAAATATATTACTCAGCAGTATTATAACATCAACAACCCCGTAAATGGTACTGTAACCGGTGGTTTCTCAACCGATCTACCTAACTACTTCCTGAAACCGTTTACTTTAACTGAGACTGAAGTTGGTACCGAATTGAAATTCTTTGGTGGCCGCGCAGGCTTGGATTTTGCATATTTCCATCGTAAAACCAAAGATGATATCTTAAAAGGTACATTAGATTACGCCGCAGGTTATCACACCCGTTACATCGGTACTCAATCAATCCAAAACAACGGTGTAGAAGTTGAGTTAAAAGGTACAGTGTTCCAAACACCAACTTTCAGCTGGTCACCTTCATTTAACTTTACCTATGTAAAAAATAAGGTATTGAAAACTGATGATTTAGCTACTACTCAAACATTAGGTACCTACAGGCCATTAAACGCCAACCTTGCTTTCGTTGTAGGCTTGCCAGGCCCTCAGGTAATGGCTACCGAGTATAAACGTAATGCTTCAGGCCAAATCATATTTGATTCAAACGGCTTACCTGAATCTGACGGTGTTCGCAGGGCACAAGGATCAACTGCTCCAAAAATTTACGGTGGTTTTAATAACGATTTCAGCTACAAACACATTAACTTATCGTTCCTGGTTGATTACAGGTTTGGTAATAAAAT
>NZ_DASVOB010000451.1:0-4945 GCF_036383575.1 Mucilaginibacter sp.
GAAGAGCTTGGCCTTGGCAAATCGTTAAGGATTGCTATAGCCGACGGTTTCAAACATGCATTGCCTTCAATCCTCGATTCACAGATCAGTACCTTCCTTACCGGTTTGATCCTGTTTGTGTTCGGTTCAGGTCCAATCCAGGGTTTTGCAACTACATTGATGATCGGTATCGCTACTTCATTGTTCTGTTCATTGCTGATCTCAAGGGTAATATTTGAGTGGATGCTTGACAAAAACATGGACATCAAATTCTCAAACCCATGGAGTTCACATACCTTTAAAAACGCGAACTTCGCGTTCGTAAAAAATCGTGGTAAGTTCTACATTTTCTCAGGCTTGTTCATTGCAGCCGGTCTGGTATCTATCTTTACCCGCGGCTTTACTTACGGCGTTGACTTTGAAGGCGGCCGTAACTACATTGTTAGCTTCCCTAACAAAGCCGTTAATACAGAGCAGATACACGACGCAATTGATGCTACTTTAGGTCGTAGTACCGAAGTTAAAACTATGGGTAGCGATAAATTTAGCATCACTACCAACTACTTGTTCAACGATAACTCAACAGCTGCTGATGTTAAAGTAAGGGCTACCCTTGTTAGCAAACTGGCCAGCAAACCTGAAACAAAAATTACCGACAGCAACATTTTAGGTGGTTCAAAAGTAAGTGCAACTATTGCCGATGAGTTAAAAACATCAGCTATCTATACCGTATTGTTCGCCATATTTGTGATCTCGGCTTATATCCTGATCCGTTTCCGCAAATGGCAGTTCAGCTTAGGTGCGATGATCGCGACAGCGCACGATGCTTTATTGGTATTATCGTTCTTCTCATTATTCAATGGTTTCCTTCCGTTCTCTCTGGATATTGACCAGGCGTTCATCGCTGCGATATTAACTGTTATCGGTTATTCAATTAACGATACCGTGGTAGTATTTGACAGGATCCGCGAGTTCCTGGATCACTCCAACAAGAATGAAAAACCCGAAGAGGTTATTAACAAGGCTATCAACAGCACATTGAGCCGTACCATTATCACAGCATTAACAGTGGTATTCGTATTGTTAGTATTGTTCATCTTTGGTGGTGACGTTATTAAAGGCTTCTCGTTCGCGTTATTAATTGGTGTTCTTTTCGGTACATACTCGTCGATCTGTGTGGCAACACCGGTGATCGTTGACTTTGGAAAGAAAGACCTCAAATAATATAAAAGAATAAAATTATTAAAAGGCTCCAAAGTAATTTGGGGCCTTTTTTGTTGACATGCTATGCTATAATGCTCATTAAAAAAGCTATAATATCACCGACAGATGGTGTTGCATATCGCGTACAATGAGGTATACTTGCACCGTATAATCATACAAAAAATAATCGACGGCACGGAGATTGCGCTACACTCCCAAAACGCAAACGTTGCCTTAAAAAGTTTTTAAACAGATAACCTGCACAAATGGACACATCAAATAATTCAAAATTTCCCCTTGTAGTCATCGTAGGCGGCGGCTTTGGCGGCCTGCAGGTAGCAAAACAACTAAAGGACAAACCTGTAGACGTTTTGATGCTTGATAAACACAACTACCATACCTTTCAACCCCTTTTATACCAGGTTGCCATGGGCAGCCTCGAATCTGAGTCCATTGCGTTCTCCCTGCGGAAAAATTTTGCCAGTCAAAAAAATTTCCGCTTCAGGATAGCCGAAGTAACTAAAGTAGATGCAGAGACCAATACGCTTGAAACTACCATAGGTAATATAGCTTATGATTACCTGGTGATAGCTACCGGCTCAACTACCAACTTTTTCGGCAATAAGGATATTGAGCATTATGCTATGCCTATGAAGTCGATCCCCGAGGCGCTTAACCTCCGATATTCTATTTTACAGAACATTGAGGAAGCGCTGCTCAAAGTTGGCAAGGCCGAGCGTGACCCCTACCTTACTTTTGTACTGGTAGGTGCCGGCCCGACAGGCGTTGAGCTTGCAGGCTCATTAGCCGAACTCCGCAACCACGTTTTAACCAAGGATTATCCTGAGCTTAAAAAAGAGGATATGAAGGTTTACCTGGTAGACTTTTTGCCGAAAGTACTGGGGCCATTCTCCGACCAGGCATCAAACGCGGCGCGTACCTTCCTGACCAACATGGGTGTTGAAGTGCTAACAGGCGTAAAGGTTGAAAGCTACAACGGCGAAGAAATCAAATTTGAAGGCGGTAAAACCATCCGTACAAAAAACGTGATTTGGAGCGCCGGGGTTATGGGCGTTGTACCCGAAGGTTTTGATAAAGACGTTATTGAGCGCGGAAATAAAATAAAGGTAGATAGTATTGGCCGGGTTACAGGAAGCAACAACATCTTCGCTATTGGCGACGTTGCCGCCATGATCACCGACGAAACACCTAAAGGTCATCCTGGTGTAGCGCAGGTGGCTATACAGATGGGCCAGCATGTAGCCAAAAACATTATCCATATCATCAATGGCGAGCAAACGTCGCCGTTTAAATACAACGATAAAGGTTCATTGGCAACCATTGGCCGTAATAAAGCAGTGGCCGATTTAGGCAAAGTGAAGTTCCAGGGATTTTTTGCGTGGCTGGTATGGATGTTTGTGCACCTGATATCGCTTTTAGGAGGCCGTAATAAGGTTATCGTATTCATTAACTGGGTATCGAGCTATGTAACTTATAATGGCGGCACAAGGCTTATAATCCGCAAATTTGAACGCGAAGGTTTAACCGAAGACCAGCATTTACCTAATACGGTTGATTGAGATGGAAGTTCTAAGTTAGAAACATCAGAATACAATGATATTTTTTTACTTTAGATTCAAAACCATTTAAATCCAAAGTAAAAAAGCGTCATTGCGAGGAACGAAGCAATCCCGAACTATACAGAGGCACATACATGGCTTCTCTGCCAATTGGGTATTGCTTCGTTCCTCGCAATGACGGCGTTTATTTAGCCTTGGGATCAACTATATTTAGTATTCAAAATAATGGCAATCAAAATAACCGAATGCCCCCGCGATGCCATGCAGGGCATTCACGATTTTATTCCTACCGATATTAAAGCAGCGTATATCAACCTGCTTTTACAGGTGGGGTTTGATACGATAGATTTTGGCAGTTTTGTATCGCCAAAGGCCATACCCCAACTACAGGATACTGCTGAAGTGCTAAAAAAGCTTGATCTGAGCAATACCCGGTCAAAGCTTCTGGCTATTATTGCCAACTACCGCGGAGCCGAGGATGCGGTAAAACATGAAGAGATCACCTATTTGGGTTATCCATTTTCCATATCCGAAACTTTTCAGCTTCGAAATACAAATTCGACCATTGAGCAGGCGTTTGAAACTGTGCAGCGAATAAATGAACTGTGTAAAAGCAGCAAGCAATTATTGGTTTATCTTTCCATGGGCTTTGGTAATCCTTACGGTGACGAATGGAACACCGGCATCATTGAGCACTGGGCAGAAAAACTGATCAGTGAAGGAATAAAGAACATTGCCCTTGCCGATACCATTGGCGTTGCAGATGCAGATCAGATCAGCAGTATCTATCCAAATCTTTGCCGTTTATTTCCCGATACCGAGTTTGGCATCCACCTGCATTCTACCCCGGATACCTGGCAACCCAAAATAGCTGCTGCTTACCAAAGCGGATGCAAACGTTTCGACACAGCATTAAAAGGCTACGGCGGCTGCCCCATGGCTAAAGACGACCTCACAGGCAATATCGCCACCGAAAACCTGATAGCTTACCTCAAAACACAAAACGAGCCTATAGGGCTTAATATGGATAAATTTCAGGAAGCGATGGATTATTCAGGAAGAGTGTTTGTCTAATATTGTCTGAACCCGAATTTATAGAATTAGTTAATTACCAGAATACCGGACAAATTCAATAAATTCTAATAATTCGTTTAATTCGAGTTCAGACAGTTTCTTTACGCCGCTGCGCTCTTAGCTGCTTTAGCAGTTTTTGTCTTTACTACCCTGTCAAAATTTTCCATTACCAGCACAGCTGCGCCAATCAATTCAGCATCAAAACCAAGTTCAGACACCAACAATTCGGTGCCACCTGCTAAACGAGGGATACAGTATTTATGAAGGGCCTGCTGTATCGGCGCCATCAGGATCTTGGCTACTTTAGCCCCACGACCACTCAATACAATAATTGCCGGGTTCATGATGTGGATAAGGATGGCAAGGGCCTTCCCTATTTTGTAGCCTGCATCTGATAACAGTTCAATAGCAAACTGGTCGCCGTTGTTGGCGGCCTCTATCAGGGCGTCACCCATTAATTTGGAGTGATCATCTTCGTTGTATTTTAAACTCGTTACACGGCCTTTTTTTATACCTGCGATAGCTTTTTGGGCTACAACTAATAAGGATGCTTCGGCTTCGAGGCAGCCGCGTTTACCGCATTCGCAAAGGGAGCCATCTTCTGATAACGGTATATGGCTCAGCTCGCCCGCAAAACCGTTGTGACCGCGAAATAGTTTGCCATTTACGATCATCCCCAAACCAATACCCCAGCCCAGGTTTATTACCATAACTTCCTGCTGTGATTTGGCTATGCCGAATTTTTGTTCGGCAAGAGCAATAAGACTCGAGTCATTATCAATATAAGTGGCAATACCGGTTTTTGAAGTAAGATAGGCCGTTAAGCTTTGGCCGCCGGCATCAAGATAGGTGTAATTGATACCTTCGGTGATATTGATAAATCCGGGCATACCGATACCAATACCAGCGATCCTGTCCTTAGGGATACCGCTGTGTACAATATAATTATTGATCTCTTCAACCAGTTTAGGTAGCGCCTCAGGGTTATTAAGTAGTTTAAGCTCAAAGGTGAGCATATCAGCAACGGGATTATTCAGCAGATCGAACATTTGGATACGGGCCGTGAGCTGATCAAGCGCGATAGCCAAAATATGCATGGCGCTTGATTT
>NZ_DASVOB010000452.1:0-13462 GCF_036383575.1 Mucilaginibacter sp.
TTCATAATTGTATTTGGTTAAATTGGTTTAAAGCAATGTATCCCTGCACTTTTGAGGGATAAGGAAGAAGAAGAAGTATAGCACATCAATAATACTCAAAAAAAGTAAATACCGATGCTATTGTGTAAATATAACACAATGGGTTTTGTAATTGCAATTTATATCAGATTTTTTACCTTAATTTTTAATGGAAATAAAAATGCATTTAATGATGCTGCCTGCTCGCTTTTATTAGCCTTAAAACACTTAAATTTAATGTGTTAATTCGATATATGTGTTCCGCAGCCTGCCTTTTTTAATTGTGGTGATTTTATTAGTTTGTTCTTGTAATCATGTTAATTCTGATAAGCAGAAAACGGGTAACTATACAAAATTGAAGGCGCGTGTTAAGCCCAAAAGCAGCGAAGTGAAAAAGCCGGTGCCGGTTTGGGGTTATCGTTTTGTTGTTACGGGTGATTTTAACGGCGATGGTATAAAGGATACTCTTACAGAACATTATTTTAGCGGCAAAACCCACAAAGAAACCAATAAGTTTTATGTTAATGCAGATTATGATTACGATTTGAAAATGGCGGATGAGCAAAAAACGTATTCATTTATCACTTGCAGCAATCCCGCTATTCATAAACTGGATGTAGCCAAAGAGAATAATTTTGGATTGCTTTACTTGAAAAATGAAGGCGATCTTGACGGCAACGGAACGGATGAGATTTCTTTAGTGAGAAACAAAGCTGATTTTTCGAGTTTAAACGAATACTCAATAATGACCTATAAAAATAATAAATGGGTTACTCTTTACTGGTTTCCGATATGGGAATGGCAGCTCCCGCAACTGCCTGAAGTTTCCAATCAATACGGCCTTTTCGGGATAGGCGGGGTTGTGATAACAAATTCAGATACTACAAACCAGCGATTATTGAAAGAACTGACAAGCTTTAGCGGGCTGGCCAAAAAGGTTCGTAAAAATAAGATCCAAATCATTTACAGGAGTAAAGAGATATCTGTGGATACGATCATAGTTAAGCTTAAACATCATCATCCTCCTTTATAATTCAAATTCCATAGCTATCCTTATACCGTTGCATCGAAGCCCCAAATATCTCCATTGCATTGCCCTCAATATCCTGATTTTCAAATGCACCATATACCGTGTCAAAATTAAGCTGGGATGCTTTTTGATACGCTTTGGCAAACGCTGTTTTAGTGACTAATATAATGTTTGGATAGCTGTACATGATAGCCATGTGCCGTTTGCTGCGGGCTATATTAAAAGTATCGCCGCAAAGCATGGTGCCCTGAGGTGTTAACCCGGCCACATGCAATACGCAGCTGCCTGCAAAGTGCCCGCCGATATGTACTATATTTATCCCGTCCCATAGGTTCATTCTATCGCCGTTCCATAGCCGGATATGCGGTGTTTTAAACGGCATCCATTCTGCGTCATTTTGATGAATGTAGATTGGGCAGTCGAACTCATTGGCCCAGTCATCCATATTGCTGTAATAATGTGGATGCGAAAAGGCTATTGCTTTTAATCCTCCTTTAGCCCGGATAAAATCTATTGTAGATTTATCCAAATACGGGATGCAATCCCATAAAACATTACCACCCGGCGAAATAAGTAGTAAGGCCCTTTGAGCTATTGCAAAATCAGGTACTATTTTAAGTGCGTACAGGTGTTCATTTAATTGGGTTATTTTAATGGTGCTATACTCAAGTTCGGCAGGAAAAGTCCACTGCTGACCGCTCTCCGGAACATACTGGCGATCATCTGTACAGATCGGGCAAAATGCAGGTATATCAGGTTTAGCTAAAAGCTGGGTGCCGCATGTGCTGCATATAATGGTTTTACTCATTTTATTGGTAGTTGTCATAAAGTATTGTTTTGCAAAATGGCTTTATATCCGGTAAGCTATTTTAGCCAAAGCTTTGATCTGCTTTAGATCAGAAACTGCGCTCAGCTGTTCGCAGTTATTAATGTTTCCGATTGTTTTGGTCACTGGTGCTTTGAATTTGAGTTTTCCGTATTTTGAAAGATTAACAAGCAATACGCTAAATAAAATTACAATTAACCCCAAAACCTGAACCAGCGAAATACTTTCGTGTGCGAAGCAAACATCAAGCAGTACGGCGATAACCGGGTTTACGTATGAATGGGTACTAACTTGTGTTGCAGGCCTTACCTGTAACAACCAAACATATGCTCTGAATGCGCCGATTGATCCGAATATGATCAGGTAAACAATAGCCATCCACGATTGCAGCGGAATAGCAGTAACGTCAAGCCCCTTAAACTCTTGGTGGATAAACGCTGCAGGTACAAAGGCCAAACCTGCAATGATCATTTGCCATGATGTATTTACCCTTGCCGGGGCAGTACCACCGCGTTTTTTTGAATACAATGAACCTGCCGACCATGCCATGGGACCTGCCAGCAGCAACAATAAGCCGGTAAATTTAGCATGGTCCATACTCCCGGTAACCGATTTCAGGAACGCCTCACCAAAAAGGAGCAGGATCCCCGCAAAGCCGATGATGAGGCCCAATATGGTTGATTGGTTTTTCAGGTTTACGCGCCAGTTAGCTTTATCCAATATAATAAACCAAATTGGATTTACCGAAACCATAATGGCAACCATGGCGCTGGGAATATTACGTTCAACCCAGATCACTATGCCTGTTGCTACAAACAAGGTAAGTAACCCGCAAATGCCTGAAGTAATGATATCCCGTTTAACAAATACTTTGTCGCCTTTAATGTAACACCAGCCGAGTAACAAGATACCGGCGGTAAAAAAACGCAGGGCACCCATCAGCATAGGAGGAAAGCCCTGCACAGCCATTTGTATAAAGAAATAAGTTGAGCCCCATACCACATACACGGTAGCGAAGGCTACGATAACTAAAGGTGGTGATGCTTTGGCAGTTGCTGTAGTTGTCATGATGCTTATTGGTTTAAGATATTTATATCTTTCAGTTGGTTTGTGCCTGGTAAGTCGCCAGCATTTTGTTCACGATACGTGATGCAAACCAGCTATCTAAACTCCAGGAATATTGAGTTGCGCCAGCCAGCAGGAAGCTTGCAGCGCTCAGCGTAAAAACGGAATAACCTAAAGGCGATTCGATGCCGAAAGAAATTGCCATCGCGATAGCAAAACATAAACTCAGTATGCCGCTGCCTAAAGCTGCCATGCGGGTAAATAGGCCAAGGATCAGCAGCAGCCCGAACCCACCCTCACCGATAGTTGCAATGGTTGCCAGTGGATTTACGATACCATCGGGGAGAAAACTCATTACCTGTTTGGCATAGGCGATAAAATGTTTCCAGTCGCCCCAGCCAACGTGAGGGTGACCGTTTGGGCCAAACAAACCGAGCCGGTCGGCCACTTCCCACAGGTAACTTGCTCCAATGGCTAACCGCAGGTATATAGATGAAAGTTTTTGATTGATATGCATAGTATTTATTTTTTGATGATCAAAAATACCATGCTTTTGGACTATACTTGTAGTCCAGAAAATAGATTAAAGATAGTCCAATATGATGCTCATCGAAAGTTTATTAAGCGTGGATAAAAGCAGCCAGGTTCCTGTATACCTGCAGATTAGCAATGGTATAATTGCGTATATCAGGCAGGGCACTTTAAAGCCTGGTTCAGCGCTACCCGCCAGCCGGGCATTATCGGCATCATTAAACGTTCATCGTAAAACAGTGGTAGCCGCTTATGACGAGCTCTATGCGCAAAGCTGGGTTGATGTGATTGCGCGTAAAGGTATTTACGTTGCTAAAAACCTGCCTGATGTTGCACCGCGGCCTATCGAAAAAACAGTCCTGAAACATAGCCTGGCAGTTAAAACCTCATTTAAAGTTGATGACAACAAGATCAACCCATTGCGCATGTTTGTGCCAATGCCCGATGGTAACCTGACATTTACCGAGGGTTTCCCCGATACCCGCATTGCACCTGTTGATTTAATGGTGCGCGAATACAGGCGGATGGCAGGCTATCACTTTACACATAAATACCTGATGTACGGGCCTGAGCAGGGCTCGGAGAATTTAAGAAATGAGCTTGCCCGCTTTTTGGGTGAGACCCGCGGTCTGCATGTAAGCCCCTGTGATATTTTAATTACCAAGGGTGTCCAAATGGCACTTTACCTGTGTGCCCAGGTACTGATCAACAAAAATGATATTGTAATTGTGGGAGATCCTGGCTACAGCGGCGCTAATGAAGTGTTTGAACAGGCCGGTGCTCAGCTGGCTTTTGTACCGGTTGATGACTGTGGAATTGATATCAATGCTGTTGAAGCCATTTGTAAGCTGAAAAAAGTACGCATGCTATATGTTGTGCCGCATCATCACCAGCCTACCACAGTAACGCTGAGTTCTGAAAGGCGGATGCATTTGCTCGAGCTGGCTGCCAAATACCAGTTTGCCATTATTGAAGATGACTACGACTTTGACTTTCACTACATCAGTGGCCCTATTTTACCGCTGGCCAGTGCCGACTATTATGGTAACGTAATATATGTAGGCTCATTTTGTAAAACCATTGCGCCCGGTATCCGCATCGGCTTTATGGTTGCTCCGGCTAACTTTCTGCTTCAGGCAAACCGGTTGAGAAGGTTAATTGATCGGCAGGGAGAGCATTTGCTTGAAGAAGCCATGGCGAGCCTGTTAAAGAACGGAGATATTGGTCGTCACCTGAAAAAGGCAAATAAGCTGTATCATGAACGGCGGGATATTCTTTGTCGTTTGTTGGAGGAAGAACTGGGCGATTATCTGTCATTTAAAATACCAAACGGAGGCTTTGCCATATGGATTAAATATCTTCATGACCTGAATACTGCCACTGTTTCGGAAAAAGCCAAAGAATTGGGCTTGTCGATAGGCGCGGGCCATGATTATTATTACGATAAAACATTTAAACATAGTTTTGTGCGGGTAGGTTTTGCCTCTTTAAATGAAAAGGAAATGGAGCAGGCCGTGAGTATCTGGAAAAAGGCCATCCTTAAATGCCTTCCAAAGCTTTAAAAGTTTGGCATAGGGGGTAAATGGCTATAATTAGATGATTTTAGTAGTGTTTGTGTCATGCTTTGTCAGTGTGTGTCAGGTCTTTAAGGTGGATTTTTTCTGCCAAAATTGACTCTTGTCATGCTGGTGACAAAATGTCGGTTATTTTTTTTCAAATTGCTAAGCCGTATATTATCTAAAAATTAGGCGTGGATTTTTTTACAAAAAAATGTCGGGTGTTGGATTTTTTGCTTTGTAAAGCGCCCCTTGAAAATAGCGTACGAAATAAATTTCTCTAAAAATAAATTTCAGCCTGTTTAACTGTTTTTGCCAAAATAATTCGGCCAAAAACGGGTAATTGATTTTTTATAGCCGGATTTGGGTGTAATTTTTTGATGCTAAGGGTGAAATCCAGATTTAAATTTAAAAAACTTTGGTTTTTAAAGCTGATTTCAAAAAAAGTGTGATTTTAAAAAAAGATGTTTTGAAGCTAAATCCTTGATTTTTAGGGTCGATTTTTTACTGGCATATTTTTAGTCGATTCCCTGCCAGGAATGATACAATTGTTCTTGCATCCCTGCAACAGCATGCCTGTAGGAACGGTTGTAATTCCTTAAAACATTGTTAGTTCAGTAATTAAAACATTTAAAAAATTAAAGTTATGTTAACCGTATTAGAAGTTGCCCTTTTCTTAGCTGTTATTATCGTTCCATTAACCCCTGCAAGAAAAACTGCAAAATAATTGGACATTAAAACCAGTTAATGAATGGGCGGCCTTTGGTTGCCCATTTTTGTTTTATGCTGTTTCTATAGCTTGTTTTAATTTCTGAGTAGCCCGTTCCTGGTTCTTCCGGCAAGTGTCAAAGTTATCCCACCGCATCTTTTTTGTTGTTAATTTCCCGTTTAGCTGCATTCCTGCCTATGGTAGTGGTGATGTAGTGCCGTAATAATAGCATCAGATAGTGCTATCAGATAGATTTGTGCACTGACTATCCGGTACGCGTCTATCAGCAATTTTACGTGATGTGTTAAAAGTTACCGCTGATATATGATGTACATTGGATTTGATACCAGCACCATATAAACCATATTATAAAAAAGTGAAAAAGGGAACCCTGTTAGTCACCGCATTTATTCTTATTCAAACTTTTTGTTTCGGCAGTAAAACTCTTGTAAAAAATGACACCGGCGGCAAGTCCGTTTATCAATCCCGGTTACAGGATTCGGACGCAGTTTATTTCACGCCCGAAAATTTCAAGATCAAGGCGGATGGTAAAACGGATGTATCTGACGAACTGCAGGCAGCCATTACTAAAGTAAAAACAGAGCATAACTTCGGTGTACTTTTTATCCCCGAAGGGAAATACTTAATTTCCAAAACTATATTTATACCTACGGCTGTAAGGCTGATAGGTTACGGAAAAAGCCGCCCGCAAATAGTCCTCGCAAAAAACTCGCCCGGTTTTCAAACGGCTTATGAAAATGATAAAGGGCATGCCAAATATATGTTTTGGTTTGTGAGCAACCTTTCCAAACCAGGCGATGAGGTTCATGATGCCGGCGCTTCAACTTTTTATAGCTCCATATCAAACATTAATCTTAAAATAGAAGAAGGTAACCCCTGCGCGGTAGCCATGCGCACCCATTTTGCCCAGCATAGTTTTATAGCGCATGTAGATGTAACTATTGGCAAAGGATTGGCCGGTATGTTTGATGTAGGCAATGAGATGGAAGATGTTCGCTTTTTTGGCGGCCAGTATGGTATTTATACCACCAAACCATCGCCGGGCTGGCAGTTTATGATGGTTGATACCTATTTTGAAGGCCAGCGGGAAGCAGCTATTCGTACCCAGGAAGCAGGGCTTACCATTGTGCGCATGAACGTAAAGCATGTACCAACCGTGATCAGTATCAATCCCAACTACCATGAAAAACTATTTATGGAAGATTGCCGTTTTGATGGTGTAAGTGGTCCTGCTATTATCATCAGTAATGAGGATAACGCTTTCAACCAGATCAATCTGCGTAACATAGTTTGCCGAAATGTCCCCGTATTGGCCAGCTATCGCCGCAGTGGTAAAACAACACCGGGAGCAGGAAATATCTACCAGGTAAAAAACTTCACTTATGGCCTGCAGATGGACGACCTTGACGCCGATCCGCAATATAAAACCATTAATGAGCAGGAGCCTTTAACCGCAATGCCCGAGCCTGCCAAGAAAGATATTCCGGATTTTCCGGGTATTGAAACCTGGGCCAACCTCAAAACACTCGGTGCAAAAGGAGATGGCGTTACCGACGATACACAAGCTATACAAGCCGCTATTGATAAATACGAAACCATTTATGTACCGCAGGGTTGGTATCGCGTTAGCCAAACCATTAAACTGAAGCCCAATACCAAATTGATTGGCTTAAATCCCATAGCCACGCAGTTTTTAATTGCTGATAATACACCCGCTTTCGGCGGTTTTGGTGGGCCGGTTCCTTTACTGGAATCGTCAAAAGGAGGGAGTAATATTTTAAGCGGGATAGGGCTGTGTACCAGTGCGGATAACCCGCGTGCTGTAGCCTGTAAATGGATGGCGGGTGCCGAATCATATATGAATGATGTAAAGTTTGTTGGCGGGCACGGAGGGATGCAGCGTGTTGGAGCACCCAAAAGTACAACAGGCAGCGGCGCTTATAACCGTGCTCAGAATGGTATGGACGCTTCATGGGATACGCAGTACTGGAGCCTCTGGGTAACGGATGGTGGCGGTGGTACTTTTAAAGATATCTGGAGTGCCAACACATACGCCACTGCCGGTACTTATATCTCCAATACTCAAACTTCCGGTCGTATTTATGCCATGTCGATAGAACACCATGTACGCAACGAAGTACGGTTTAATAATGTTGCCAACTGGAAGGTATACGCCATGCAGTTAGAGGAGGAGAGCCGCGAAAGTACCGAATGCCAGCCGATGGAACTTGAAAATTCAAGCAATATGGTATTTGCCAACCTATATATGTTCAGGGTGATCAGGGTAAATAAACCTGCACCATATTCTATCAGGAAATGGGGCGGTAAAAACATCGAGTTGTTGAACGTGCATAATTACAGCCAGATAAAATATACAACTACTTCATCGTTATATGATATAAATACAGCTACAGAAGTAAGGCCATGGGAATTTGCAAGGCTTTATATAAACGATAAGCCTGATGTAGCTGAACAACAACCGGGCACAATCAATAAGCTGGCGACCGGTTTTGAATTTGCATCGGCGGTATGTGCCGACAGCAAGGGTAATATTTATTTCAGCGAGCAGCGGATGAAACGGATCTATAGATGGTCGGCGGTTGATAAGCAAATTAGTTTGCTGGCAGATTATCCCTGGGAGCCGCTCTCATTGGCCTGCGATAAAAATGATAATCTGCTGGTTGTTTTTAAATATGTACCGAAGCCTGGTTATCTGGTAAACGGCAAGTCTGAAAAATTTGATAACCCTGAGGATGCCGCCGGCACATCTTTTAGCGGATGGGGTAACTCGGGATTTGCAAGCTGGGCTTACGCTATCGATCCAAAAAATCCAGACGAAACTATACAAAAGCTAAAAAGCATCCCTATGGGGCAGGTGAATCCGGTTTATAAAGCGTTATATCCGGCGCACCGCTGGCGCGATTATCATGATTTCAATACTGTGACAGTAAATAAGCCAACCGAATGCTTTGTAGCGCCTGATGGCGTTACGATTATTCCGGTAGTATATGATCTGGCCCGGTCGACAGCTTTGGCTGCTGCCTATCCCGGAAAACCTTTGTATACCAGCGATGAGTATGATAAGCGTACCGTGAGCACAGCGGTAAACAAAGATGGATCTATTACCGATTTAAAATACTTTGCTGAAAGAGGCGAATTTGCATCAGCCACCGACGATAAAGGAAACGTTTATATAGCCGACGGGCAGATCTATGTTTATGACAGTGCGGGTAAACAGATCAATATGATAAAAGTACCCGAGCGGCCAACCGGGTTAGCGTTCGGCGGCGCAGGGAACAATATTTTATATATCACGAGCCATAATTCATTATTTTCCGTAAAAATTAGATAAAACACCCCTAAATAAAAAACATGCAACAATTACCCAAGCGCCTGTTATCAATTGATGTACTGCGTGCCATCACCATGCTGCTGATGATATTTGTAAACGATGCCAGCGGCGTAAGGCATATTCCCGAATGGATTGACCATGCCAAAGGTTTTGAGGATAGGATGGGTTTTGCCGACACCATTTTTCCTGCGTTTTTGTTCATCGTAGGTTTGTCGTTGTCGTTTGCCATCAATAACCGGATCAAAAAGGGAGATAGCGCCAGACAGGTTTTATTTTACATTTTGATACGCAGCGCGGCCTTGCTCATCATGGGGTTCTACCATGTAAATCTTGAAGATTATAATTCATCTGCGGCATTAATTCCAAAAGCTGCATGGGCGCTGGTTATCACCACTGCTTTTTTCCTGATCTGGCTCGATTACCCGGAGACTATGGTAAAAGCTAAAAAATATTCCCTGCAAATACTGGGTATTGTTCTGTTGGTAGCTATGGCTGTGATCTATAAAGGGGGAGAAGACGGCGAAGTAAGGGGCATGGAGCCTTCCTGGTGGGGGATCCTCGGTTTGATAGGCTGGGCATATTTAGTTTGCGCATTGATCTTTTTCGCGGTTAAAGGCAAATTGAACAGCCTTATTGTTGCCTGGATAGTACTTGCAGTCATTAATATTTTAGCGCACTCGGTATTTAAGATAAAAGTAATGCGCGATGAGTCAATGGTGTCCATTGCTGGGAACGATGTTACAGGAAGCTTGCTTGGTAATGCAATTATCTTTTTAAAACCGCTATGGGTAATCCACGATGCATCAACCATGACCTTAACTATGGGTGGTGTGGTTATCTCAGGAATTTACGCTAAGCTGGTTGAGCAGGGTAAAACACAACGCATTTGGGCTGCGTTGGCTATTATTGGTGTTTTGTTCCTGGTAGCAGGCTTTGCTTTAAGGTCTTATACCGAGGGGATTTCCAAGATCCGCTCAACGCCGGCATGGGTGTTGATTTGCTCGGGCATTACTACGCTGGCATTCCTGCTACTGATATATGTGGTTGACGTTAAAGGGAAAATAAATGCCTTTAACTGGATCAAGCCTGCGGGCACCAGCACACTCACCTGTTACCTGATCCCGTATTTCCAGGTATTTATACTGGAGTTACTTCATATTAATTACCCCAGTGTTATTAATAACGGCTTCCCGGGACTGCTGCGCTCATTCCTGACGGCCGTGATCATTATCTTATTTGTTGGATTACTCGAAAAGAAAAGGCTACGCCTAAAAATTTAAACATTATACATACCTAAATTCTAATGACAAAAATTTCATCCTTATTGCAGCCCGGCAAATACAAAACCAGGCTGACGACCCTTCTTTGCCTTATACTTTTGGCCTGTTCAGCTTATGCGCAAAAAAACAAGCATAAAAAGCACGTTATAATTGGCTATGTAAGCGGTTTTCGTGGTTTGATAGATACCGGAATGGTTCATCCAAATAAGCTTACACATATCAATTACGCGTTTATAAATGTGATTGGCAACAAGGCGTTTCTAACCCATCCCCGAACGGATACAAGCAACTTCAGGTATCTGATAGGGTTGAAAAAGAAGAACCCGGATTTGAAGGTTTTAATTTCGATAGGCGGATGGCTGTGGAGTAAGAATTTTTCGGATATGGCGTTAACTGACACTTCGCGCAAAGCTTTTGCTGCAAGTGCTGTTGATATTGTACGCAAGTTTAAAATGGATGGTATTGATATCGACTGGGAATATCCTAATGCCACAGGTGCCGGCAACGTTCATCGCCCTGAAGACAAAGAAAACTATACCAGCCTGTTTTTAGAATTGAGGAGTCAATTAAACAACCTTGAAAAAGAAACCGGCAAAAAGCTGCTGCTTACTGCAGCTGTGGGTGCTTTCAGGCATTTTGTACAAAATACCGAAATGGATAAGGTAGGAGCTTGCTTGGATTATATTAACCTCATGACTTACGATTACGGCGCCGACATAGCAAATCATCATACAGGTTTGTATGCGTCAAAATATCTTAAAACAGAAAATAATTCTGATAACGGCACGCAGGTTTTTATAGAAGCCGGAGTTCCACGCAATAAGCTTGTTTTGGGTATGGCTTTTTACAGCCGCTCAACAAGGGTGTCGGACAGTACCAAAACAGGACTTGGCTCGCGTAACCTGGAGCGGATGCGCGGAGGTGGCTATACTTTCATAAAGGACAGCCTGCTCACCAACAAAGCGTTTAAATATTATCGTGATAAAAGTGCAAAAGCGCCATACTTGTATAACCCCACTACCCGCCAGTTTCTATCATTTGATGATGAATGGTCGATTAAAAAGAAATGCCGGTATGTAAAGAAGAATGGCATGGCCGGGGTAATGTTTTGGGAGTATGTTGATGACAGGAAGGAGTATCTCCTTGATGTGGCTAATAGCCATTTAAATTAGACGCAAGTGTAATTTTGTATAAAAGTAAAGCCGCCCGGTTATCGGGCGGCTTTACTTTTTCTATATCGGGTTAAGAAATGGAAGTGATTTATTTACCAGTTATAGCCGCGTTCTTTAGCGTAGTCAGCTACCAGAGCACCTGCATCTGCATCTAACAGGATCTCGCAGTTAGGGTGCAATTGCACTACGGAAGCCGGAATATCGGTACTTACCGGGCCAAGGATAGCTTGTTTAACAATTTCGGCCTTGTGGCTTCCTTTGGCTATCAGGATCAGCTTGCGGGTGTGCATAATGTTTTTGACACCACGGGTTAATCCGCCAAGCTCAATTTCGGGTGGTACCTGTGTTTCGCGGCGTACACGGGCTTCAAAATCTGGGTCCATAGGCGATACCCATGTTTCGCTTTCAAAAGGGGTCCCGGGCTGATTGATGCCGATATGTCCATTACTACCAATGCCCAGCATTTGCAGGTCGGCCCCGCCACGTTCGGCAAGGCGTTTTTCAAACAGGATACTTTCGGCCACAAAATCATCTGACAGGGTAGGCGGCATAATGAAATTTTCGTCAGGGATGCCCAGCGGACCGGCAATCTGGTTCAGGATCATGGTATAACAGCTGCCTGCGTATTCGCGCTCAAGGTTGGTGAGCTCATCCACGTTAAACAAGGTGATGTTTGATACATCGAATGGATATCTGGCGTAAATTTCAGACACAATGCGGTGCATGCCTATGGTGGTTTGCCCGGTTGAAAGGCCAATGACAGATGTGTTTTTCTCCAGCATTTGGGCTATGATGCGCCATGCGGCCGTTATATCAAATTCTTGTTCGCTTTTAGTTATAGTTACTTTCATTTATAGTGCTGTACTTTTTATAATTTTCAAATCAACGTCTCCTTCATTCCTTCCTTCGCTGTTCGAAGTCTCTGACTTCGAATACTGTATGCCTGTAGTTTGCAACTACAGGCATACAGCTAATTTTTCAACTTGAATGCACTGTAGTCACAGACTACATGCATAATCGTCCGAAGTCAGAGACTTCGGACAGCGGTGTTATAGTTACTTTCATTTATTAGTTTATATTTTTAATGTTTTTTAAATCATTGCCGTTGACTTTAGTCAACGGAATAATCGCAAAATATTTAAGGGCTTTAGCCAAAATGTCGCTTGCATTTGGGCTAAAGCCCCGCTTGCTATTACTTCTACCGTTGACTAAAGTCAACGGCAATGAAGAGCACCAATTTTACAGTTGTTTAAAGTTCTTTAAGCTGTTTGGTAAAAAAATCATCGATAATAATTGCTGCACTTACTTCATCCTCACCATCCATAATTACCGAAATGGTTTCGCCGCCTTTAATGCTAAGCGAAAGGATATTGAGCAGGCTATTGAGTTTAACAGTTTTATCGCCCTTTTTTAAACTGGTGGCCGATTTAAAACCCTTAGCCAGTTTTACAAGCTGAGTTGCCGGCCGGGCATGCATTCCCTGTGCCGATGTGATGATATAATCTTTGGTTATCATTGGGGTATCTCTTTTAAATAAGCAATAATGTTTTCCGAGCTATCCATGGTCATTACCTGCTGGCATATCTGTTTGGCTTTAGTTTCAGTATTATTAATGATGATGCTTTTTATTGCTGGGATAGAAGCTGCGCTCATTGAAAATTCTTCGAGTCCCATACCCAATAATAGAAGAGTAGCCAAAGGATCAGAAGCCATTTCGCCGCACATACCTACATGGATATTATGCAAGCGGCCCTGTTCAATCACATTCAGGATAAGGCGTAACACACCGGGATTAAATGGATCGTATAGATGAGTGATTTTTTCGTTCATCCTGTCCACAGCCAAAGTATACTGACAAAGATCGTTTGTGCCGATGCTGAAAAAATCAACCTCTTTGGCCAG
>NZ_DASVOB010000453.1:0-9435 GCF_036383575.1 Mucilaginibacter sp.
GATGAACCTGGATAGGTTTTAAACAGGCCTAACAAAGGAATTTACAAGCCGCCATAAAGAGATTTCAATACAGAAATAATTTTATGGTGGCTTTTGTATTTTAAAATTTCTACACAAATGCTTTGCAGGCTTTCCACAATCAATCGAATTACACGAATCTTAAATTGATTCAAATTCGTGTAATTCGATTAATACGTAAAAATTAGTGTTGAAATTTTTCATTGATTGTTTTTTAATCTGCATGTGGTTAAAAGCGATTTCCCCGGCCAATACTTTTAAATGGTGTTATTTATTATAAATTTACAAAAGAGAAGCCTTGAGTATCTCATAAAAGAAATACCGGCGCCGCTTCATAATCCCAATTTTTTAGTTTAATAACATATTTTATATTTTCATTGCCTGATATCCGGCTTTGACGAATTAGAAAATTGTTAAACGGCTGTTGTAAACCAATAATAAACAAAGCAGAATGCAAGCAAAGCAAAGAGCTAATTACGGTGTAAAATCCCTTGTACAGCAAATTGTCGGATCTATCAGTAAGAATATAGACAAGGGCGTTTACCGTAAAAACGAAAAGCTGCTATCCATAAATACATACAGCAAGCAACACGGCGTAGCAAGGGATACCATTGAAAAGGCTTACATGATACTTAAAAGCAATGGTTACATCCGTTCGGTTTCCGGAAAGGGGTATTTTGTAGTTGGTAAGCCCGATGTGAGGATAAAAGTGCTTTTGCTATTCAATAAATTGAGCTCTTACAAGAAAACCGTTTACGATACCATCGTGCGTACTTTAGGCGATAAGGCAAGGGTTGATCTTCATATTCACCATTATAATCCAGCTTTGCTTGAAGAGAGCATAGATGCTAATTTGGGCAATTACCATTACTATGTGGTAATGCCGCATTTTTTTGACTATAGTAACGAACAGGAATATTTAACCATTTTAAAGAAGATCCCGGTTGATCAGTTGATATTGCTGGATAAAGATCTGCCCAAATTACCCAAACAATCAGCCGTGTTCCAGGATTTTCGGAACGACATCTATGGCGCGTTAAATGTGGTTACCGACCTGATCTCCAAATATGAAAAATTGATAATCATATATCCCTTAGACCGCCACCATCCTCCCGAAATTAAGGATGGGATAATGCAGTTTTGTGAGGAGAACAACAAAAAGTTTGAAGTAATAGACGCGTTTAAAACTGAAGACCTTAAAAAAGGCGCTGTTTATATTGTACTTACCGAAAATGACCTGGCCGATTTGATCAAGGGTGCAAGAATAAGTGGGTACAGATTAGGGAAAGATATAGGGATCATATCTTTTAATGAAACTGTATTTAAAGAATTGTTGGATATTACCGTTATTACCTCCGATTTTGAAGAAATGGGCCGGAAAACAGCCGAGTTGATGCTGCAAAATAAAACAGCCGTTATCAAGAATGCTTTTAAAATAATTATCCGGAAATCACTATAAGGAAGCCCTGAGCGTTAGATAAAAGGGCACTTCATAACGTCCAGTGGAGCCATTTTTTATAATATCCGCGGTCATTTTTCCCATCTGTTCAAAATCTGTTGATATGGTGGTTAAGCCATTCAGGATGATTTTTTTTAGTGGGGTTTCATTGTAAGATATCACGCCAACATCTTTACCTATTTTTAGTTCAGTAGCCAATATCCTTTCAATCAAAACCACCAGGTCGTTTTCCATCAGGTTAATGAACACATCGCCTTCATTTATAGGTTCGCCTTGTACGTCATGAACTACTTTGTAGGTAAATGCATATTGGATACAGAAACTGAAAAAGCCTTTTAAAATCTCGCCCGGAAAATAAGTGTATTCCGGAAATATGATCTTTAGGGTGTGATAATTTCTTAGTTGCGGTAAGGCTTCTTCCAGGGCGTGGTAAATGTCTTTTTCAAAATTCTCGTACACGGCAGCGAAATCGCCTTTTATTCCCGGTACTAATTTATCGAGTATGATCAGTTTCTCTTTGGGCAGCGTATTAATAATGTCGTGAACGTTTTCGCCGCCATGCATAAAGTGGGGTAAGATCACATAATGGGTATAATCGTTGCTGTTGTTTTGAAGCAGTTTTTTAAAAAACTCGAAGTCGTTATTGTATATGTAAAAATCAATGGCAGCTTCATGGCCCAGACCATCAACGATGGCGTCATAAACCAGCTTTTTATGGGTGCTTAACTTATTAAATATTAAAAATACCTTAAATTGCTGCCCTGCTTCAGTGTTTTTGATGTAATATCCCTTGCCGGGCACCGAGCCAAGCAAGCCGATTGACTTCAAATGTTTATAAGCCTTTTCTGCCGTATCACGTGATATTTCAAAGTTGCAGTTTAACTCGTTAATAGATGGCAGCGTTTCGTTGATGATCAATTTGCCTTCACGTACACTTTTGATGATCGAGTTGGCCAGCTGAATGTATTTGGGAGTAGATGAATAATAATCAATATAGATGTATTCTAAAAAGCGTGAAGACTTCATAACTATTGAATTGGCTGCCGGCAAAAACTTAAAGGTAATTAAATTAGCTTCGATAAGCCTTTCCAGCAGCCAATGGAGACCAAAAAGCTGCCAAAATACCTTAAAGTGATGAATTTGTTACAAGAAGACAGGCTTCAATCAGGATGGTGCAGGACGCCGTTCGTATCAGCTTGCTATAACTTTATCTATTATAAACCATGGCTCATATAAGCCGGCCAATAACCAGATAAATTACATCCATAATGATCAAGTTGCCTTACAAGATCTTGCTTTGCGCTGTTTGTATTTCGTTGCGCTTCATTTTACCTGCACAGCTTTTTGCGCAGGCAGCGAAAACCAGCTTTAAGTTTGACTTTGGCAGCGGCAAGGCAGCACCCGGCTATCAAAAGGTTAACCCCGGAGATGTTTTTAATGATGCTAAAGGTTATGGCTTTGATTTCGGTTCAAAAGTAACAGCTGTAACTCGCGATGGCGGAAAGAAACTTATGGGAGGGTATGTAACCGGTGATCAGCCTTTTTATTTCTCCGTAAATGTACCTGAAGGAAATTACAAGGTTACCTTAACGGCGGGTGATATAAAGGGAGAGGGTAGTATCACGGTGCGTGCCGAGTCGCGCAGGTTGATGCTGGAACAGGTAAAGACAAGTAATACGGTTGAAAAGCGGAGTTTTATTGTAAACATTCGTAAACCCGATATCAGCACCGGCGGCAAAGTAGCACTTAAGCCCCGCGAGTTGGGTAAATACGATTGGGATAACAAGCTTAGCCTGGAGTTTAATGGCACAAAACCCTGTGTTGATGCACTGGAGATAGAAAGAGTAGATGACCAGGTAACCGTTTACCTCGCCGGAAATTCGACCGTGGTTGACCAGGATGATGAACCCTGGTGTTCCTGGGGCCAAATGATCACCCGGTTTTTCAAATCCGGCGTGGCTATAGCCGATCATGCCGAATCAGGGCTTAGTCTCGGCAGTTTTTTAAATGGCCGCCGTTTAGATAAAGTGCTGAGTGTAATTAAACCGGGCGATTATCTTTTTATAGAGTTCGGGCATAATGATCAAAAGGAAAAAGGGCCGGAGGATGGTGCTTATAAATCATATACCGAACGTTTTAAGCTGTTTATTAATAAAACACGCCAGAAAAAAGCTATTCCGGTAATTGTAACTTCTACAAGCCGCCGTGCTTTCAATGATAGCAATAAAGTGGTGAATACCCTGGGTGACTATCCCGACGCTGCAAGAAAAGTTGCCGCAGAATTGAATGTTCCCCTGATAGACCTCAATGTCATGTCCGCCAGGTTTTATGAGGCATTGGGTAATGAGGGATCTAAAAAAGCCTTTGTGTGGTACCCTGCAAACTCGTTTCCAAACCAGCCAAAGGACCTGGCCGACAATACCCATTTCAACAGTTACGGTGCCTATGAGCTTGCAAAATGTGTTATAGAAGGGATCAAAAGCAATCATCTGGGCATTGAGCGGTATATTATTGATGCGCCGCCTTTTGATCCTGCCCATCCTGATCCGGTAGAAACATTCAGCCTACCGGCCAGCCCTAAAAACAGCACTATAAAACCCGATGGCAATTGACTTTTTATAGACGTTATATAAATCTCAGTAAAATGATAATGAACAAAAGATTCGTAGGATTGATGCTTGCTGTTTTACAGCTTGGTTTAACTACGGTAAAAGCCCAGGATGTAATGGAAACAGGGGGCACGAAACCGATGCCAGCCCAGTGGATAGATAGTGAAACAGGTCATAAAGTGGTCCGCCTGGTAAACCGCGAGAGTGACAACGGGAGCTTTTATTTCAACAATACGCCCTTTGTTCCTCAAATAAAGAACGAAGGCGATCTGATGGTGTTTTATGGTAAAACGGATAAGGGGGAACAGCTATTCACGGTTAATTTAAAAACGCAGAAAACAGACCAGCTAACAAACAGGGCGAAGGTATCGGGCGAGATGGTTTGTGCCAAAACCCGTGAAGCATTTTATCAAAGTGGCGACAGCGTATTCGCTGTAAATGTGAATACCCATAAAACAAGATTTATTTATGCTTTTGCTCCGGATTTTAAGGGTAGGGTAGGTACTGTAAATGCCGATGGAACATACATGGCCTGCGTTAAGGCTACCGGCGAACAGGAACGTGAAATATTGGCAAAATACCCCGAAAAGCACGATTTCTTTAACCGGATCTATGACGCGCATATTCAGCATACCCTGTATGCGCTTGATGTTAAGCATAAAACATTGAAACAAATACACCAGGAAAACGAGTGGACAAATCACCTGCTTTTTTCGCCTACAGATCCTGATAACCTGTCGTATTGCCATGAAGGCCCCTGGGAAAAAGTCGACCGGATCTGGAACATCAATATAAAAACCAGTGAAAACAAGCTGTTGCATAAGCGTACCATGGTAAATGAAATAGCCGGTCATGAGTTTTTTTCGCCGCTGGGTAATACCGAGTGGTTTGATTTGCAGAAACCTAAGGGGCAAACCTTTTTCCTGGCAGGTATCAATATGAAAACAGGAAAAGAAGACCGTGTTTACCAAATGGACAGGAACGAATGGTCGATCCATTTTAATGTAACTAAAGACGAGCAAACATTTGCCGGCGATGGAGGCAATTCCGGGCAGGTAGCCAAAGCGCCGGATGGCATGTGGATCTATTTGTTTAAGCCAAACGGCGATCATTTTAAATCAGAGAAACTGGTAAATATGAAACATCATAATTATCACCTCGAACCCAATGTGCATTTCTCGCCCGATGAAAAATGGATTATCTTCAGGGCCAATTTTGAAGGTCATGAGGGAGTTTACGCTGTAGAAATTGCCAAACATTAATACCCCAAACAGGATGTCATTGATCAAAAATAATTTTAAAATAGCCATTGTATTTGCCCTGTTAACAGGTGCCCAAACAGCATCTGCACAGGTTGGCTGGCCTGCAGCTACCGAACAAACCAAACCCTGGGCCCGTTGGTGGTGGGAGGGCAGCGCGGTAAATAAAAAAGACCTTACCTGGAACATGGAAAGCTACCACAATGCAGGTTTAGGTGGGTTGGAAATTACACCGATCTATGGCGTAAAGGGGGCCGAAAATCAGTTTATACAATACCTGTCACCGCAATGGGTAGATATGTTGAAGTATACACTGATGGAGGCCAAACGCTTAAATATGGGGATTGATTTGGCTAATGCTACCGGCTGGCCTTTCGGTGGCCCCTGGGTTACCAATGAAGATGCCAGTAAAGAGCTGTTCTGGAAAAACTACGACGTTAAAGGTGGTGAAAAACTGAATGAGCCTGTTATGTTTGTGCAGCAGCCGCTGGTGAGGGCCGATGGACAAGCTCCAAAGATCACAGACCTGGTAGAACCTATTAGCAGTAATAAAAACCTGCAGCTGATGGCTCTTGACCAGGTACGGTTTGAGAAACGGATCCCCCTAACTGTTTTAATGGCTTATGATGGCAAGGGACAGGCGCTGAACCTTACAAACAAAGTTGATGTAGCCGGCAACCTTAACTGGACAGCCCCCGCCGGCGAATGGAAGCTGTACGCGCTTTTCCAGGGTTGGCATGGTAAAATGGTAGAGCGTGCCGCTCCCGGTGGCGAAGGTTATGTTATTGATCACTTTTCAAAACCGGCCCTTGGTCATTATCTCGCCCGGTTTGATGAGGCATTTAAAGACCAGGATTTAAGCGGCATCAGGGCATATTTTAACGATTCGTACGAGGTGGATGATGCCCGCGGGCAATCAAATTTTACCCCGCTGTTTTTTGATGAATTTATTAAACGCCGTGGCTATGACCTGCGTGATCATTTGCCTGCCTTATTTGGTAACGATAGCAAAGAAAAAAATAACCGCATCCTGTGCGACTACCGCGAAACAATATCCGATCTGTTGCTGGATGATTTTACCAAACCATGGCATGACTGGGCCAAAACAAAAGGTGCATTGATCCGCAATCAGTCACATGGTTCGCCATCAAATATATTGGATCTGTATGCCGCTATTGATATTCCTGAAACGGAAGGGGATGATGTGCTGCGATTTAAATTTGCTACCTCCGCCGCGCACGTAATGGGTAAGCCTCTTGCATCGTCTGAGTCGGCAACATGGCTTAATGATCATTTTTTATCATCGCTGGGAGATGTTAAACAGGCTATCGATAAGTATTTTGTAGGTGGTGTAAACCATATTTTTTATCATGGTATCAGTTATTCGCCTCAAAATGCTCAATGGCCGGGCTGGTTATTTTATGCAGCGGTTCATTTTAATCAAACCAACCCGTTCTGGAATGATTTTTCGACCTTAAATCAGTATATAACCAATTGTCAGTCGTTTTTGCAGCAAGGAAAGCCCAATAATGATGTGTTGGTTTATTACCCGTTATTTGACAGTTTTTCTGAACCGGGAGATAGGGGCTTGCTCAAGCATTATGATGCGATGAAGCCGGATTTCAAGGGTACAGGCTTTGAGTCATCCACCGAAGAAATGCTTAAAAAGGGCTATACATTTGATTTTATATCAGATAAACAGATAATGGGCCTGCAAAGTTCAGGCAACCGGATTCTTACCGGCGGTCTTAATTATAAAACCATCCTTTTACCCGATAATAAATATATCCCGCTTGAAACCTTTAATAAAATGGTGGATCTGGCAAAGGCAGGGGCAACAATAGTGGTGTACAAAAAATTGCCGTCGGATGTGCCGGGATATTCCGGGTTGCAGGAACGTGAAAAGGCGTTTAATGATTTGTTTTCCACACTTAATTTTACCACTAAAAACAATGGCGTTAAAATAGCCGTAATTGGCAAAGGCCGTTTCTTAATTGCTGATGATATTGCTTCATTATTGGACGCAGCAGGCATAAACAGGGAGCAAATGACCGATAATGGTTTACAGTTTGTACGCCGTACTTATAAAAATGGTAACAGCTATTTTATATCAAATACTGGCGGCAACCCGGTTAATGGCTGGGTAGATCTATCGGTTACTGCAGCATCTGTAGTGGTATTTGATCCCATGACTAAAGTTTACGGATCGGCAAAGATCAGGAAACAGGCCAACGGCAAAACCGGCGTATACCTGCAATTATTACCCGGAGAGAGCTGTATTTTACAAACCTTACCGGTAAAAATTAAAACGACTAACTATACCTATTACCAGGCTGCGGGCAAATCAGTACCCGTAAGCGGTACGTGGACACTTAACTTTACCGAGGGCGGCCCAACATTGCCGCAGCCAATAAAAACACAACAGCTTAAATCATGGACAGAATTAGGCGGTGATGAGCTCAAAGCTTTTTCCGGAACGGGCAGTTATACTATCACCTTCAAAAAGCCGGTGCAAAATGCTGCTGTCTGGAAGCTTGATCTGGGAAAAGTTAACGAAAATGCAGAGGTTTATCTCAATGGTAAAAAGCTGGCAACACTGCTCGGCCCGCAATATGTAGTTACCATACCTTCAGCACAGTTAAGGACGGTTAACCAGTTGCAAGTGAGGGTTGCTAATCTCATGGTTAACCGGATCATTGATATGGATAAGAAGCATATCCCTTACCGGATCTTCTATAACACCAATTTCCAATCACATAGTCCTGGCTCTAAAGGGCCTGATGGGCTTTTTATCGCTATAAACTGGGAACCAAAGCCATCCGGCCTGATCGGTCCGGTAACACTTGAACCGGTTAAACAGTTGTTTATTAAGTAATTATTTAAGGGTTTTATTTAAAAAAGGTGGTCGGATTTGGCCGCCTTTTTTTGTGTTTTTAATGCCTTTGAGCAGGATACTACAGGATGGTATTGTTGAAATTAACTTTTACGTTCGTATATACAATTATATACCAAACTGTACCAAACAGTAAACCCCTTAACTTGATTTTATGAAAAGAATTTTTATTCATTCTTGTAAAATGCTATTGCTATTACTGCTCTTTAATATGGCAGGAGAAGACAGTGTTTTTGCACAACAGCTTAGCATTACGGGTACCATTACAGATAGCAAGCATCAACCGGTTTCGGCTGCTTCTGTGCAAATAAAAGGCACAAAATCGGGTACCACTTCCAACCTCGACGGAAAATATAGCATTAAGGCTGCGGCAGGGCAGGTGTTAATATTTAAATCGATCGGTTTTGACGCCAAAGAAGTTACCGTAGGCTCCAATAACACCATCAATGTTACTTTAACTGAAGCCGAATCGCAATTGAACGAAGTAGTTGTTATCGGTTATGGTGCTCAAAAACGCGCTAATGTTACCGGTTCGCAGGCTACTTTCAAAGCCGATAACCTGAACGAACGGGCTGTAACGCGTGTTGACCAGGCGCTTGTTGGCCAGATGGCAGGTGTAACCGTTAAACAAACAACAGGTGTACCGGGTAAAGCATTTAGTGTTAACGTGCGTGGCAGTGGTTCTATAAGTGCCGGTAATGAGCCATTATACGTAATAGATGGCTTTCCTTTGTCTGTATCAGCAATAGGCAGCGGTGGCAGTTTTAGCACAGGCAACCCGCTTGATAATATTAACCCCAATGATATTGAAGATATCCAGGTTTTAAAGGATGCAGCAGCAGCAGCCATATATGGTTCAAGGGCATCAAACGGTGTTGTGTTGATCACTACCAAAAAAGGAAAATCGGGCAAAGCCAAAATTAGCTATAGCGCTTATTACGGTTATAACGCGGCAGCCAAATATCTGCCCATGCTCAACGGCGACCAATGGATTGACCGTGCTACCGAAATGATCAACGCCGCTTATGTGCTCAAATTTGGTGCACAGGGGGCAACAGCAAGTGATGACAATGCAACACGTCAGGCACTGAATGGCGGTGCTTTTAGTTCGGCCTATATGCTCGACCCAAGATGGGCTACGCCAGGTCATCCGGGCTTAGAATATGTAGATTGGCAGAAAGCCATTGAGCAAAAGGG
>NZ_DASVOB010000454.1:0-4741 GCF_036383575.1 Mucilaginibacter sp.
CAAAATAGGCCCAAGTCCGGCAAAATGGAAGGGTTTTGTAAAAACCTCTAAAGATGGCGGTATTAGCTGGTCAGAGCAAAAAGCATTGCCCGAAGGTTTTTTAGGGCCGATTAAAAATAAGCCTGTTTTGTTGAAAGATGGCACGCTGCTGAGTCCGGTAAGCACCGAAGGTAAAGCCTGGCAGGTGCATTTTGAGGCCACAAAAGATTTTGGTAAAAACTGGACAATGATAGGCCCGATCAGCGATGGTAAAGATTTGAAAGCCATACAACCCAGTATTTTAACTTATAATGACGGCAAGCTACAGGCGCTTTGCCGCAGCCAGAACCGGGCTATTCTCAGCACATGGTCGAAAGATGGAGGGCAGACTTGGTCTGCTTTGGAAAAGACCAGTCTGCCAAATAATAATTCTGGTACCGACGTGGTGACCTTGAAAGATGGTCGCCAGTTATTGGTTTACAATCACGTTTTGCCACCGGGAAATTTAGCTAAGGGGGCACGTACGCCGTTGAATGTGGCTGTTTCTAAAGATGGTATTACCTGGTATGCGGCTTTGATTTTGGAGGACTCACCTATCAGCCAGTATTCGTATCCATCGGTTATTCAATCAGCAGATGGTTTGGTGCATGTGGTGTATACCTGGCGCAGGCAAAAAATAAAGCATGTGGTTATTGATCCTTCAAAATTGGAATTGAAAGAAATTAAGGATGGTGTTTGGCCGAAGGTGGAGGGTTATACGCCTCCGTTGCCTGCGGGGGAAACTAAGGATTTGTAAGGGGAAAAAATGACAGCAGGTTAAACTGGGTGTCATGCTGAGGCCCTCGAAGCATGGTGGGCAGGGCCTTTACGCGCGACCCTTCGACAGGCTCAGGGTGACAGGCCGGGCTCGTTGATGGTATGATAATTAACCACGTCATTACGAGGCACGAAGCAATCCCAAACTGTGCAGGGCGGCTCCGCTAATCGGGGATTGCTTCGTGCCTCGCAATGACGCTTTCTTTTTGTTTAAATGTAGAGACGCATCACATGCGTCTCCATTAGGACAAGCGGCCTTACAATGAACTTGCTCGCGGGAGACGCATGTGATGCGTCTCTACAAAAAAATAAAAGAATGAAAAAACTGATCTACATACTGATAACCTGCCTCACAGCGATGAGTTTTGCCGTCCGCGCACAGCAAACTACCGATGCCATGTACAGGAAAACCCTGAAGGAGGTACTTGATGAGGTACAGGACAAATACCACGTAAAGATCAAGTACACCGCTGCCCAGGTTGAGGGTAAATGGGTTAACTACGCTCAATGGCGTTTCAGGCCAAATGTAGATAGCACACTGGCCAACATCCTTACCCCGCTTGATCTGAAAGTAAATAAAGAAGCCCCTGGTAGGTACAAACTCAAAGAATATGAATACTTCCGCTGGTCGGTGAGCGATGGCTGGAAAGAGCTTGACAGGATTGCCGCCCAATACCACGATCGTGATACCTGGGAACAACGTAAAGCCATACTAAAACCCGAGTTGTACAAAGCATTGGAGCTATCGCCCCTGCCTGCTAAACCTGCTTCAAAACCAATCGTCACCCCCAAACGGACTTATGACGGTTACACAGTTGAGAATATTGCTATTGAAATTTTGCCAGGTTTGTACATTAACGGTTCACTATATAAACCATCTAAAATAAAAGGGAAGATCCCGGTGATCTTAAGTCCCGATGGGCACTGGGAGCACCAGCGGTACCGTGCCGATTGCCAGATCCGTTGTGCCTCGCTGGCGCGGATGGGGGCAATGGCTTACAGTTATGACCTTTTTGCCTGGGGCGAGTCCCTGCTGCAATTTAAGGATGAAGATCATCGCCGCAGCCTGGCACAAACTATCCAGGCGCTTGGGGCAATTCGCATATTGGATTATGTGCTTTCGCTTAAAGAAACCGACCCTGAACGGGTAGGCATCAGCGGCGGCTCGGGTGGCGGGAGCCATACCGTTTTGATGACTGCCATGGACGACCGGATCAAACTCAGCGCCCCGGTGGTATCGGTGTCATCTTACTTTTATGGGGGATGCCCTTGCGAAAGTGGCATGCCTATCCATCAATGCGGTAACGGAACAGATAATGTAGAACTGGCTGCCATGGCCGCACCGCGACCACAGTTACTGATCTCCGACGGACAGGACTGGACAGCCAACATGCCGGAGCATGATTTTCCTTATCTCCAAAAAATGTATGGCTATTACGATGCTGCCGATAAAGTAGAGAATGTGCATTTACCTAACGAAGGGCATGATTTCGGTTCTTCAAAACGGGCGGCATTGTACCTCTTTATCGCCAAGAATTTTCATCTCGATATTAATAAGATAAAAGACAATAAGGGCGGTTTCGATGATGAAAAGGTAACCATCGAAAAGGAGCCTGCTATGTATGTGTTTGGTGACAAGGGCGAAAAGCTCCCGCCTAATGCTATAAAAGGTTTTGAGCAATTAGAGAAAGTATTTGCGCAGGCAACAAAAAAATAAGTTATGAAATACAGGTTGATCTCAGGTTTTTGGATAGGGTTAATGGTATGTGCTTTTAGTGCACCGTCGGTTGCCCAAACCGCATCAAAGCAGCGCTATAAAGTAGCGGTTGTTGATCTGATGATCCTTAAACGGCAAAAGTTAGGCGCGTTTCAGTTGGCTAAAGATATCGGTGCGGATGGTGTTGAGGTTGATATGGGCGGCCTTGGCGACCGCGAGACTTTTGATAACCAGCTGGCCAATGATTCGATCAGTAAAGTATTCCTGAACAAGGCAAAAGAGCTGAACCTCGAAATCCCATCCATGGGCATGACCGGCTTTTTCGCCCAATCATTTGCCGAACGGCCGACAGCGGTTAAGGCCGTTACCGATTGTATCAACACCATGAAACAAATGGGTATTAAAGTTGGCTTTTTGCCGATGGGCGTAAAAGGCGACCTGATAAAATACCCTGAATTGCGGCAAGCTATTGTTTCCCGCTTAAAAGAGGTTGGTAAAATAGCCGAAAAGGTCGGTGTAGTGATAGGTATTGAAACAGCATTGGATGCCAAAGGCGAGTTGCAGTTGTTGAAAGATGTGGGCTCACCTGGCATTAAAAGCTATTTCAATTTTGAAAACGCCATCAGGAACGGGCGCGATTTGGACGGCGAACTTAAAACTTTGGGCAAAAATTATATCGTGCAGATCCACTGTACCAATGATGATGGTGTTTGGCTGCAAAACGATCCTAAAATAAACATGAAGCAGGTAAAGGCCACATTGGATAAAATGGGCTGGACAGGCTGGCTGGTGATTGAACGCTCGCGCGATGCCAAAGACCCGCGTAATGTAAAGTGGAATTTCAGCGCTAATACCACATACGTAAAATCAATATTCCAAACTAATTAAACCATAAATGAAGCGTCGCCGCATAGTTGTTTTGATATTCCTGTTAAATGTTATTTTGACAGGTGGTGCTTTTGCGGCCGAAATTTGGGTATCGCCAAAGGGCTCCGATAACAATGCCGGAACCCGGCAACAACCACTGGCAACCATAGCAATGGCCATCAGAAAAGCCCGTGAACTGAGGCGGTTAAATGATGCATCGATAAAAGGCGGCATCCATATCAAAGTATTAGCGGGAGTTTACCAGTTAGCAGAACCTTTATTTATCCGCCCCGAAGATTCAGGTACAGCCGAGAGCCCGACCTTTATTGAGGGCGAAGGAATAGGCAAAACTATCCTAAGCGGCGGGATAACTATAGCCGGATGGCGTAAAGTAACTTCAGAGGTTCCCGGTTTACCTGCGGAGGCCAAAGGTAAAGTTTGGGTTGCCGATGGCTCTGTTATTAGTGATGAGCCTTTCCAATTCAGACAGCTATGGGTGAATAATGAAAAGGCGATTCGCACCCGCGATACAGATGCTCCATTAATGAACCGCATTCTTTCCTGGGATCACAAAACCGAAACCTGTGTAATTCCATGGTCGGCCTCTACGGATACCTCTCACCTCCAAGGCATGGAAATGTTTATTCACCAATGGTGGGCAATTGCCATTTTACGGGTTAAAGCTGTCAAGGTAATGGGGGATAGCGCCCGCTTATCTTTTTATCAGCCCGAAAGTCGCATCCAGTCCGAGCATCCCTGGCCGGCACCCTGGATCTCCAAAAAGACGGGCAATTCGGCGTTTTATCTCAGCAACTCCATTAGCTTTTTAAATCATCCCGGCGAGTGGTTTCGTGACCGCATCGCTAACAAAATATATTATATCCCACGCAAAGGTGAGGATCTGCAAACAGCTGTCGTTACCGTTCCCCAATTGGAAACATTGGTAAAAATAGAAGGCACTCTTGATCGCCCGGTTAACTACGTCAGCTTTAAAAATATCAGTTTTGAGCACAGCAACTGGCTTCGTCCGTCAAAAGAGGGTTTGGTCCCGCACCAGGCCGGGATGTACATGCTGGATGCTTACAAGTTAAAAATCCCCGGCACGCCGGATAAAAAAGGACTGGAAAACCAGGCTTGGGTGGGCCGGCCGAAAGCTGCGGTTGAAATAGCTTATGCGTCGCACATCACATTTGATGGCTGCGGTTTTGAACACATGGCTTCAACCGGGCTGGATTTTCAGCGGGGTACGCACAATGATGTGGTTAAAGGCAGCCTGTTTAAAGATATTGGCGGCACAGCAGTGCTTGACGGTGTATATTCCGACGAAGCGCAGGAAGTACACCTGCCTTATAACCCAACCGA
>NZ_DASVOB010000455.1:0-3896 GCF_036383575.1 Mucilaginibacter sp.
TTTTCAACATCGTTATCATCCAGCCATTCGGTTATCTCATCTTCAAGCTGGGTGCGTTGTTTGAGGGTGAGGCGGGTATAGCACTCTTTTTTATTAAGGATGTGGAAAAGCTCGTCGGTTAAACCGTCAACCTGTTCGTCGGTGGCCTTGATGGCAAACATACCTTTCAAATGTTCGGGCACCATGCGCAGGTGTTTTCTTAACGATAATGAGTCGCGCACAATGGCTGATGCCGGGTTATTAAGTTCATGCGCCAAACCGGCCGATAGCTTACCTAAAGCCATCATTTTGTCGTTTTGCTGCTGCATGGCCGTAAAATCGCGCACACGGGTGGTCATGATATGAACCAGCGCCTGGGTAAGTTCAAAATGGTTTTGGATCATCTCCATGATCTCGGCTGTGGGGTAACTTAGTATGGTCAACTCGCCGACAGCCTGGGCATAACCTTTGGCTATAAGGCCACGGGAGTAAGGCATATAACCGGTGATGCTTCCTTTTTCAACCAACGTGTAATCACGGCGTGATCCCTGCTGCATCATGAAGAAGCGCATGTTGCCTTCTAATATAAAATGAGGGCCTGATAAGTCCTGGCCAGGCTCCATCAGGTATTCACCATCTTCAAATGTTAAAATCTCGCTTTTATCAATCAGCCACTGCAGCTGATCATCGGGTATATTGGCCAAAGCTTCAAAAGCTTTCAAGTCTGATACGCTTACCTGTAGTTCACTTACCTTTTGCATAATTTAAAAATAGGTAATATTATTCAATGATGTAAAAATGAGGCAAAAAATTGCAATAAGGTGAACCTAACCGCTGATTTTTTTGATTGCGCTGATTTCGTTGATTCCGTCTGTATTTGGATTAAAAGGATTTGAGGTTTTATTGGATTTTTGTGGTTGTGGGATTATCATTTATCATTATTTCCCCCGATTCGTGTCCTCACGAATAGCTTTATGCTATGAAATTATTATTTGTTTGGCGGGTGATCGTGAGGACACGATCACGGGGCAGCGGCTATGCCTGTGGTGGGCGAGATAGCACCGATCATAAGCTGATTTGATTGTCCTGAAGGCGATCGTGAGGACACGATCGCAGGGGAGAGTTGGGGGGGGAGTGGTCGGTGAGATAACACCGATCATAAGCTGAACTGATTGTCCTAAAGGCGATCGTGAGGACACAATCGCGGGGAGTGATTATGAATCCTCACAATCCTAAAATCCTACGAATCATGGTCAGTTCCACTTGCTCAAAAACACCCCAAAGGCTTCCTTATACTGATCGCCAACGGTAATGTTTACTTTGCCTATCTGTAAGGCATTGCGGGTAATGGAATTGATTTTATTGAGCGATACGATAAACGAGCGGTGCACACGCATAAACCGTTTGGAAGGCAGCTTTTCTTCTAGTGCCTTTAAGCTGGTGAGGGAGAGCAGCGGCTTTTCTTTATCCTGGAGATAGATCTTCACATAATCTTTCAAACCTTCAATGTACATGATCTCATTCAGGGCTATCCGCACCAACTGGTACTCGATCTTTAAAAACAGGTATTCTTCCTCAACAGGTTCAGCGGCTACGGCAGTTGTCGGGTTATTTGAGCGGTTTACCAGTTCAAAATAACTTAAGGCTTTGTTTGAGGCATGCAAAAACTCTTCATAATTAAAAGGTTTAAGCAGGTAATCGAGCGCATCAACCCGGTAGCCTTCAATAGCAAACTGGTTGTAGGCGGTGGTGAAAATAATACGGGGTTTATTAGCCCCGCGACTGTCAAGCACCCGGGCCAGTTCCATGCCATTAAGGTTAGGCATCTGGATGTCGAGGAAAATAAGATCAACCTTTTGATCCTGTAAACCTACCAATGCTTCAACCGCGCTGCTGTAACGACCTATCAAATTAAGAAAGGGTGTTTGCTCAATAAAAGCACAAACCAGCCCCAGCGCCAGCGGCTCGTCATCAACGGCTATGCAGTTAATTATCATGACAGGTTAAGGGTTAAATGAACAATATAGGTATTGGCAGCGGTATCTTCATTAATATCCAGCGTATACTTGCCGGCATAAAGCAGATCGAGCCGGCGAATGGTATTGGTTAGGCCGATCCCTTTATTTTCACCAATGTTCGGATTATGGTCTTTATAAATGCCGTTCTCAACCCTTAGTTCCAGCACGTCTTCATGCTGATCGATAATGATCTTGATTGAACTTGGTTCTGTAGCGCTGATACCGTGTTTAAAGGCGTTTTCTACAAAGGGTAAAAAAAGCATTGGGGCAACGGTTACATCATTTGCCTGTGCAGGTGGAGTAAACGTGACCGTTACTTTTTCGGTAAGGCGCAGTTCCATAAGGCTGATATAATCCTTGATGAAAGCTATCTCCTGGCTTAATAGTGCAGTGCCATGCTGGGTATCATACAACACATACCGCATCATACGCGAAAGCTGGTGCAGCGCCTTGCGCGATGTTTCGGCATTAACATGCGTAAGTGCGTAAATATTATTAAGTGTATTGAAAAAGAAATGCGGGTTGATCTGGGCTTTCAGGAATGATAGTTCGGAGCTGATCTTGTCCTGCTCCAGTGCCTGGCGCAGGCGGATATCCATCTGCCATTTTTGAATGGCGGTAATACTGGTGCTGATCCCTAAAACCAACGCCACTATAACGGTACCGAAAATATCCCAGCCGCCACGGTCTTTTGGTTTAGGCGGACGATGCTGCCGGTGAAAAATAGCTTCCATATGCTCATGCATGTGCAGCGCTTTATCGGCCCAGCTGTTGAGTAGTAAAAAAACTATTACAACACCTACAACCGCTATAAAATACATGCCGGTGCGGTCATGTAACAGAAAGCGCGATACAAGTAACTTACTGTTAAAATAATAGGCTGCTACAAGCATAAAAAAGGTAACCGCTTGTTTAACCCAAAACTGGTATGGAAATTCAACATTCCAGGTAAGGGGTTGGTAGAAGAACAACAGCAAACCAAAAACTACCCATATTAAAATATGGATTAGGATGGTGATGGTATTGCTTTTTGATTTAAGGCTCATTGAAAGAGTTTACTGTAAGTACACTAAAAATAAATTTACATATATAATTCAGCAATATTACAAATCAATAAGGCTTTAAGACAATCATAATCGCCCGGGAGGCAAAAAATACCGATGAGCGCTTTGATCTGATCTTTAAAGGCTTTCATTAACCTTTCATAGGATAACTAACCGTTTTTATAGGTAAAAAGCGGTGTCCCGTCTATATATAAGGAGTGCCCGTCTATTGTGTTTTTTACAGTAAAAATAATGCTATTGTTTTGTCGCTGTTAATCAGCATAAAATGAAAATCCTATACTCCTTAGTAGTAATAATTGCCTTGGCGTTTGCAATACCATTTAACGCTAATGCCGAACCCGGTCGTACGGTTACGGGTGTCGTAAAAGATTCTACCGGTTACCTGGTTGCCGGTACCAGCGTAAAAATGCTTACCGGCACCGATAGTACCACCGTTATTACCGCTGCCGATGGTACTTTCACCTTTAACAATGTAACAGCGAGCCAGTTTAGTTTGGTTTTTAGTTCGATAGGTTATCAGCCGCTCAGGCGCAGGTTTGTGCTTGCTAATGATAACAAGTCGGCCAATTTGCCTCCGGTTATCCTGAAAATAGAAACTACGATGCTTAACACCGTTGTTATTGCGGATGTGAATCCGGTAAAACTTAAGGAGGATACCATTGAATTTAACGCTGATGCCTACAAGGTACGTGATAATGCTCCTGTTGAAGATGTGATCAAAAAGCTGCCCGGTATGGACGTTGATAAAGACGGCAACATAACTGCCCAGGGTAAAAGTGTTACCAAGGTGCGTGTTAACGGAAAGGATTTTTTTGGAGGCGACGTTAAAACAGCC
>NZ_DASVOB010000456.1:0-2572 GCF_036383575.1 Mucilaginibacter sp.
GCCTTTTGCTATGAAGGGAGAAGAAATGGCTTGCGGTCATGGTCATGCTGATAACGTTGCCCCTGCCCTGTTCGGCGGTTTTGTGCTGATCCGCAGCTATGAGCCTCTTGATGTGGTAAGGTTACCGCACCCTAAAAACCTGTGGTGCGCTATTGTTTTTCCTGATGTGGATGTACCTACGCGCGAAGCCCGCCAGATCATCCGCAAAAACATCCAGATGAAGGATGCCGTAACCCAGTGGGGCAATATTGCCGGCCTGGTGAGCGGTTTATTCATGCAGGATATCGACCTGATCGGTCGCAGTATGAAGGATGTATTGGTTGAACCGGTACGCTCCATGCTCATCCCCGATTTTTATAAAATGCGCGAAATGGCTATGGAACTTGGAGCCGTAAGTTTTGGCATTTCTGGCTCGGGCCCTTCGGTATTTGCTTTTACCAGAGATGAAGCTACAGCCCGCAGCATCACGCAGAAGCTACAGTATCATTTAACCGGTTTAAAAATCGGCTCGAACAGTTACGTATCAACTATTAATGACGCGGGGCCGAAGGTTTTGGGATAACTGCCCCACCCAAACCCTCCCCTAAAGGGAGAGGGCTTAAAACCGCCCGTCATTGCGAGGTACGAAGCAATCGCCGCTAAGCAGGTCCGCCCTGTACAGTTTGCGATTGCCGCGCTACGCTCGCAATGACATAATGTAAATAAATCCGAAATCGAAATTCCGAAATCAAAAATGAAACTCTACAGTACCAATAATACCTTATCCGAAGTATCTTTTAAAGACGCTGTTTTTAATAGTATGCCACAGGATAAAGGTTTGTATATGCCTTACAGCATCCCCCGTTTGGATGATGATTTTATCAATAACCTTGATAAATATACCCTGCCCGAAATTGCTTTTAAAGTAGCCCAAAACTTGCTTGGCGATTCTATTCCCGAAGCTGATCTAAAAGCACTGATCGATGATGCCATCAACTTCCCGGCCCCTATCGTGAAGCTGGAAGATAATGTTTACGTGCTGGAGTTATTTCATGGCCCGTCATTGGCGTTCAAAGATTTTGGTGCACGTTTTATGAGCCGCGTAATGAGCTATTTCCTTGAGCCCGGCGAAAAGCAGCTCGATGTATTGGTTGCCACCAGCGGTGATACCGGCGGTGCCGTAGCTTTAGGCTTTTTAGGCGTACCTAATACACGTGTTACTATCCTTTATCCTAAAGGCAAAGTGAGTGGCGTGCAGGAACAACAGCTAACCACCAATGGTCAAAACATTCGCGCACTTGAGGTAGATGGTACTTTTGATGATTGCCAGGCACTGGTTAAACAGGCTTTTGTTGATGAAGAACTGAACGAAAAATTTCGCCTTACATCTGCTAACTCAATTAACATAGCACGTTTGGTTCCGCAGACTTTTTACTATTTCAATGCCTATGCACAACTGTTAAGGCAGGGCATTAAAAAAGTTGTTTTCTCTGTACCGAGTGGCAACTTTGGCAATATTGGCGCAGGTTTGTTAGCCTGGAAAATGGGCTTGCCTGTCGAAAAATTTATCGCGGCCACTAATGTTAATGATACTGTTCCCGAGTTTTTAAAAACCGGTGTTTATCAGCCTAAACCATCTGTTGCAACACTGTCAAACGCAATGGATGTTGGCAACCCAAGCAACTGGGTACGCATTGCCGATCTGTTTAAAAACGATACCGACGCGCTGAAAGAACTGGTTGTTGGTTTTAAATATGACGATGAAGAAACTGTAAAAGCCATTAACTGGGTATTTAATAACTATAACTATGTGGTATGCCCTCATACTGCTATTGCATGGCAGGCCTTAACCGATTACAAACAGGACCATGCCACTACAGATACTGCCGGTGTATTCCTTTCAACTGCGCACCCTTGTAAATTCCCTGATGTTTTCAGCGATGAGGTAGCAGCCAAAATTGAAGTGCCGGAACAGGTAAAAGAACTGGAATCAAAAACCAAACAAGCTGTAGCCATCAGTAAAGATTTTGCTGATTTTAAAGGCTACCTTTTAGCAGTAGATTAATTTCAGTATTTTTAGATGCTGGAAAAAGTGCCTCCTAAAAAGAGGCGCTTACCAACCATGTCATTGCGAGGCACGAAGCAATCGCGAACTGTGCAGATCCGCTCTGTATAGCATGCGGCTGCCACGCTATCGCTCGCAATGACATGGTTACAAAAACAGCACCTGATTCAATACCGAAACATAAAATGCTCAACAAAACCTCATTGATATTTGCCTGCCTTGTTGCAGTTTGCCTCACCGCCTGCAGCCGTAAACAAAAGTTTGATCGTGATAAATGGGATGATGGTGACGGCATTACCTTTGCTTACCGCCCCGGCATGGTTGAAGACCTTATCGCCAGCAAGCAACTCAATGGGCTTAAATATCAAAAGGTGATCCACCTGCTTCACCGTCCGCAGTTAAGCAGCAAGGATAGTATGATCTACGACCTTGACCGGCAATACAACAAGGGCACATTAATTTATACCCAAACACTTGTTGTTTTCCTAAAAGATTCTGTCGTTACCAAGGCAGAAGTTCACGAAATCC
>NZ_DASVOB010000457.1:0-28625 GCF_036383575.1 Mucilaginibacter sp.
TGTTGACTTCATCAATTGGAAAGTAGAAGAAGAAAAGAAAGTAGGAGCGCTGATCGCCGCAGGTTATTCCTCAGGATATGAAGATGAAGCCTACAGAACAGTAAGCGGACAAAACTCTAATAACTCTATCCGTATTCCCAACTCTTTCTTCAAAGTACTGGATGAAGATGGTGAATGGGAATTGAAAGGCAGAATGGATGGCAGGGTGATGAAAAAAATGCCTGCAAGAGAATTGTGGAATGCGATCGCTTATGCAGCATGGCGCTGTGCAGATCCGGGAACGCAATACAATACAACCATCAATGAATGGCATACCTGCCCGGCTGGTGGAGAGATCAGGGCATCTAATCCCTGCTCGGAATATATGTTTCTTGATAACACAGCCTGCAATCTTGCATCAGCCAACCTGATGAAGTTTTATGATGCTGATACCAACCAGTTTGATGTAGAAGGTTATGAGTACAATTGCCGTTTGTGGACTGTAGTGCTTGAGATATCTGTATTGATGGCGCAATTTCCTTCCAAAGAAGTTGCACAGCTAAGCTATGAATACAGGACATTAGGTCTTGGATACGCAAACCTCGGAACCATGTTGATGGTAAGCGGTATTGCCTACGACAGCGAAGAAGCAAGAGGCATTGCCGGGGCGATCACTGCGATCATGACGGGTATTTCTTATAAAACGTCAGCAGAGATGGCTGAAGTGCTGGGTGCATTTCCAAGATACCAGGATAACAAGGAACACATGATGCGGGTAATGCGCAACCACCGTTATGCAGCCTATAATTCTACCGAAAACTACGAAGGGTTAGAAATAGCCCCTCCAGGTATCGAGCAAAAACATTGCCCCGATTACCTGCTTTCGGCGGCCTGCAATGCCTGGGATAAGGCAGTTGAAATGGGTGAAAAATATGGTTACCGCAATGCCCAAACCACCGTAATCGCACCAACGGGTACAATTGGTTTGGTGATGGATTGCGACACTACCGGTATCGAACCTGATTTTGCACTGGTGAAATTCAAAAAACTATCTGGTGGTGGCTATTTCAAGATCATTAACCAGGCTGTGCCCGAAGCTTTGCGTAATTTAGGTTACCGGGAGCATGAGGTTACCGCTATTGTTAATTACGCCAAGGGAGCGGCAACTTTAAATGGGGCACCGCATATCAATATAGATACGCTTAAAGCCAAGGGCTTCACCGATGACGAGCTGGAAAAACTGGATAAAGGATTGGTATCTGCTTTTGAGATCAGCTTTGCATTTAATATCTGGTCGCTGGGCGAAGAGTGTTTGAAACGATTAGGCATCTCTGCCGATCAGTATAACGCGCCGGATTTTAATGTGTTACGCTCACTTGGTTTCAGCAAAAAGCAAATTGCCGAAGCAAACGAATACATCTGCGGCACCATGACTATTGAGGGCGCACCATACCTGAAACAGCAGCACTATCCTATTTTTGATTGCGCCAATAAATGCGGTGCAAAAGGCGAACGTTATATCCATGCCCATGGCCACATCAAAATGATGGCCGCCGCGCAGCCATTCCTTTCCGGTGCTATCTCCAAAACCATTAACCTGCCAAATGAGGCCAAGGTTGACGAGATCAAAGACTGCTACGAACTTTCCTGGAAACTGGGCTTGAAAGCCAATGCACTTTATCGCGATGGCTGCAAACTATCGCAACCGCTGTCGACCAAATCGGACGTTAAAGAGGAAGCCGACGAAAAACTGGATACCGTTGAAGAAGTGTTGGGCGAAGCAGCAAACGTAAAACTGAGCGACTTAACCCCCGAGCAGGTTATTGAGGCAGCCATAGCCATCATGGAAAAATCGAAGGATACCGCTTTTATGCGCCAGCTTTCGCGCGTGGTACAAAAGAAACACCTGCCTTATAAACGCCGTGGCTTTACACAAAAGGCCAGTATCGACGGGCAAACCGTTTTTGTGCGCACCGGCGAATACGAGGACGGCACCCTGGGCGAGATCTTTGTGGATATGCATAAAGAAGGCGCAACTTTTCGTTCGCTTATGAACTGTTTTGCTATTGCTGTTTCCATCGGGTTGCAATATGGTGTACCATTGGAGGAGTATGTAGAGAAATTTACCTTTACCCGTTTTGAGCCGGCCGGTATGGTTGTTGGCCATACCAATATTAAAAGTGCAACATCCATTATCGACTATATTTTCAGGATGCTGGGCTATGAATACCAGGACCGTACCGATCTGGTACACATCATTACCGATAAGAACGGCGTATTAGGCAATCCGCAAATGGGCGATGAGGATTTTAATGTTGATGAAACCAACGTTTACCAGCCACCTGCCAATAATCAGGTATCTTCAGATAATTCTTTAAATGCTCAAAGAAAAGGCTTATCTTTCGACGTTAGTATGGGCGTACAAAGTGATGCGCCAAGCTGCAACGTTTGCGGGCATACCACAGTACGTTCGGGTACCTGCTACAAATGTTTAAATTGCGGCAACTCTATGGGTTGCTCTTAACAAACAAGGATTTTTTCAATCAATTATAAATAGTTAATTATGTGACAGCCCCGTCCCTCAGGCGGGGCTTGTTTATTACAAGGCCCATAATTACTAACAACTGTCATAACAAATTAAGCAAATCAAAAAACTCCCCCCTTTAAGGGGCCGGGGGCATTATTTTTATAACTTAGCTTTCATGAACTCTATCCTACACATATTAAATGGTGATGCCGCGTTAGATGGTTTTGATCAAACCGGGCTCGACGGCGATGTTATGGTTTGGCGTGAGGTGTTTTCTGAAGGTCCGCTACAAGAGGATATCCTGTCAGGAAGTTTTTGGAGCGCCCGCCGCGACTGGATCAACAAAACCTTTAATGCGCCGGAGGGTGATTACCAGCATAAAGTATTGGATGAACTGGGCAAGCTAAACAGCCAGTATAAAGAGATCAACCTGTGGTTTGAATTTGATCTGCATTGCCAGGTGAATCTGTTAGGTGTATTGGAAATGCTCTCGCTCAAAACCGATATGTCGGCCCCTGCCATTTACCTCATTTGCCTGGCCGATTGTATTCAGTTTAATAATAAAAAAGGCCTTGGCGAACTAACCGGCGAACAATTTGAAGAACTATATGATGCCCGCGAACGCCTGAACGAGTGGGAACTGGGGCTCGCTTTCGATGCCTGGAGGTTATACGTAAATAATGACCTTATAGGGTTGGAAAAATGGCTTAATGAAAACACCTTTTGGGGCGGTGTCCCGCTACTCAAACCAGCATTAAAAGCCCACCTGAAACGTATGCAAACCAATGCAGATGGATTAAGTTATATTGAACAAAAACTGCTGGACATTTATAATAGTGGTGCTAAAACCAAATCGGCCATTTATATCATCTTCTGGAAAACTGAAAGTATCTTTGGCATGGGCGATTCGGAGATTGATATCTACCTCAATAAATTGAAAGAAAAAGGGCTGATAGAAATTTAAGTAGCTTTCTATTTTCCTCTCCAGGGATTAAGCAAACCAATTTGCTTATCAGTAGTTTATACATCATGGCTAAAAAACCGCTGCTTGAGTTTACTGATAGGGGGATCTACTGTGCGAAGGGCAAATTTTATATCGATCCCTGGAAACCGGTTGATGATGCTGTAATTACCCATGCCCATGCCGATCATGCCTACTGGGGGCATAAACATTACCTTGCCCATCATCTTTCCCGTGAAGTTTTACTGTACCGGCTTGGCGAGATCAACCTGCAAACTGTCGAATACGGCGAAACTGTGATGAAAAACGGCGTAACTGTATCATTGTATCCTGCCGGGCATGTGATCGGCTCCGCACAGATCCGTATTGAGCACAAGGGCGAAGTATGGGTAGTATCAGGTGACTATAAGGTAGAGGACGATGGGATCTCCACGCCTTTTGAGCCAGTAAAATGCCATCACTTTATTTCTGAATGCACCTTTGGTATGCCGGTTTACCAATGGAAGCCACAGGTTCAAACTTTTAACGAGATCAATAACTGGTGGCGCGGAAACATGCACAATGGGGTAGCTACTGTGCTGGTAGGCTATTCGTTAGGGAAAGCCCAGCGCATTCTGCAAAACCTTGATCTGTTTAACGGCAAGGTTTATACCCACGGCGTTATTGAAAACACCAACGAAGCCTTGCGCCGCAACGGCGTATTGCTAAACCCAACGGAAAGGATCACGCAGGAAAGTTCAAAAGAAGAAGTGCGCAAAGGCATCATCATAGCGCCGCCATCTTCAGTAGGTACGCCCTGGATGCGCAAGTTCCAGCCTTATAGTTTTGGCTACTGCTCGGGATGGATGGCTATCCGCGGGGCCAAACGCCGCCGCGCTGCCGACAGGGGGTTCGTCCTCTCCGACCATGCCGATTGGGATGGCCTCATCAGCGCCATTGACGCCACCGGCTGCGAAAGCGTTTACCTTACTCACGGTTACACGGCCACTTTTTCGAGATATTTAAATGAGATAGGTTTTGATGCGCATGAAGTGCATACGCTTTACGGAGGGGAGGAGGACGCCCCCACCCAACCTCCCCCGGAAGGGGAGGAGTTAAACAGTTTGAAAAAAGTATCCCCTTCCGGGGGAGATTTAGAGGGGGCTGGTATTTTATGAAAGCTTTCGCCCAACTCTTCCTATCGCTTGATGAAACCAACAAAACCAACGAGAAAGTTAAAGTACTAAAAGACTACTTTAATACCGTACCCGATACCGACAAAATGCATATGCTTGCCCTGTTCACCGGCCGGCGACCGAAACGGCAGATCAATTCAACTTTGGTACGTAACTGGGCCATCGAGGCCTCGCACATCCCCGCCTGGCTGTTTGAAGAAAGCTACCATGTAGTGGGTGACCTTGCCGAAACCATGGCCCTCCTTATGCCGCAAAGCAACGAAAGCAGCAGCAAAACCCTTACCGAGTGGATTGCCGAGATCAATGCCCTTAGCGATAAAACAGAAGAACAGAAAAAAGAATGGCTGCTGGAATCATGGGGCATGCTGGATAGCCAGGAACGTTTTGTTTTTAACAAGCTGCTTACCGGAGGCTTTAGGGTTGGCGTGTCGCAAAATTTAGTGATCAAGGCGCTGGCCGAGATCTCCGGGTTGGAGCCTGCTGCACTTACCCATCGCATTATGGGAAGCTGGCTGCCCGAAACCTACCAGTTTTCGCAATTAATGGAAGAACAGGATGCTGCTGCGAATATCTCCCGGCCCTACCCTTTCTTCTTGGCCTATCCCATCCAGGAAACATCGGAAAAACAAAAAACACCCGCCGAAATAGGTATTGCCCTTGGCGATGCCGCCGACTGGCAGGCCGAGTGGAAATGGGACGGCATTCGTGCACAAATGATAAAGCGGGGCGGCGAAATATTTATCTGGAGCCGGGGCGAGGACCTTGCTACCGAAAAGTTTCCCGAACTGCACCCTTTTCTGAATGCCCTCCCCGATGGTACGGTGATTGACGGGGAGGTCCTCAGTTTTCAAAATGGTTTGCCCATGCCATTTAATGTGCTGCAAACCCGCATCGGCAGGAAAAATCTAAGTAAAAAGATTTTAGAGGAAAGCCCGGTTGCTGTTATTGCTTACGACTGCCTGGAATATAACAGCGAAGATATCCGCTATAAAACCCAAACCGAAAGGCGGAAGATCCTGGAACAATTGCAAGCTCAAACCCAATACCCCGAAGTATTCCGCATCTCAGCGCTTATAGGGTTCGAAAACTGGGAACAGCTTGGCAGCATCAGGGAGCAATCGCGGGCTATGATAGCCGAGGGGATCATGCTAAAAAGTAAAAACGCTGCTTACCAGGTAGGCCGTCGCCGGGGCGACTGGTGGAAATGGAAGATCGATCCGCTGTCGGTTGATGCAGTGATGATCTATGCCCAAAAAGGCCACGGCCGCAGGGCCGATCTGTACACCGATTATACCTTTGCCGTTTGGGATGGCGACAAGCTGGTACCCTTTGCCAAAGCTTATTCGGGCCTTACCGACGCGGAGATCAACAAGGTTGATTACTTTATAAAACGCAACACTATCGAAAAATTTGGCCCGGTACGTACAGTAAAACCCGAGTTGGTATTTGAGATAGGTTTTGAGGGCATCAATAAATCAACCCGGCATAAATCGGGCATTGCTTTGCGTTTTCCGAGGATCCTGCGGTGGCGGCATGATAAACCCAAAGAAGAAGCCGATACACTGGAAAGTCTGAAAGCTTTACTGGGCGAATAAAGCGTTAGATTTTATACCTTTGCCGCTTCAAAAGACCCTAACTATTAATAACCCAATATGATTGTAATCAGTAATTTCCAGGAGTTTGAACAGCAGGTAGGCAATGACCTTGGCGTTTCATCATGGCATACCATTACCCAGGAGCAGATCAACAAATTTGCCGATGCAACCCTTGATCACCAATGGATCCACACCGACCCTGAAAGGGCCAAAACCGAAAGCCCTTTTAAATCAACTATTGCACATGGTTACCTTACGCTGTCACTGATCCCTCACCTGTGGAAAGAGATCGTAAAGATCGAGAACCTAAAAATGGAAATTAACTATGGTATCGAAAATCTGCGTTTTGCTCAGCCGGTACTGGTTGATAATGAAGTGAGGTTAAAAGTTAAACTGGCAGGTTTAGTTAATCTTCGCGGTGTTATCAAAGCTACCATGGCCATCGAACTCGAAATAAAAGATCAGCGCAAACCCGCCTTCGCAGGTGACGTTGTGTTTTTATACCATTTTATTGGATAAGGCAAATCTGAAGACTTACGAAGTTTTAAAAACTTCGTAAGTCTGGATTATACAACTTGCCATAGATAGTACAAAGCAATCACTTGCCGCGTAAGCTTGTGGAATAATTAGCCTTTTATTCCTAAATTGCCTCAATGATATTTGATTTCAGGCTGAAGGTTTTCTATACGGTTGCACAGCGTTTGAGCTTTACCAAGGCTGCATCCGAACTGTTTATTACCCAGCCTGCTGTTACCAAACACATCAAAGAACTGGAACACCAGTTAAGCCAGCAGTTGTTTAAACGTAACGGTAATAACATCGCCCTTACCACTGCCGGCAAAATTCTTGAGAAATATGCCGAAAAGATCTTCCAAACCTATACTGATCTTGAAACAGAACTGGCACAGCTCAACAATTTAGAGGCAGGTACACTGCACATAGGGGCCAGCACTACAGTTGCCCAAACAATTTTGCCCAAGCTGCTGGCTATGTTCAAAAAAACATATCCCAAAGTCACCTTCAACTTCATCCAGGCTAATACCGACCAGATCTCGCAACTGGTGCTTGCCGAAAAAATAGATATCGCCATTGTGGAAGGGGCCGCCCATTCGCCGCAATTATCCTATACCGATTTTATTAAGGATGAGATTGTATTAGTGACCAGTGCTAACAATAAGTTATCCAAAAAGGCGGAGATCACTCCCAAGCAATTACCGTCTATTCCCCTTGTTTTAAGAGAAGCCGGATCAGGTACGTTAGATGTTATTTTCAATGCGCTTGCCGGTGTGCAGATCAACCCTAAAGACCTTAATATTGAGATCCAGCTGGAGAGCAGTATCGCCATAAAACAATACCTTTTATACTCAGAAACAGCTACATTCCTATCTATCCAATCGGTAGTGAGTGAATTAAAATACAACGAGCTTACCGTTATTGATGTGAAAGGATTGGAGATCTTCCGCACGTTCCAATTCATACAGCTGCATGGCAAACACAGCAAACTGATCGAACTTTTTAAACGCTTTTGCCTCGCCAGCCATAACTTAAAGTAATCGTATATTACTTTATATCATTTGATTGCCAGTTGCTTTAGCCTCAAATTTGAGTGCTGAATCAAAGGCGATCATACATGGAACAAATTACTACCGATATCTGCGTTATAGGCGCCGGGCCTGTTGGTTTATTTGCTGTTTTTGAAGCTGGTCTGCTCAAAATGCGCTGCCATCTTATTGATGTGCTACCGCAGGTTGGTGGTCAACTTTCTGAAATTTATCCGCACAAACCAATCTATGATATTCCTGGTTATCCAGATGTTACCGCACAGCAACTGGTAGATAACCTGATGGTACAGATAGCTCCATTTCATCCAACCTTTAGTTTGGGTGAGCGGGTGGAAGACCTACAGCGTAATGAAGATGGTTCTTACAATATCATCACTAACGATGGCACAACAGTTCATTGCCAGGTAGTAGTAATTGCCGGTGGGCTCGGCTGCTTTGAGCCCCGTAAACCGGAAATTGACCGCCTTACTGATTTTGAAGGCAAGGGCGTAGCCTATATGGTGAAGAACCCGGAACATTTCCGTGGTAAAAAAGTGGTGCTGGCCGGTGGAGGCGACTCGGCATTGGACTGGGCCGTTTTTCTGAGCAACGTAGCCGAGCGTGTTACCCTTGTACACAGGGGCGATACTTTCCGCGGTGCACCTGACAGTGCCGAAAAAGTATTTGAATTGGCAAGGGAAGGCAAGATCGACCTCTTCCTTAAATCAAATGTGGTTGCCTTAACCGGAGAGGACCGTTTGCAAGAAATTACCCTGCTTGATCGTGACCAGCAGGTTAGTCATATTGAAGCCGATCACTTGATCCCCCTATTCGGGCTTAGCCCGAAGCTCGGCCCGATTGCCGATTGGGGATTGAATATAGACAGATCTGCCATCGCGGTAAATACTGCTGATTACAGCACCAATATCGAGCGCATTTATGCCATTGGCGATATCAACACTTATCCTGGCAAACTTAAACTGATATTATGTGGTTTCCACGAAGGAGCACTGATGGCTCAAAGTGCATTTAAATATGTTTACCCCGAGCAAAAACTGAGTTTTAAATACACCACCGTTTACGGTGTAAGCGCCTTTTAGCCATGATAAATTTAACCATAATTGACCGCGACGGCGGCAGCAGACCCGTTGAAATTCCCGAAGGAATTAACCTGAGCCTGATGGAGGTACTAAAGGCTTCCGAATATGATATATTGGCCACCTGTGGTGGGATGGCGCTTTGCGCTACCTGCCATGTGCAGGTTATTGAAGGCCCAGAAGAATACTTTACCGCTACAGATACTGAACTTGACGTATTAGATACATTACCTTATGCCCCTCCAGCCAGTCGGTTGGCCTGTCAGATCAGGATCACTGAAGATATGGATGGAATGGTGTTTAAACTTGTTGGGGAAGAGTAAAGCCGGAAGTCTTTAATTCAACCTCTTAAGTTGAGTTAAAAAATCTTTATGTTTTGTGTTGCAAACCCTGTTGCCGGTTTCTGTTTTCTTTCCGGCAGCAGGGTTTATTACCACTATAGGGATGCGATAACCATACGGCGTCATTGCGGTAAGGCACAAGGCCATGACGCTTTTATTTATCTGCCCATTCTTTAATTAAAAAATATTTGCATCTTTGCAGCAATTCCTTAATTGTTAACCCTTTAATTTTTTAAGGACTATGCTACAGAGTATCTCATCCATATCCCATTAGTGCATCACCTTTAACAGGTGGACAGCAATTCTTTTGTTTTTATTTAAACGTTTTTACCGGTGTGTTTAATCGGTGACAGGTTTTGTTTGTCCGCGGTTTTTTTATGTGTTGAAGGTTTGGCTTGCGCTTTTCAAAATGGGTACGTCCCTAACCCGGGGATGAATTTTTGAAAATCATAACAGATTTTAATGAACTAAACACGTAAAGTCCGATGGACATACATGATTTGCCGTACCGTTTAAAATCGGCACGGAGAAAAAAACGATTGGTTAAAGAAGCCTTTGATAAAAAGCTGATCCAGCTTAACAAACTTCAGGAAAAATTAAGCTTACAGAAAAGTGAGTTGCCATGGATCCTACTCGAAAAACCATATCAAAAAGGCTGGAAACGGATATTTGCTTTAACTGCAAAAGAAAAACGCAGGCCCCAAGCTGCGTTTTACGAAACACTGCTTGAAAAGATAAACCTGCCTGTGTATCACTATGATGAAACATTTCAGGTAAAGAAAAAACGTAGGGGAGTTTACGATTACTTAAATAAGCCTCAGTTGTTGCGCGAGTTTTATCCTTATCAATGGAGAATGAATAAGATGGAACTTTCCAACGAGGAAAGAGCACTGTTTGACCGTAAAGAAAGATGGAATGAATTGCAGGCATATTGTACAGTAAAGTTTGTGTTTACCGAACCATGGAGATATGAATTAGTCATAAGGCCTCATTTTATCTATTTAATAAGGCTTGGTGATGAATTATTAGAACAACAGATTGGAGAGATGGACAACCGTATTACGCGGGATAACCTTTGGCCACATATCAACAAAATAAAACGCGGAAATACCTACAAATATTGGAAGGTCACTTATCGCGAGCAGCTTAAATACATTAACGCATTTAAAAACAAACCGAAGTACACCTCAAAAGAGGCATACTTCGACTATTAAAAGAAACCCTTATGGGCAATTTAAAAACAAAAGAATTAACACAGATAGGTTACGCCGATAATAAGCAGCGCAGCCTGGCTGTGAATATGATAGCAAAACATTTCAAGCATTACAGTAAAGCAGAAGTGATCAGCTTATTAACCGGCATCCGGCAACAACCGGATGCTTACCTAAGCAACGAACTGACCGGCAAAATAGCCGAAACATTCATCAGCAAGACAAATGAACCGGTAGCGACATCTTATGAATTAAAGGCCCAACACGCATCCTTAACCATTTTTGGAGAAGAACACATTGAGGCATCTGCCATAAAACAAATGAAACTTGCGCTTACGCTCCCAGTTAGTTTACAGGGGGCATTGATGCCTGACGCGCACAGTGGCTATGGCCTACCTATTGGCGGGGTAATTGCTGTTAAAAACGCGGTGATCCCCTACGGAGTAGGCATGGATATCGGGTGTAGAATGGCTTTATCCATCATAGATGCTGATGAGCGCTTTTTTAAACGTTATGCCCATCGAATAAAACAGGCCATAAATGATCATACCCACTTTGGGATCGATGGCGGGTTAAGCACAACCCAATATCATGAAGTATTGGACAGCCCTGTGTTTAATGAAACCCCGCTGCTTCAAAAATTGCATGGCAAGGCCGTTAAGCAATTAGGCTCATCGGGCAGCGGCAATCATTTTGTAGAATTCGGGCTGATTGAACTTTATGAAGATAACAAACTCCATCTGCCATCAGGGGAGTACATGGCTTTATTGTCGCATTCGGGCAGCAGGGGATTGGGGGCAAATATCGCCCGGCATTATACACAAATAGCTATGGATACCTGCAAGCTTCCGCGCGAAGCACAACCACTGGCCTGGCTTGATCTTGATACCGAACCCGGCCAAGAATATTGGCTTAGCATGAACCTGGCCGGTGAGTATGCCAAAGCCTGTCATGACCGGATCCACATCAACCTGTTAAAAGCTTTAGGATTAAAATCCTTAGCCAAAGTTGAAAACCACCACAATTTTGCATGGAAAGACAGGTTGGCCGATGGTGCCGAAGCGATCATTCACCGCAAAGGTGCTACGCCTGCCCATACGGGCGAACTCGGAATTATACCCGGCAGTATGGCTACACCTGCTTATTTAGTATTAGGTAAAGGAAATGACGATGCCTTAAACTCTGCATCGCATGGTGCAGGCAGGGCCATGAGCCGCAAGGAAGCGAGAGAGAGCATTACTGGTTCAGCAATGAAAAAACTGCTGACTGATACCGGGGTAACCCTCATTGGCGGCAGCCTGGAAGAAAACCCGTCGGCCTATAAAGATATCGAGACGGTAATAACTGCCCATCAGCAATTAATTGAAGTACAGGGTAAGTTTTACCCGCGCATAGTAAGAATGGATAAAGAATAATGAAAAAGATCATACAAATAACCGCCGGTAAAGGCCCGGCTGAGTCCGGCCTTGTTGTTGTCAAGGTTCGGGACATGATCCTGAAACAGGCAAAGGCACAAAACATAACCATATCTGTAACCGAAAATAACCCGGGACCTCAAAGCGGCACACTCCTGTCATCTACTTTGATAGCCGAAGGCATCCAACTGGAAAACCTGTTAAAAGAATGGCAGGGTACGATACAATGGACGGCGCAAAGCCCCTATCGCCCCGCTCATAAACGTAAAAACTGGTTTGTGGGTGTTGAGGTATTTGATATCCCCGAGCAAACACATTTTGCTCCTGCTGATGTAACGTTTGAAACCATCCGCTCATCAGGCCCCGGCGGGCAAAACGTAAACAAGGTTGAAACAGCGGTACGCGGTATTCACAAACCTACCGGTATACAGGTTACTGTAATGGATAGCCGATCGCAGTTACAAAATAAAAAACTGTGCCTAACCCGGCTCGAAGCCAGGATAGCCGCTTTACAAGCCGGTAAGGTTATGGATCAGCAGCAAAGTCAGTGGCTGGAGCATCATTCGCTTGAGCGGGGCAATGCCGTTAAGGTTATCAAATTGGCGCTATAAATCATAAATACACTATTTGTAATGCAATACCCCCAAATCATAAAAATAGATGTATTTTAACGTCGCAAAAAACTTATACCATCACAATATTCATGAAACTACTTTACTCATTCATATTTGCAATTTTCCTGCTTCCATTCTTCGCTTCAGCGCAAACTAATTACAAACAGGGTTACGTTGTCACTAACAATGGCGAAACCATAAACGGTTTTATCAATTACAAGGAATGGTATTCAACGCCCAATAGCATCAGCTTTAAAAAGACACTTGATGATAAGGTGCAGACTTATCACCCCATGGATATCAGCTATTTCGAGATATCCGGTATTGAGATATATCAATCGGCAAGGGTAGCTATCAGCATGGGTAAAACCGATATCCAAACTGTTAGAAATGAAATAGACACAGCCTCAAAAACCGACCAGATTTTTTTAAAAATCATACAAAAAGGAACCAACGTATCTTTGTTATCATACACGGATGCTATTAAAACCCGATTTTACGTTGCCGATAACAAAACGGGCGGGGCACCGCAGGAGTTGAAGTATCAACCTTATCTTGACAAGGATTCGCCTTCATTAAAAAAGAAAAACATTTATTATGCGCAACTTATCGATCTGGCCAATAAATACCGCCCTGATGATGCGCATACGGTAATAGATCACATTGTAGTACTTAACTATAGCGAAGGTGAGATTCTTCGGATAATAAACCTGATCAATAACGATAACAGCGCACCTGTTAAAAAAGATAACGTACGCGCATATAATTTGTATGCAGGGATCGGTTTAAATGCCAGTCAGGTAACTCGTCAGGGTAACCCTCCGCCCGGAACAACAGATGTCAAAAAAAACTCTTATTTGCCCGAGCTGGTTTTTGGCATCCATGTGCCTTTTAATCCCAATACCGGCCGCTTAATTTTCAGGACCGAGCTTGTACTCGAGATGACCAAAATACACATCAACAATTACGATGTTGAGTACAGCTCAACTACAGTTAACACTTATTCTTTTACACAAACAAGCGCCTCATTGAGGCCCCAGCTTGTGTACAATTTTTTTAACGGGAATAATTTTAAATTTTACCTGGGCGGAGGCGCAGCTATTAACTTTTCACTATATAGCGCTGCTAATGTTAAAAGGCAGGTGTCAAGTGCTACCGTAGCAGGGTTTAACTCTGTTGAACAAGAAAAGGTACCATCAAGTGGGGGCGTGTGGTTCACGCCGATAGCAAAAGCAGGATTTATCATTGGTAAAAAACTTGATCTCAGTTTTGGGTACAGCCCCGCAACAGGTATCCAATCGGCGGCCAACATTCTTGGAGTAGCAATTACTTCCGTTGAGGCGGGGGTAAATTATCACTTTTAAAAATGCTTGGCTGCTTTTCAAAACTTACGAAGCTATCCAAAACTTCGTAAGTTTAGTTGAAAAGCAACTGTATGACGGTTATTAACGTAATTAAGGGGTATATCCATAATTTGGTTAAAATTAAAACTGATACTGTTAAGCGTATAGATGCTCGGAAGATTTTATAATTCCCTCCCTTGGGAGGGGGGCGTTGGGATGTGTATTGGCAGGGAGGGGTTTATGAGTCGTAAAAGCAGATAAATTTGCCGTCGAAACCCCTCCCTACACCCTCCCAAGGGAGGGAATCGCACAATCCAGCGCTTTTTTTATTTCTTCCGAACACCGATGCTATTAACCGGTTCAATGCGCTGAAATTTAAATCCAATGCATATCACTTTAAAAAGTACAGGAACCAGGTATCAGATCAATCCGCTGACCATTATCGTTTTCCTTACTGCGTTACAGTTGATCATCACCCTGTTCAGTAATGGATTTGTTTTATCGTTCGATGAATCTATCTGGCACTATATCGGCCGTAATTGGTTCAGGCATGGGCTGGTTCCCTACACCGGCGGCACCGACAATAAATCACCTTTCATTTTTGCCATTTTTGGCTTGTCAGATACTCTTTTTGGCGTAAATTATTGGTTCCCCAGAGTGCTGGCAACACTGTGCCAATCTATCGGGATCTATTATCTTTATAAAATAGCCCAAAAGCTCGCAGGCGAAACAGCGGGTTTGTTAGTGGTGTTGTTTTATGGCCTATCGTTATTGTGGCACGCTACAGGAAGCCAATATGTGGCATTTACCGAAACTTATGAAGTATTGTTCATAATAGCTGCGGTGTACCGGTACATCAATACCTCAAACAAACAAGCTCTTTTAATCAGTGGCCTGTTAGCTGGCCTTGCTGTTGATTTCAGGCTTTCGGCTGCCTTTGTTATCCTCGCAATTTTGATCCATGCGTTGTTCCGGAAACGTTTTATCGATCTCCTTGTATTTTGCCTTGGCGTGGTATCCGGCCTGTTAGTTTTAATAATAGCCTGCGCTTTGGCGGGCATTGATCTTCACCAGTTATTGATAAACGGCTTGTTAGATAACTTTGGCAAAGGCAGCGCAACTGACCATACCGTCGCTTTTTAATTTGATAACTTTTGCCACCGGTTTATTTATTCGCCGCTTGTGTTGTTTTACCCATTGCTGTTGCTTTATATTTTTATAAAAAGAAAAATGGACTTCCCGGTTTTGTGGTGCGTGCTGGCATTTGTTGCTATTAATATGATAGGGATTTATGATGTGGTACATTTAAAAGATCTGTTGCCGCCCCTGTCAATGATCAATGCAATAGCCGCCGCATATCTCCTTGATAAATACAAGCTGCCCAATGGTTTAGTAGCTTTAGGAATTGGTGTTATTTTTTTTCCGTCGATGACAGCGCCGATAGCTAACCTGAAAATCCTGTTAGGTAGCGCCGAACCCCCAATAATTTATGGCAAAGCCCCCTATGTAAATCCGCCGGAGGGCGACCGTAAAGCACTGGGAAGATGGATCAAGGAACATACGAGTATCACAGATATGGTACTGGTGCACAGCTTTGGCACCCAGGTACAAGTTTATTCGGAAAGGTTATCACCTACTATTTATTTCAATATTACTCAAACGCCAATAGCCAAAGCTCGCTTTTATCATGACCTGCGACAAAATAAACCTGCCATGATCCTGATCCCAATGTTTCCTGAATATCAAAACCTGGTTGATGCCGATCTGCGCAGTTTTGTAAGCGATCTGGTTAAAAGCAATTATCACCTGGAAAGCATCATGTACAATTACCAGGTTTTCCGGATCAATAAATAAGCGTTATTTAAGCATGCTTTTAGTTATAATTTAAATAAGCATCCAGTAAATCTAACCGCATTTTATTTAAATCAGCAGTTTCCGTATTGGAAAGCAGGATAAGTGTTACACCTCTGTCCATCAGATGTACCCAGTTTGATTCGTTTCCGTATCCTGCGCCTTGGCGCTCGGCAAAAATAGTATTCGATTTTCCTATTTTTCTCAGGTATACCCAAAAGCCAAATGCCACATCGCCAAGTTTGGGATAGGATGTCAACATTAAATCAACAGTAGCCTTTTTTAAAAGCGTGTGGTTAAATATGGCCTGATCAAAAATGAGCAGGTCCTGCGGTGTGGAATACATAGCCCCTGCCGAGAAATGATTATCGATATAATGATAAGTAGGCATAACTAATGAATCAACACTGCCTTCTTTGTTATAATAACCTTCATCAAGGTTAGGAACAATATCTTCATGGTGCCAGTAATTGGTATTGTTCATTTTTAGCGGGATAAGGATCTTTTCGCTCAAAACAGCGTCAAATGGTTGTTTGTAGATTTTTTCGATGATCCTGCCTAATAGGATAAAGTCGCCATTGCTGTAATTAAATTTTGTCCCCGGCGTGTCAATCAGTTTTTCGGCGCAATACCTGTTAATGAAGGTATCTACCGGCCATAAATTCTGATCGTAAGCTTCGGGAATAAATTTAGGGTCCATTTCCTTCAGATACCGGCCACTGCTATAAGTAAGCAAATTGCGTACGGTTACTTTGCACGATGCTTCTCCTTTATACTCGGGATAGTAGGCCGATATGGTTGAATCCAGATTGATCTTACCCTGCTCATACAGCTGCATAATAAGTACCGCCGTAAAGGTTTTTGTGACGGAGAAGATCTGAAACCTTGTTTTTGGAGAGAAGCTGATATTATAATGCCTGTTGGCGATACCAGTATACTTTAAATAATCCGGCTTGCCGTTTTTGGCTATTAAAACTACGCCGTTAAAATTTCTTTTTTTGATACAGGAATCAAGCACTTTATCAACCGCTTTATGCTGGCCGTAAACGGTTGTTATTATTAAGGATAGGAACAGACCTAAGAGATGTTTTTTCATTTGCAATTTGCAGATCAGAAAATTAGGCATTAATAGGCTAACTTACAATTGCCGCATTCTTAAGTGCAGGTGTATATAACACTTGACTTAGAGTCCCCCCCTTGTGCTACAATAAAATCAGTAAACATTATTAGCACATAAAAGCTTGCTTGTTAAAGCAGGCTTTTTTTATCTTAGGGGAAATCAAACCCTTGAAAAAATATGAGTTTTAAAACCCGGCTCAGTTCAATTTTTGTTGATGAAATCAATATCCCACCCGAATTTCAGATTGAAGAAGTACACCAGCGCGAATACCTGAGCGGTGGCGAAATGAAACCATGGAATGGCGAAGTAAGCGAAGTTTACTCACCCGTTGGCTTTTGGGGCCAGGACGGTACTTTTACCCGAAAGCTAATAGGCACCTACCCTGTTTGTACCGAGAAGGAAGCTTTTGAAGCATTGGATGCCGCCCTCGAGGCCTATGACAATGGTCGAGGCGAATGGCCTACCATGAGCATTGCCGACCGTATTAAATGTATGGAGCGCTTCATTTACAAAATGAGCGAACAGCGTACGCTGGTGGTAAAGTTGCTGATGTGGGAGATTGGTAAATCATACGCCGATTCGGCTAAAGAATTTGACCGTACTATTGAGTACATCAATGCCACTATTGATGCCTTGAAGGATATCGACCGTCAGTCGTCCCGCTTTGAAATGGCCGAAGGGTTGGTAGCCCAGATCCGCCGCTCGCCATTGGGTGTGGTACTTTGCATGGGGCCGTTCAACTATCCACTGAACGAAACTTTTACCACCCTGATCCCCGCGCTGATCATGGGGAACACCATTTTATTTAAACCACCCAAACACGGTACACTGCTGCATTACCCCCTGTTAAAAGCCTTCCAGGAATCGTTCCCCAAAGGTGTGGTGAATACCATTTACGGTCGTGGTGCTGTGGTAACCCCAGGCCTCATGGCATCTGGCAAGGTAAATGTGCTGGCCTTTATTGGCTCGAGTAAGGTAGCAAACGATCTGAAAAAGCGCCACCCTAAAATCAACCGGTTAAGGGCTGTTTTAAGTCTGGATGCCAAGAATGCCGCTATTGTAACCAAACATGCAGACCTGTCGCAGGCTGTGAGCGAATGTATTTTGGGCTCCTTATCCTTTAATGGCCAGCGTTGTACCGCTATCAAGGTAATATTTGTACATAAAGAAGTTGCCGACGAGTTTTTAAAACTACTAAGTGAAGCTGTTGCCAAACTTAAGTTTGGCCTGCCATGGGAAAAGGATGTGAAACTAACCCCGCTTCCTGAACCGCACAAACCGGCTTACCTAACCGATATTGTAAATGATGCTTTAGCCAACGGCGCAAAAATCGTTAACGAAAATGGTGGCGAAACATCTGCCTCGTTCTTTTTCCCGGCGATAGTTTATCCGGTTAATGAAAACATGAAGCTGTACCGCGAAGAGCAGTTTGGCCCGGTGCTCCCTGTAATTCCGTTTGATGATATCGAGGAGCCGATCACTTACCAGATAGATTCGCCACATGGTATGCAGGTGAGTATTTTCAGTAACGATGCAAAAGAAATTTCATCACTGATAGATCCGTTTGTGAACCTGGTGAGCCGTGTAAACATCAACAGCCAATGCCAGCGCGGACCGGATGTGTTCCCTTTCACCGGGCGTAAGGATAGCGCGGAGGGGACCCTTTCGGTGCATGATGCCTTAAGGTCGTTCTCCATCCGCTCATTGGTTACCACCAAAATGACCGAAACCAATAAAAACATCATCAACGAAATTGTGAACGATAATGATTCCAACTTCCTGAGCACGAAGTTTATATTGTAGCGTTAAAACGGTATTCAGACTTACGAAGTTTTAGAAACTTCGTAAGTCTGAATACTACTAAAACCTCAAAACACGCGTCATTGCGACGTACGAAGCAATGACGATGTGGAAATGGGTTTACTCTGGAAAAGAGGTTGGCTGGGAATTTACTTCTCCGTTAATACCGTAAATTTAAAATCAAGCGGCTCAAACAGACGGATGAGTTCATCAATAAAGACCTGCCCCCATTTCACATACATGAGGCCAAAGTTTTCAGAACGTTCCTGCAGGCTGTCTTTCGGAAATAGCTCGGCTTTTACTGCGGTTAATTGCTCTAAGCGCACACTGTAATTTCTTTTTTCGGCGCGGATGAGTTTCTTTTCGAGGTTATCCATCGCCTTTTTGAGGCGTGCCTGTACTGCCGCTGCTGATGGAGAAAGTGTAGGATCTATCTTGTAAGCACGAAGTTTTATTTTCTCGAACAGGTTTTCCATTTCGCGCCATTCCTCGGCAATGCTCAGGTTATGGCCGCTGTGTTTTTTTATCCAGTAAGTTTGAAGGGCGTCGCTTTGTTTAAACAGGTCGATAGCATCAAGATTCATGCGTTCAACTTTGGCGGCCTGCTCTTTTTTGATCACCAATGCCGAGTTACGGAGGACCAGGATAGGGAAATCAATTTTATAATGATCAAAGTTCGATTTCAGTTCGAGCCAGTAAACCACTTCGGCACCACCACCGATATAGGCAATATTGGGCAAAATACATTCCTGGTACAATGGGCGCATCACCACGTTAGGGCTAAAGCGTTCGGGGTATTCAGCTATCTCTTTTTTAAGCTCAACTTCAGTAAACTTTATCTCGGTATTAAGCACCTGGTAACTATCATTCTCAAAAACTATCCGTTCGCGAAGATGCTCTTTCAGGTAAAAGAAATTGATCTCGCGTGGGTTAACCTGGATATGTACACCGAGTTCGTGCAGCTTATCGTTGGTTTCCGTAATATTTTTAAAACTGTGCTGACCAATAATATCTTGCTCAATAATGGGGGCAAATTCTTTTTTAAACTCATGATCGTCGGCGTCGATAATCACTAAACCATATTGGCCGAATAAAGAGTTAACCAGGTAACGGGTAGCATCGGCCAGTTTATCAAATTTGGTATAGGCAGTCTCTACAATTTCGGCCAGGTCGGTAGCATGGCCTTCCATGCCTAAAACCCCCTTGTATTGGTTAAGCGCCTGGCGGATACTCACCGGGTCGATACGACCGGTAGCGCCCGAGGCTTCATACCACCAATGTACTTTTTTACCGCCGATGTTGGTATAATTGATCTCGGCAAAGTCATGGTCTTCGCTGGCCATCCAATAAACGGGGACAAAGTTTTTATCGGGATGGGCAGCTTTAAGTTGTTGCGCCAGTTTAATGGCGGTAGCAATTTTATAAAGGAAATACAAAGGCCCCGCAAAGATATTCAACTGATGGCCTGTTGTTATAGTATAAGTATTATCTTGCTTTAAAAGCTCCAGATTTTGAGCCGTTAGGGCCGTTGAGTAAGTACATAACTTACCGGGCTCTTTACCTAAACATTCGTACTGCTTAGTTAAAACGCGTACCAGCACTTCGCGATCGGCAACAACCTGCTTGTTTTTCAAAAATGCAGCAAAACCGGCCATATCAGGGCGGTAGCCATAAAATGGTTGTAGTTCGGCACGGTTTTCAATGTATTCGGTAACTGTGTGCGAAAAAAAACCGGTGTCTTTATAACTTATGCAGGAAGCGTCCATTGGTTCAAATGTAAAATCATTAGCGGTAATGCACTGCAAATTAACATTATTTTACAATCCGTCCATAAAGATCAAAACCCTGCTATCGCTTGTAAACATAGCAAATGAGTTCTATCGGGCTTTGGTACATACTATCTTCCCGTTACTTGATATGGAAACATAGTATTTATTATTAACAAACACCGGTGAGGCAATCGTCCCATCTCCATCATCAGCTTCCTGCTCGAAATCAACAAGATAAATATTGTAATTCCTGTCAATATAAAAATGCCTGGATAAATCTGCTCCGTCTCTAAAGGTATCGTAAAAAATAGTGATTACGCTTGCCTCATAATTCTTAGGGTTATATATAATCAGATAACCATAAAACATATTAAAAAGACAGTTTTGACAATATTTCTGTGCATTGGCTGTGTACTCCTTACTTGCCGGAGCATAATCACATATATAATAACACTCGTATTTACCAATGTTTGGCAGTCGATAACGGTATCGGTTTAATTTTAAGAAACGCTCACGAGGTAGCCCATTATCGCACTTCTCAGTATCAATTGAAGAAACCTGAATATATTTTACGCTTTTTATAGGGGGTAACGGATAAACCGTTATGTTTTTTAACGTTTTCGCAGTCCATCCCTCCTTTATTATCTGACCAACGTCTTTATATATCAGCCCCGTATAAAACATACCTGCTATTGGTAGTTTATCAAGATCAACTTTGGGGCCAAAAGGTATGGGGGTTATTTCAGGGGTTTTATTTTTATGAGGATAGACCGCTGCCGGTTTTTTATCCCCCAACTGATTGCAGGAAAAAAATATAAAGCAGTACGATATTAAAATAATCGGCGCATACTTCCACCTCAACCAAAATATTTGCGGCTGGGTGAAAATACGCGCCATGATATTGATTATTATTTTACAATTCGTCCATATAGATCAAAATCTTCGGCGCTGTCTATCTGTACGTTAACAAAGCTGCCAACGGTAGCGTAATCAACACTGGCATCAATTAAAACTTCATTGTCAACCTCGGGCGAATCAAACTCCGTACGACCAACAAAATAGCCGCCATCCTTTTTATCTATCAATACTTTATAGGTGTTACCTATCTTCTCCTGGTTTTTATCGAAAGAGATACCTTGCTGAATTTCCATAATAGCATCGGCACGCTCCTGTTTCACTTCTTCAGGCACATCGTCAACCAAACTATGCGCATGTGTTTTTTCTTCGTGCGAGTAAGTGAAACAGCCCAGGCGATCGAATTTGGTATCTTCCACCCATTGTGCCATCTCTTCAAAATCCTGCTGAGTTTCGCCGGGGTAACCGGTGATCAGCGTGGTACGCATAGCTATGCCCGGTACTTTATCACGGATCTCGTTTACAATGTCGATGGTTTTCTGCTTGGTGATACCGCGGCGCATCGATTTTAGCATATTATCAGTAATGTGCTGCAACGGCATATCCAGGTATTTGCAAATGTTTTCGCGCTCGTTCATCACATCCAGGATCTCCATCGGGAAACCTGAAGGATAAGCATACTGCAGCCTGATCCATTCAATGCCGTTCACATCAGATAAACGGCGAAGCAGTTCATCCAGGTTACGTTTACCGTATAAATCGAGCCCATAGTACGTCAAATCCTGTGCAATCAGGATCAACTCTTTAGTGCCGTTTTTGGCAAGTTTTTTAGCATCCTCAACCAATTGTTCAATCGGCGAGCTCAGGTGCTTGCCACGCATCAAGGGGATAGCGCAAAATGAGCAGGGGCGGTTACAGCCTTCAGCTATTTTAAAATATGCAAAATGGGATGGCGTAGTTAACAAACGCTCACCAATAAGCTCATGCTTGTAGTTAGCGCCTACAGAAGCTAATAGGTTCTGCAAATCATTGGTACCAAAATAGGCATCAACGTTGGTAATTTCGGCCTCAAGCTCGGGTTTGTAGCGCTCACTCAGGCAGCCGGTTACAATTACCTTGCCTACCTTGCCTTGTTCTTTAAGCTCGCTGTACTGTAAAATAGTATCAATAGATTCCTGCTTCGCATTATCAATAAAGCCGCAGGTATTAATTACAATAATATCATTTTTGCCTACCTTATCGGCCTCATGCACCACATCAAACTGGTTGCCCTTCAACTGGCCCATCAATATCTCCGAATCGTAAATATTTTTTGAACAGCCTAACGTAACCACGTTTACACGGGGTTTGGCTATCTTTTTGGGCTTATCTAATTCTTTCGTCCTCATTATTTCCCTATGATTTCAGTGATTTTTTTGATTTCACTGATTTCGTTATACAGATAGTCTTTTAATTGAACAACTTACATTACCAAAGTTGATCAACAGACCTGTTTTAATTTTACTTGCCTTTAAATATGATAAGAGTTGTTTCTGAAAAATCACTGGCATGAAAGGCCCGGTTACCGCTTTAATTTCAACAATGACTTTATTCTCAATGAAAAAATCGCATCTAAAGTTCCCAACACACTTTTCTTTAAAATACAACTGAAATTCCTTTTCTACCTCGAAGGCTAAGCCTTCCAATTGTAACTGATGTTGTAAAGCTTTTGAATACACTTTCTCAATAAATCCCGGACCTAAATGTTTATGTACTTCAAAACAGCAACCTATTATTTTTTCGGTTAATGAATCGCTCTCATAATTCGCCATGATTAATCGGTGAAATCAAAAAAATCAATGAAATCAAGATTTAAATAACGAATCAACAAACGCCTGCCTGTCAAACAGCTGCAAGTGATCCACGCCTTCGCCTACACCTATATATTTTACCGGGATCTTAAACTGATCTGATATACCAATTACCACACCGCCTTTGGCTGTGCCATCAAGTTTGGTAAGCGCTAAAGCATTTACGTTGGTAGCCTCGGTAAACTGTTTGCATTGTTCAATAGCATTTTGACCGGTTGAAGCATCCAGCACCAGCAATATCTCATGCGGGGCACCTGGGATCACCTTTTGCATTACGTTCTTGATCTTGGTAAGCTCGTTCATTAAACCAACTTTATTATGCAAACGGCCTGCAGTATCTATAATTGCCACGTCATCGCCATTGGCTACTGCCGAGCGCAGGGTATCATAAGCAACAGAAGCCGGGTCTGAGCCCATAGCCTGGGCAACAACCTTTACACCAACACGCTCGCCCCACAGTTTGATCTGGTCTACGGCTGCTGCACGGAAGGTATCGGCAGCACCTAAAACCACCTGATTACCGGCTTGCTTAAGCTTATGGGCCAGCTTACCTATGGTAGTGGTTTTACCTACCCCATTAACGCCAACAACCATAATTACATAGGGTTTATGATCGCCGTATTCAAAATTGCGGAAATCGTTACTGTTGTTTTCGGCAAGCAGCTGCTGAATTTCATCTTTCAACAGGGTATTCAGCTCGTTGGTGCTTACGTATTTATCGCGCGCTACGCGGGCCTGGATCCTGTCAATGATCTTGAGCGTGGTACTTACACCAACGTCGGATGTAACCAGGATCTCTTCCAGTTCATCAAGCACATCATCATCAACGGTTGATTTACCGGCGATGGCTTTGGTGATCTTTGAAAAAAAGTTATCCTTGGTTTTTTCCAAACCGGTATCAAGCGCCTGCTGGTCTTGCTGCGTATTTTCCTTTTTCTTAAAAAAATCAAATAATCCCATGTTACGATGTGCGGATTTTAGATTACAGATGTGCAGATTCTTTTGTCTGAACCCGAATTTATAGAATTCTAAGAATTTGCAACCAGAATTGTTTTATTCTGACAATTCAATTAATTCTTTTAATTCTGATTCAAACAACATTCAACAAAAAAAGCCCTCTCGTAAAAACAAGACGGCTTCAATATTTTAATCAAAAGATGATTAGATAGTTTTACCTGCAATTGCATCCTTAACTAAATCGTTAGGGACAATTTGGGTTTTGAATGAATAAGCACCGGTTTTAGGTGATTTATTCATAGTGATCACTTTTGAATATTCTTTGCCTTTACCTGCTACTTTCAGGGTTGCAACTACTTTCTTTGCCATTTCTTGTTAATTTTTTGAATTAGTGAATGATTTAATTAGCAAGTTAATTGTTGTTAGCATGTTAACCTAATCAACCAATCAACTTCATCAACCAATTATTTTATCTCTTTGTGAACAGTTACTTTACGTAAAACAGGGTTGAATTTTTTCAACTCTAATCTTTCGGTAGTGTTTTTCTTGTTCTTAGTGGTGATATAGCGAGACATGCCTGGCATACCGCTTGTTTTGTGTTCGGTGCATTCTAAAATCACCTGAACCCTGTTGCCTTTTTTTGCCATTTTATTTTTATGTTGTACGTGTAACCTCGCGGCTTACGCAATTTTTCAATTTTATTATACTGCTAAACTTGAAAGCCAACTACTAAATGTAGCCTTTTTTAACAAATTTATTGATGCAGGCGGTAATACCGTTTTTGCTGATAGTTTTCACAGCAGAAGTAGATACCTTTAAGGTAATCCATTTATCTTCTTCAGGAATATAAAACTTTTTAAGTTTCAAGTTAGGATGAAACCTGCGTTTTGTTTTAACGTTTGAGTTTGAAACGTTGTTACCTACGATAGATCCTTTTCCTGTTAGATCACAAATTCTTGACATGACAAATATTTTTAATTATCAACCCTTTATCCAAAAAGAGTTTGCAAATATCAGACTTTTAAACCAAATATTCAATAGTGATTTGAAAAATTTTCAAATTCTTTTTAATCAGTGTCATTAGAGCAAAAACAACGCATAAAAACAGCTTCCTGAATTGACTATAATAAGGTATAAATTTCAACACTAATTTTTTCGAATTAGATCGAATTACACGAATTTGAATAGAAGGGAATAATCATTCGTGTAATTCGATCTAATTGTATTTGACGGTAAAGGATTCGTGTAAAATTTCTATCTATGCTCCAGTTATTCGTCCAATCGCTACTTCTTAAAAAAATTTAAAAAGTAGCGATTTTAGTTTACACATCGCACATAAATTATTAAATTACGCCCACCATTTAAACCCGCATGAAAGCGTTATAAGCTAAAAGCAAATAAACAATATAAGCGCATAACAGCTTCATCAACCAACCAAACACCAACCAACCGATGAAAATTACATCATTTGAAGAGTACAAAAAAGTTTACCAGCAAAGTGTTGAGCAGCCCGAACAATTCTGGGCCGGCATTGCCGATAATTTTTTATGGCAAAAAAAGTGGGACACCGTATTGGACTGGAACTTTAAGGAGCCAAAGATCAAATGGTTCCAGGGAGCAAAACTCAATATTACTGAAAACTGTCTCGACCGGCATTTGGAAACTCTTGGCGATAAACCGGCCATCATCTGGGAACCCAACGACCCGGAAGAAGACCACCGTATATTAACGTACCGCCAGCTTCACGATAAAGTTTGCCAGTTTGCCAACGTGCTTAAAAACAACGGTGCTAAAAAAGGTGATCGTGTTTGTATCTATATGCCTATGATCCCTGAGCTGGCTATTGCTGTCTTGGCTTGTGCACGTATCGGCGCTATCCACTCGGTAGTGTTCGGTGGCTTTTCGGCGCAGTCTATTGCTGATAGGATCAACGATGCTGAATGTAACATTGTGATCACCTGCGACGGCGGCAAACGAGGCACTAAAGAAGTACCTCTTAAAACTGTTATTGATGATGCTTTGGTACAATGCTGTTCGGTTAAAAAAGTAATTGTACTTACCCGCAGCCGTACGCCGGTATCCATGATCAAAGGCCGTGATGTTTGGTGGGAAGATGAAATTAAAAAAGTTGAAACACAAGGTAACCCAAGCTGTCCGGCCGAAGTTATGGATGCTGAGGATATGCTTTTTATCCTGTACACTTCGGGCTCAACTGGCAAACCTAAAGGCGTGGTACATACCTGCGGCGGTTATATGGTTTATGCAGGTTATACTTTTGCCAACGTATTCCAGTACAACCAGGGTGAGGTATATTTTTGTACTGCTGATATCGGCTGGATTACCGGCCACTCTTATATAGTATATGGCCCGCTTTCGCAGGGAGCAACTACATTGATGTTTGAAGGTATCCCAACGTTCCCTGATTGCGGCCGTTTCTGGGAGATTGTTGATAAGTTTAAGGTAAACATATTATATACTGCCCCAACTGCCATCCGTTCGTTAATGAGCTTTGGCCTTGATAACGTAAATAACAAAGACCTGAGCTCGCTTAAAAAATTAGGATCGGTAGGCGAACCTATCAATGAAGAGGCATGGCACTGGTTTGATGATCACATCGGCAAAAACCGTTGCCCTATTGTTGATACCTGGTGGCAAACTGAAAATGGCGGTATCATGATCTCGCCTATTGCGGGCATCACTCCAACCAAACCGGGCTATGCTACACTGCCTTTACCGGGTGTGCAGCCTGTTTTGGTTGACGAAAACGGACAGGTAATTGAAGGTAACGGCGTAAGCGGAAATCTTTGTATCAAATTCCCATGGCCGGGTATGCTACGCACCACTTATGGCGATCATGAACGTTGCCGCACCACCTACTTTGCCACTTACGAAAACATGTATTTTACTGGTGACGGTTGCTTGCGCGATGAGGATGGTTATTACCGCATTACCGGTCGCGTGGATGATGTATTGAACGTATCCGGTCACCGCATCGGCACTGCAGAGGTTGAGAATGCTATAAACATGCACAGCAGCGTGGTTGAATCGGCTGTGGTTGGTTACCCGCATGACATTAAAGGGCAGGGTGTTTATGCCTACGTAGTGAGCCCGGATAAACATGGCGACGAAGAGATCACCCGCAAGGATATCATCATGACAGTATCACGCATCATTGGCCCGATAGCTAAACCGGATAAAATTCAGTTTGTAACCGGTTTGCCAAAAACACGTTCGGGCAAGATCATGCGTCGTATTTTACGCAAGATTGCCGAAGGCGATACTTCAAACCTTGGCGATACCAGCACCCTGCTTGATCCGGCAGTAGTTGATGAGATCAAAGCCGGAGCTTTATAATAAAGTTACTTCGCATTTTTCCTGAATGCGGCCCAAACATAAAACGGGATGCCGGCCATAAGCAGTAAAAAACCATAATATACTGCCTCCTGTCCGGCTCCCGCTATGGCCCAAAGCGCGTAGCCAAAAGCCATTAAGGCCAGTGCTATAGCCCCGGCCCATCCGCCAGCATTTGGGGTTTTCCGAACCCTGATAACAAGGTAAGCCGCTGCCGATAATAAATAAGGGATCAAAACGCTCAGCAGCGAAAGCAGCAGCAGGAACTTAAACTGAGCTACCAGCCCCTTGGTATAATTCATGGTCATAAACAGCGATACCATGATACTGCTGATTATAATACCCATATAAGGTACCCCCTTTTTATTAGTGCGGCTGAATATAGGCGGGAAAAGTTTGTCTTTTGAAATAGCGTAAGGCACCTGCCCCTGCAATAACGTCCATCCGTTGAGCGAACCAAAAGCAGCAATGGCAATACCGGCGCTTACCCAATACCGGGCGCTGCTGCCGTAGATGATCACCGCCGTATCTGCATAAGGCGTAAGAGACTTTTGCAGTTGCGCTGCCGGGATAATGCCGATAACGCTAACACTCCCCAATATATAAATAAAGGTAGTGATGAGCAGCCCCAGCATGGTTGCCCTGGCCACAGTTTTCTCAGGATTTTCCACACTCCCAGATGGAACGGTGGCGCTTTCAATGCCTATAAACGCAAACATGGTCATGGTGGCTGTCGCTTGTAACGCGCTGATAATACTGCCGCCACTACTGTTAAAAGGGCTAAAATTTGCAGCTTTAATAAAAAACAAACCACCTATAGCTACCAGCAGCAGCGGTAATACTTTTAAAATGGTGGTAACCAATTGTAGTTTTCCGCCGGTGACAATGCCCAATGTATTGATATAGGCCAGTAACCATATGGAACACAAACCGGCAGCCACGGCAATAGCACTGCTGCTGGCCAGCACCGGGCAAAAGGTGCTTAAGGCACTTACAAATGATATGGTGATAGCCGCATTGGCACAGGCAACCGCAAGGTAATATCCCCAGGCCACCAAAAAACCTATAAAATCGCCCAGACCATCGCGGGTGTAGGCGTAGGGGCCTCCGGTGGCATGAGGCAGCAATTTGCTCAGGTTACTGAAAACTTTCGCTAAAAAAAATGATCCTATCGCCGAAAATACCCAGCCCAATAAGCCGATGCTCCCGAATGAAACCATAGCCGCCGGCATCAGGAAAATACCTGCACCTATCATGTTGCCAATCACCAGTG
>NZ_DASVOB010000458.1:0-1714 GCF_036383575.1 Mucilaginibacter sp.
TGAGTCCATAGCCAGCACTTTAAGTGCGCCCGAACCAATACCTAAAAGGCCCGAAAGTACCCCGGCTACGGTCATGATAGAAAAACCTGCACCAACATTTTTAAGCTTGTAGTCAACCGGCCCTTCGGCTGTGGGGTAACTTCCGTTAAGCTTTAAAAACGCCGAAGTGCGGCTTCCTTCGGTTAATGCTGCCTGGTTCTTCTTCCTGAGTGTCATGGCGGCCGAAAACAGCAGGATGCAGCCAAACAGTACCGCGATGGTGTTAGTAGGAGTGTATACTGCCAGCAAGGCACCTATTACGGCCCCGACTGTGGTTGCTATTTCGAGGAACATACCCAAACGAATATTGGTAATGCCTTCCTTTACATAAGCGCTGGCCGCTCCCGACGAATTGGCAATGGAAGCAAGCAGTGCCGCACCGATAGCATAGCGGATATCTACCTGGAAAACCAGTGTTAATAAAGGTATTACAACTACGCCGCCTCCAAGGCCGGTTAATGAACCCACCAAACCGGCCAGATAGGCGCCGGCCAGTAATATTAGGGTGAAAGTTAGAATGGTCATTGTTTAATAATTATTTTTTAAAATTTCTGTGGTGATGTGGCGGGCAGCTTCGGTGTCGCTTTTTGCAATGGCGTTATAAAGCGCCTCATGTAAGTGGTGGCTCATTGCAAAATGGCTTATGCCCTGTTTTTCGCGTTTTTCAAAAAAATCACGAATGATTATGCTGAAGCTATGGTACAGGTCGGCTAAAACACTATTTGAGGATGCCTTCGCGACGGCCGTGTGAAAAGCTATGTCGGCATCAATACAGGCCAGGCGCTCTTCTGCCATTATAGCGTCTTTCCGCTGCTGCAACCGTATTTCAATTTCCTGGAGATTATCTTCTGACCGGTGTTTTGAAGCGAGGGTGACAATTTCCAGTTCCAGCATCCGGCGCACGGCATTGATCTCATCGAAAGCAGCGCGTTTCAACCGCTGGTCAATAGTGTCCGAATCGGTAAAGGCATTTACAAATGTCCCCGAGCCCTGCTGTACACGCAGGACACCCGCATCTGCCAGAGATTTAATGGCTTCACGTATGGTTGAACGGCCAACATCATATAACTCCATCAATTCAAACTCGGAAGGCATCTTATCGCCCTCTTTCCATTTACCGGCAAGGATATCATTTTTGATAAGCCTGATAATTTTGTTGCTAAGTTTCTCTGCCATGATTGTGAATTAAAAACAATGCAAATATATGATGTTTATTTAAACATCTGATGTTTAAATAAATTTCTTTGTAATTATTATGTAATTAATAGATGGTGACATGGCATCTCAAGTTTGCAAGACACCCCATGGGGCTTCAAAAGCTTATAGCTGCGTTTATCATCAGTTTGTTACAATTGATCAAAAAGTGAAAAACATAAATTTCAAGATGTAGCTTTAGGGGAAATTTACGGTTCAAGATGATACAAATTCCTAAAGACTTGCTTGATCATCACGCACATATGAGGTTGCGGTTATCTGATATGTATGGGATCATCATCGATAAGATACATCCTTTTAGGTGTGATGATACCTTACAAACAGCACACTGCCTGGAAGTGATCTTAACGGGTAGCATTGATGTGAGGGCAGGCAGTTGCACTCAGCATTTGGCAGCCGGGGATATTCAGTTCAGGAGGCGTGGTAATTACCAGTTGTTCCCTTCTGACGATTATACCAG
>NZ_DASVOB010000459.1:0-2189 GCF_036383575.1 Mucilaginibacter sp.
AGATCACGCCCGCTTAAAAACACATTCATTAAGGCGCTGCTGCTGAAAAACAATATAATGTCGTTACTGCTTTGCTGTACCTTTTCATCAACCCAATGGCAAAGGGCTACAGTTTTACCAAACCCAGCAGGTGCGGCAATCACAGTTGCTGTATAATTCCCCTGCAAAAAGGCAGCAAAATGATCATCAATAAACCGCCTCCTGATAGTTTGTGGATAAGGGATCCCCGTTTTGTTTTTGATTGCCTGCAGGGTGAAAGAAGTTATTTTACCAGCATTTGCTTTTAAAAGGTCCCAGTCAACAGTAGTACCGCTTTGCTTTGTAGATTCAGCCTCCTGCTTTCGGCAAAAATCATCCCAGCCCTCATAATCACAGTATCGTGATAATGTATTGAGGGTAAACATAGATGGATTGAACTTACTGTACGCGAAACCATAGATCCGTTTTAAGGTTGTTTCGCTAACCCGCTGTTTGGTTTTATCAAGGATATAAGCTTCAAGCGTCTTACAATCAGCCGGGGCTATATTTGACAACCCCGCAGTTATAAGGACAGCATTTTTTAAGCTCTCAGAATAATATTTAGAAAAACTCGTCATAATTGGCGCTTCAATACTCAGCAAAACTTATTATCGTTAAGGGGTACACCAATAATACGCTGATAATATACACAATTTTTATAATTTACCTATAAAAGCTTATTTATAGATCACAGTATAATTTTATCCTTAAATATAGCTATTGAGAGGCCAAACTACCAAGGTGAATAAAATGAATAAAATTTTAACGGTTGATATGATTCAAAATCCCTGGTAGAAGGATACCCGAAAGCATTTGGCTTTATCGATCATGGTTTACCCTATTATAATATACATGAGTAGTTTATGTTGGAAACCGCCCATCCCCATAATCAATTTACTGGCATTACAAATAAGGTTTTTTTATTTTTATTTGGATTTATTCTAAATAAGACATTCCTTTGTTGCTGTTAATATATCACAGTAATTAAATTACCCCATTAATGAAAAAAATCCTTTACCTGTTAGTGCTGTTAAGCACTGTTCAGATAAGCGTTAAGGCACAGTCAAAATTAGACCAGGACCGTGCCGCCATCCGTGCACTTGGCGGGTTTTATAAAGTAACTTTTGATTATGCCGAAACTTTCTCGCCCGATACTGCATACCGTAACCATCCGCAATACCATTCATGGGGATATGAATGGGCGGCCGTTGAAGAAGACTCGCCAAAAAAGATAGTTATACAGCATTTATTGGTTGTAGGCGACAGTGCTATAATAAAACACTGGCGCGAAGACTGGGTGTACGAAGAACCCACCCTACTCAGCTTTGACCAAAGCAGCACCTGGAAAAAAGGCACCTTAAAAGCAGCCGAAGCGAAAGGCCGCTGGGTACAAAAAGTTTTCCAGGTTGATGACAGTCCGCGTTATGAAAGTATAGGCACCTGGATCCATGCCGATGGCAAGCACTTTTGGCAAAGCGAATGCGATTCTCCATTACCCCGCCGCGAGTTTACCAAGCGCAGCGATTACAATGTACTACGCCGTGGAAACCGCATCTACTTAACTCCAAACGGGTGGATGTTTGAGCAGGACAATCAAAAAATAATCCGCTCGGCCGGTGGTGATAAACTCCTGGCGCGTGAAAAAGGCTACGAAGAATTTACTAAAGCCGATGAAGCCAAATTTGCTTTTGCAAAAGGCTGGTGGCAAAAACAACAACCCTACTGGACAGCCGTTCGCCAGGTATGGGATGAGGTTTATGCGCAAAACACTATCATCAAACTAAAAGGAAAAGTAGATGGCAAACTGCTTTACGAACGCCTTTTTGATCTTGCTGATCAATCGGCAAAAGAGAAATGGGATACTCAAAAAAGTAAAACAGAAGCCCGCAAGCTTATTAATAATTATTTGGTTACCAATGCTTAAAATATAAAGTCCTGTTTTGCAGTTTAGTCGTTTCCATCAAACGGTTAACCGACAGAGCAGGCACCAATTCAATTTTTAAACTACCTCAATTTATGTGCGACGCTAAAATACTCAGTCAAAAGGGAACATCGGTAGTAAGCCGCTGTTCTGAATGCCAATGCATATTTATATGGCACCATAACCTGATCCTTAGCTTTACACCCGATCAATTTATCCAGTTTAAAAACTTCGCTATCGATCTTGATTT
>NZ_DASVOB010000460.1:0-2617 GCF_036383575.1 Mucilaginibacter sp.
ATTTTATTAATGGCAGATGGTATACCGGTGATCTTAATAAAGAGATATTTGAGTTCTAATAAAGCCCATGGTCTGCTTTTGCTACGACGGCCAGAGGCCGCTGCGATAGTTGCCACTCGCCAGAGGCGAGCGGCGGCGGTAGAGAAGGTTTAAGCTACCTGTTCATCAAACCATCTCCCGCTCAAAAATCCCCTGGATCATGGCCACCTGTTCGGCGTAAATCGACTTTTTGCGGGTGCCGAAATACAGCGTATTTTCTATCAGATTGTAACCTTCCCAAAGCAATTTGATATTGCCATTATCGCGCTCCTTTTTTGAAAGAAAATCGGGGATCACTGCTATCCCCTTGCCATCGCTCAGGCAACGGATAATGGAGCCCATGTTGGGTACAATAAAGTTGGGCTTAAAATCAGGCCGCTTACCAAAGTTGATATGCCAGAAACGACGCAGATGTTCCATATCGCCCGATGAGCCATACCAGGTTTGGGCTTTAAGCCAGGTTTGGATCTGGTTAAGATTTTTAGTTTTCAGCAGTTCATTAAACTCTGCCGTTGGTGTTTGGGCCCCGGCCAGCACTACTATCCGTTCCTTAAAAAACGGTTTATATTCCAAACCTTTATAATCACCTTTATGGGGCGTTACGATCAGGTCGAGGATACCGTTATCAAGATCGGCCAACATTTCGGGGTATTCGCCAAATTTAATGATCACGTTAAAAGGCAATGTAGGCAAATAGGATTCCAGCGTAAACTGAAAAGTTTCAAAACACATGCCTATACTTATGGTAGGTACGTCCTTCTCGGTGCTTTTATGAAAATGTCGCTCGGCTTCTTCCAGTTTACTGATAGACTCCTGGATATAGTTATACAGGATCTTTCCCCGTTCTGTCGATACCATTTTTCGCGAAGTACGGTCGAACAGTTTATAACCTACATAACTTTCCAGTGAGCTTAAATGCAGGCTCACTCCCGGTTGGGAAATAAACAGCGCTTCAGCCGCGCCTGTTAGAGATCCTGTTTCATATATCGCTTTAAACGTACGGAACCATTCAAAATTAACCATGGTCTATCTATCATAATTATAATACAAATGTATAAATTATACTATTTTAATAGTAGATAAATGCGCCGTAATTTTGATGAAAATTAAAACAAGAAAATAAATGAAGAACATATTTGTAATAAACGGCGGACAGATCTTCGGTCACTCCGGCGGAAGATTCAACAAAACATTATTAGATACTACCGTACAATATTTCACCGAACATCCCGATTTTGAGGTACGCTCAACAGATGTTAATAACGCTTATGACCCCATGCAGGAGGCCGAAAACTATAAATGGGCCGATATAATTATTTACCATACTCCAGTTTGGTGGTTCCAGGTGCCGCATGCCTTTAAAAAATATATTGATGAAGTTTTTACCGCCGGTTATCAAAACGGCATTTACCGCAGCGATGGCCGCACAGCCGAAAACCCTGGCATTAATTATGGTACCGGCGGCCTGATGCATGGCAAACAATATCTGCTTACTACCTCATGGAATGCCCCTATCACTGCTTTCACCCTACCCGGTGAATTTTTCAATGAGCACAGTGTTGACGAAGGCCCGCTGTTTGGCTTTCACCGCATGAACGCCTTTACCGGCATGCAGCAATTAGAAAGTATCCACTTTTATGATGTGATGAAAAACGCTAATATTGAAGAGAACCTGCAACGCTACCAGGAGCATTTAAATAAACTTTTTACCCAAAACAACCCAAGCCATGAAAATTTACTTAACAGCCTTAGTGAAGTGTAAGGCAGGTACTACCGCCCAAATGAAAGACTTTTTGGATAAGCTGGTAGCAGCATCACGCCAGGAAGAAGCCTGCCTGCAATACGAGCTATACCAATCAACCACCGACGAAACCCAGTTTGTTTTTCACGAAACCTGGGCCAGCCAGGAAGGCCTTGACCGGCATGTAAAACAGGAGCATTTTCAATTGTTCAGCCAGCAGATTGCTGACATTATTGATGGCCCGTTGGGGATATATAAAACTGATAGGGTACATTAAAAAGCCTATCACAAACACGTCGCTGCGAAGCACGAATCAATGACATGTGGGGCAAAAACAAAACGGGTTCGGCAATTGCCGAACCCGTTTTGTTTTTGAAAATTAGCCTGTGGTCGGTGTTTTCACCACAGTTGTTCGGAAGATGAAATTATCTCTATTTTTAAATAAAAAAATATGTCATTGCGAGCGTAGCGCGGCAATCTCGTAGCCAATGCAGGTCCGCCCTGTATAGCTAAGGGATTGCCGCGTCGCCCCAAGTGCTTTTGCCCATGCCGCTCCTCGCAATGACATGGATTTTTAAACCAACATTTTCAACTGATCTGAATCTTCCGAACACCTATGGTGTTTTCACCGTACCACATGATTTTGAAAACACTGCATTAATTGAAAATGACCTTAAGTGGTATGGTGAAAACACCGACCACAGGCTCCAAAAACGAGTTTAAAACCAAACAGCCCCGGCGAGAGCCGGGGCTGTTTGGTTAAAATTATTGTCCGCCTTTCCTTGCTTCCTGCATCGGATTGGCTCCCGAAGTTGCTCCTCTTGGCAGGGTTTGTTG
>NZ_DASVOB010000461.1:0-2899 GCF_036383575.1 Mucilaginibacter sp.
TGTAACATATATCTTATATATAAAATATAAACATTAAAAAATCTGCACATTTGCACATCTGAAATTTGCACATTCGATACATCATATGAACTGGAAATTCTGGAAAAAGAAAGATACAAGTAAAGTAAAAAAGAAAAAGGGTGCGCTTCGTGAATGGGGTGATGCTATCATATTTGCAGTAATAGCCGCTACCCTGATCCGTACGCTGTTTATCGAGGCTTACGTTATCCCCAGCGGCTCGATGGAAAACTCGCTTTTAATTGGCGATTACCTGTTTGTAAGCAAGGTTAATTACGGTGCGAGGATGCCGATAACCCCTGTTTCATTCCCTTTTATGCACCACACTACGCCCTGGGGTACCCAGGCATACTGGGGCGGGGTAAAATTGCCGTATTACCGTTTGCCTGGTTTAAGTGATATTAAAAAAGGCGATATCGTGGTTTTTAATGCGCCGATAGAGGCGGATTCACCTTATTTCAGGCCGGTTGATAAGCGTGAAAATATCATCAAACGCTGCCAGGGCACACCGGGCGACACGTTGAGTGTAGTTGACGCACAGGTGTATATCAACGGGAAGGCAGCCCCCGATCCTGAAAGAGGTAAAGAAGGTTATTTTGTTCAAACTAACGGAACAGAGTTTAATCCTGCTATTTTAAATGAACTTAAAATAGATCAACCGGGTAGCATGGGAGACAATCGCTATGAAATGAAGATGTCGAAAGAGGCAGCCGCTACTTTAAAAACCTATTCGAACGTAAAATCAATTGTGCCTGCAATAACACTTAAAGGCACCAGCGATCCGCTGAACCCGGTTTACCCTGCCAAGTATCCTCGTTATAAGATCACCACTAATTTTCCCGATTTTAAATGGAATGTTGACAACTACGGGCCTATCATTATCCCCAAAAAGGGATGGACTGTTAAGTTAGACAGTCTTACTTTCCCGGTTTATGGCCGTGCTATCGAGATTTATGAAAACAATAAGGTAAATGTTGTGGGCAAGGATATCATGATTAACGGAAAAAAAGCCGATACTTATACCTTTAAGCTTAACTACTATTTTATGATGGGCGATAACCGCCATAATTCGGAAGATTCGCGCTTTTGGGGCTTTGTTCCCGAAGATCACGTAGTAGGCAAAGCTTTATTTACCTGGATGAGTATTGATAGTACTGCAACTTTCTTTGATAAAATAAGGTGGAACAGGTTGTTCAGGGGCATACATTAATTGAAAATATAAAAACACTGAAGTGAACGTTGTAGCATTTGTAATTGCATTTATTATTTTAATCATATTGCCTTACGTAGGCTTATGGAAGTTATTTGAAAAGGCGGGCAGACCGGGTTGGGAAGCTATAATTCCGCTCTACAATTTTTATATAATGATCAAATTAAGCGGCAGGCCTGGCTGGTGGTTTGTATTATTACTTATACCTGGTTTGGGCTTTCTTGTCGCTTTAGGTATAACGATTGATTTTATTAAGTCTTACGGCAAATTTACGTTTGCCGAACATTGCGCAGGTGTTGCGCTACAGTTTATCTACCTGCCAAAATGGGGATTTGATAAGGATACCAAATATTTAGGTCAGTCGGCGAGCCCGGAGTTTAGGGAGAAATATAAGAAAGCCCTTAAGAAAACACAGACACGTGAATGGGCGGATGCTATCATTTTCGCGGTGATTGCTGCTACATTGATCCGTACATTATTTATTGAGGCTTACGTGATCCCCAGTGCCTCGATGGAAAGCTCCTTGCTTATTGGCGATTATCTGTTTGTAAGCAAAGTAAATTACGGGGCACGTTTACCAATGACGCCTGTCGCGTTTCCGTTTGCACATCATACCATGCCGCTCATCAATACCAAAGCTTATTGGGATGGCATTGAACTGCCATATTACCGTCTGCCGGGTTTGAGTGATATTAAAAAAGGCGATGTGGTGGTATTTAATTATCCTATGGATGCCGATTCGCCTTATTTCAGGCCGGTTGATAAACGCGAAAACTATATTAAACGCTGCCAGGGTACCCCAGGCGATACCCTGAGCGTTGTTAATGCACAAGTGTTTATAAACAGTAAAGCTGCTATTACGCCGCCAAACGGTGAGATCACTTATGACGTTAAAACAGACGGAAATGAGCTTAATCCGCAGATAGCAACTGATTTGCATTTGTCTGATATTTCATCAATAAACAACACTGAGTTTATTACAAACACCACCGAAGAGTCGGCAAAGGCTTTGCGCGGATATTCAAATATTAAATCGGTTACCCCAAGGTTAACGGCAAGGGGAGCATCAGATCCGCTTAGCCCTGTTTATCCTGCCATTTTCTCCAATTATAAAATAGGTGCTAACATTCCTGATTACAAATGGAACGTTGATAACTTCGGACCTATCATTGTACCTAAAAAAGGCTGGACAGTAAAATTGGATAGTTTAACATTCCCGATCTATGGCCGCGCTATAGCTATATATGAGGGCAACAAAGTAGACGTAAGCGGTAAGGACATCCTGATCAACGGACAGAAAGCTGATAGCTATACTTTTAAACTGAACTACTATTTTATGATGGGCGATAACCGTCATAACTCAGAAGACTCACGTTTCTGGGGCTTTGTTCCGGAAGACCATATTGTGGGTAAAGCGCTGTTCATTTGGATGAGTGTTGATGATAACGCTTCATTCATTCACAAAATTCGTTGGAGCAGGTTGTTTAACGTGATCCATTAAGCGCCCTAACCCCCTAAAGGGAGAACATTAGCACAACGCCTGTTTTGCGAAGCAAAACAGGCCTTGTGCTTTTTGTATATGGCTGCCGCGGGCTTGCAGCCACAAGTGTTCGGAAGATGAAATTATCTCTATTTTAAAATAAAAAAACATGTCATTGCGAGCGTAGCGCG
>NZ_DASVOB010000462.1:0-3605 GCF_036383575.1 Mucilaginibacter sp.
CCGCGAAAAGGAACGACGGAAAAACAAGATCGGTAGGTGTAAACCCGATCCAGGCGGCATGATCAAGCGGCGACCATACGTTTGCCCCCGAACCGGGGGCATTAACGATGATCATGAAGCAAATGGTCATACCACGGAAAACATCAAGTGCGGTAAATCTCTCGGTTGTTGCAGCCATCTCTTGCTATTATATTAATTAAGGGGTATTGAAATTTCTTTTATTAACCGACCCGCAGCCTCTTCAGCTACAATCCGGGTTTTATTGATGCTATTGCCCTCTTCGTCATAAACAGTCACCTGATTTAAACCGGGCTTAAGCCAGCATTCGGGGATATAAAGGCTTTTGATATCCAGCTTTTCAGGATATCGCCCCAGGTTATGGCCGTTAACCCAAACAGAACCATGGCCTAAACCAACAGGATCAAAACGCCAGATGAATTTACTGCCAATTGATTGCAGCACACTGAAAGTGGTACGATAAAAGGCAGGGGCATTTTTCATTTGTTTAGCCGCATCAAGCTTTGCCCAACCCTGAACGGCCAGCGCATCACCCGGACCGCCTTTCAGTTGCCAGCCGGTTATCGCAGTAGCATCACCAATGGCATTGATCTTTATGGGTTGGTCGATTCCCCCCTCGTTTGAGTAATTTTCGATAAAGACAGAAAGATCAACCGGGTGCTTTAAAGCTTCGGCATCAGTTATATTCACCTCGAAAGGCTGGTTCCAGCCATCATGATGGGCTACCTGCTTACCATTGATAAACACAGTGGCATTTTCATCAACACTTTTAAACAAAACGATTATTTTAGATGTACCTGCGGGTTGTTGCGGGATGGTTGTATGGAACCAGGCATAGCCTTCTTTCAGATCAAAAACATCAGCACCTATTTTGTATTTTTTGTATACCGATGTATCAAATGTCGGTGGACCTTGTTTTACATCATCCTTTTTAGCGGCTTTGGTATAATACCAGTTGCCAAGCTCGGTAATAAAAGGGCCTCCCTTTTTGATCAGAGCGCCGCCAAAAAGCCCTTTGCTATCTACCTCATCAATTGGGCCAAGGTAGGCCGCCAATTTATCACGGCCATCATGCGCCGCAAAAACCGCCAACGTATGCTTTCCTTTTTTAAGATCGATAGATAATTCATTATCGTTCAGTTTCCATTTGGCAACAGGTTTACCATCAATAAAGGCTTGTCCCCTGCCGCCGCCTTTTACCTGGAGGGTATATTTTCCATTTGATGGTATATTTAATGTAGTCCGATACCAGGCATCGGCAGTAATATCAGCATCGGCACCCATAGGCTGCGGATCTTTTGATTTGAGCCAGGTACTTGTATTTACAGTTGATACCGAGTTGATGGCTGCGTTTTTATATTGCCAGTTTGACAAATTGATAGTTTGCGGCTGATTGCCCTTTTTTGCATCGATATTAAAAGCGATCCCTTTACTCTCGGTATATAAAATTACTTTTTGTAGCGAATTTTGCGTTAAAGGCGTTTCTGCTGTGATTTTAAATCGACCATTTTTAACTGAGGCTTCGCCAACATAGTTCAGCCCGGTAGTGATATAGTTTTTGCCTTCAGTTTCGGTGATCCATGTTTTGTCGGTCAAAGCCCGGTTCATGGCCAAAACCCTGATGGTCTGCGAGCCTGAGCTAAAGGTATATTCCGTAGGCGTTTCATTGGCAACAGGCATTTTCTCGTCAATCAGCACATCATTACTACCAACTTTTACAGCAGTGGATTTTGATGAGGCTTTCCCTTTTGTATTGAACCGCAACAACAAGGGATCGCCGGGTTCAGCATCAACAATTATCGTAGTAGTGTTAGCCTGTTTAACTATGGCGAATACACGTGTAAACGCCCAGTCAAGGGTAACTTCATTATTAAGTTTATAATTGTGAATTAAAGGGAAGATCTCTTTTGGTTGAGCACTGATCTTTTTACCGGCAAGCAGGTCCTCTGCTCCGCTGATGTTTAGCGCTGTGATTACTTTAGAAGTACCCGGATTATCTAAAAATATCAGATCACCGGCAGGACTTGTGCGGGCGGATATTTTGAGGGTGGTATCTTTAGTTATAGCACTGTAGGCCGCAAATGCGTTTGTACTGTTCTCTAATACCTCCTGAAAACTGCGCGAAAACCAGGCAGCACGTTTAAAGGTGTAGTAAATTGGCCTTAAATCACCCGCCTGGCCTATGGCAGTACCATAATCGTATGAAGCAGCATCTTCATCATTATTGGTATAACCAAAATTTGAACCACCATGAGCCATGTAGTAATTATAACCATTACCACCATGAGCGATGATTTTCCAGGTACGCCGGTCGTAAAGCTCTGCATCACCGGGCTTAGCACCATATTGTGAATACCAAACTGCCCAGAACTCGGTAGAAAACCATGGGTTTTGCCGTTTATCATCGTCAAGCTTACCATCACCTGCAGGATCGCTGGCATGGTGTAAACCACTAAAAAAATATGGCACCTGCATACCCATATCCAAAGCTTTTGCCTGCAGGTGTTTGAAATATCCGTCGGGCATAATGGTGCCCCAGCCATTGGGATGTTCATTTTCCAATTGCACCAATATTACCGCGCCGCCCTTATTGATTTGTCGTTGAAATACAACCGGCAAAAGATGGTCAAAAAAGCGGTCTACATATTGTTCAAACGGCTTATTGTCTTCGCGCACACGCAGGCCTTTTTTAAATTTAAGCCATATTGGGTAGCCGCCGTTATCCCATTCGGCACAGTAATAAGGGCCAACACGTACAATGGCGTATAAGCCAAGCTGTTTTACTATATCAAGGAATTTACCCAAATCACGGTCGCCGGTGAAGTTGAATTTGCCTTCTTGTTCTTCATGAAAGTTCCAGATGGTGTAGATTTCGATGCAGTTAAAGCCTGCCCGTTTGATCCTCAGCAATCTATCGTACCAAAGTTCACGGGGGATACGGGCGTATTCTAACCCGGCTGATACAATGAATGTGCGTTTACCTTGAACAATAAAACCTTTGCTATCGAAATCAATATAGGGCTTCGCAACAGCCGTGGCCGGGAAAATATGGTCGTTAGCGCTTTGGCTGTGTGCTGCAGAAAAAGCGCTTAGTAGTAAGATAAATGTTAGTATATAATGATGGAGCTTCATTTGTATATTGTAATCCCGTGTTATTAATATTTAGGCGTCATTGCGAGGTACGAAGCAATCCCCGATTTGCAGAGCCGCTCTGTATAGTTTGGGATTGCTTCGTACCTCGCAATGACGTTTTTTAGTTACACTACTTTTATCAAACCATTTTCAACCGACTTCTTACTTCGTTTGTGTAATCACCGCATTATACTTCACAAACAATTGCTTTGATTTTTCGACGGCGTCACCCTTAGCAACATCGGTATAGGCATTGTCATGCTTGTTTACCCACTGCCATTCCCAGTCTTTTACCTGCTTGTCAAAAGCATCGGCATTAAAATCGGTTTTGGTTGATAATGATTTATCCAAATGGCTAAAAAACATCGCCCAGCGTTGTTTATAATAACCTTTTATTAAACCGGCCCATTGACGGTTGGAGTATTCCCTTAAACCGCTTTCCTTATCGCCCCAAA
>NZ_DASVOB010000463.1:0-6724 GCF_036383575.1 Mucilaginibacter sp.
TTTCCTGTTCTAAAAATGAATCTTTAACCTCAGCAATATCCCTCAAATAAACAGCCTGCCCTTTTGGGTTGCGGATCACCATGGCAGCTACCTCATCGGCATTTTTGAAATCCTGCTTAATGTCGATAGTCCTGCGAACGCCATCAGTTTTAGCGGTACCCGTTGACGATAAAATATTTTCGTAACCAATAGCCGTACTAATATCTGGCAAGCTGAGTTGTGCGGCAGCCATTTTGTTCATATCAACATTAACCTGAATTTCAGGTGTTAAAGCGCCAACTTCATCAACTTTTGAAATCTCCTTGTAACTTTCAATTTCATCTTTTAATATATCAGCATATTCCTTTAGCTTTTTCAGGTCATAATTACCAGATATATTTATATATAAAATAGGAAGATCCGCAACATTGATATCCGAAACAACGGGATCGGTATAATTATTATCATTTTGCGGGAGATCTTTCTTAGCTTGGTCAATCTTGTCCTTTACGTCTATTTTTGCATCCTTGATATCAATATTGGCTTGAAACTCAGCTGTGATAATAGAAACGTTCTGAACCGAGTTTGAGGTTACTTTCTTTAATCCCTTTAAAGATTTCAGTTGCTTTTCAATCTGGCGTGTTACCAGGTTCTCAATATTTTGGGGAGACTGACCAGCAAAGGTTGTAGTTATAAACACCTTTGATTGCGCTATATCCGGAAAGTTTTCCTTAGGCAGGCGATTATAACTTATCAGGCCAAGCGCTGTGATCAGGAACATGAGCACATAAATGGCCGTTTTGTTATCGATAGCCCAGCTTGACGGGCCAAATTTTTTTTCTACATCTTTCATAATGAACAGATCTATTGGTTAATAACTAATTGGCCGACTGAACAACTTTGATCTTATCGCCGTCCTCAATTTCAGTTGCACCTTCAACAACCAGCTGGTCGCCGGCTTTCAAGCCCGATAATATCTCTGTTTGGCCACCATAGGTAACGCCCGATTTTACATTCACCTGTTTTGCAATACCATTCTGATTAACAAAAACATGATCGCCGTTCTCTGATTTCTGTATAGCTTTAACCGGTACTGCTATAGTATTTGTTTTGGCGTAATCGGCTATTTTCAAAATAGCGGTCATATTAGGGCGAAGTGTGCTGCGTACAGGAAGTTTGATCTCCACACCAAAACTGCGTGATGTAGGGTCAATTGCTTTGGCCGCAAAGGTCACCTTGGTAACTAATGAATCGTTAGCATCCGGAATCAATATTTTAACATCATTACCGGTGTTTACGCTACTCGCGTATGATTCAGGAACGTCGGCCTTAACTTTTAAAACATCGGCATTGACTATACGAATACCGGTTTGACCAGGTGCAGCACCCTGACCAAGTTTCAGGTCCATTTGATCTACAGTGCCATTAATTGGTGATATGATGCGATATAAAGCCGATTGCTTTTTTAACGATGCTAAAGCTTTCTGGCTGCTTTGTAAAGTGGTTTGAGCCTGCAGGTATTGTACTTCGGTGCCAATTTTCTGATCCCAAAGATTTTTCTGACGATCAAATAACTGTTGATTTAAACTTACCTGCGCTTCGCTTTGTGCAATATTTTGCTGCATAACGCTATTATCCAGTTGTGCTAATACCTGGCCTTTACTCACATGCTGACCTGGTTTTACATAAATAGCGGTAATAATTGCCTGTGCCTGCGGATAGGCAGTAACGTTATCCTGCGCATCTATCTTACCCTGTATTTGTACATAATTGGTAAAGCTACCGGTCTTAACTTCAGTAACACTTACGTCAGTACTTTTGGCTGAATCGGTAGTACCTATCTCCGCCTGCAGCTTCTCAATTTTTGAGTTAATATCCGATTGCTGCTTTTTCAGATCGGCCAGCTCGGCGTTTTTATCTTTAGGCTTACTTGAGCAGGCTGCCAGTAAAACCAGGAATGGTATGTATATAAATTTTTTCATTTTCATTGTTATATGGTGAGTTTAGCGTTGTTGTTATTTAATTCGTCCGTAAGCTTTATCAAGGTCAACTTTACTAACCAGGGCATCATAAAGACCTTGTATATATTTGTTGTCTGCATCTTCAAGCGATGTTTGTGCCTGGGTAACCTCAATACTGGAGCCTACTCCCTGCTGATATTTCACTTTTGATACGCGCAGCACTTCCTGGGCAAGGGTCTGGTTACGTTTTTGATTATTAAGCGATTGCAAACCGTTTACATAAGTAATATGAGCCTGGTTAGCCTGGAGCTTCAAGCCGTTTTTCGCATTTTCCAGGTCATTCTGCGATTTCACCACAGCACTTTTGTACTGTTTTATCTGATTAGTCCGCTGAAGGCCGCTAAATATTGGTACGTTTAAAGTTAACCCTACATAACTTGACGGGAAACTCATTTTATAAAGGTTACTAAAATTATTGTTCTGGTATGACGAGGTGTAAGCCGCATTAGCTTTAAGCGATGGAAGTGAAAGCGATCTTTGACGTTTCAAATCCAATTGCTTTAGGTCTACGGCTGTTTCAGCCAAATTATACTCAATACGGTTATGATAAAATGAGGTATCGGCCGCAAGCTCGGCGGTATTATCATCCAGCCTGATATCTTCAAGTTTATCTTTCAGGCTAAGCGCATATTCAATAGGCATACCCATCTGAAACTTAAGTACCTGGTAATTTAAGGCTAACAAACGGATGGTATTTTCGCGGCTTGTAACTAAATTATTGTACTGAACAGTGATCCGGTCTACATCAATTTTTTCTACAACGCCTTGTTTATTTTGCTGTACAGTTTCATCCATCTGCTGTTTTAGTTGGGCAATATTTGCATTTAATAGTCTTAACTGCTCGTTACTTACCAAAACCTGGTAATAAGCTTTGGTAACGTTAACATTGGCCTGAATTTTTGAACGAATATGATTTCTGACTGAAAGTTCTTTATATGTTTTTGATGCTTTTAAGCCAACAAGATAACTACCATCAAACAAGATCTGATCAGCATTAACACCAACGCTCGATTGGTATTTAACCCCAAACTGAACAGGAATAAAAGTGCCGGCGGGTTGTCCAAAAATTTCTCCGGGCAATAAAGTGGTAGGGATCTTCAGATAATCCTGGAACGATGCGGTTCCGCTTACCTGGGGCAAACCGATGCCGGTGGTTTCTCTAACTTTATACTCAGCGCTTTTAATATCAAGGTTGGCATTAACTACAGAATCCTGGTGCTCATACGCATAATTAACACAGTCCTGAACCGTAAAGTTGTACGTTTGGGTGTTTGGCGCTGCCTCCTGCGCGTAGCCCTTAAAGGCTATGGCGCAAAATACAGTTGCCGTGTAAAATAGATATTTCATTATATATGTTGTGGTTGAGTGATTTGATTTCATTTAAGCTGATACAAATTTCATGCTGTTAATGACAACTGTGTGTCAGCATGTTATTCATTATTAATATTCTTATACTCATTAAGCAGTTTGTAGCCTTCAAGTGTACAAATGCCATAATTAAAATGATCTAAAAACTGAACTTGCACCTTCCATGGACTAAACTCAGTTACCGGGAATATGGATGTATTAAAGCCCAGCTCCACCTGGTTAACCCGCATACGCGCCATTATCTTTACGTCGATATCTTTACGAATGTAACCCTGTCCCATTCCTTTAATTAAAAGTTCTTCCATTTTTTGGATCAACACTTCGGCCTTGAACTTTTGAAAATCCTCCCAGGCTTCAGAATGGTATTTTTGCAGGTCGTGAATAACGATCGGGTTGATCCTTGAAAAGATCTCTTCCGAGCATTTGGTCATGTTGATCATCTCTTCAATCACATTAGCCGATTTGCTGATGATCTCATTCATTTGCTCCTCATCTTCCTTCAGCTTTTTTGCTGTTAAGGCTACAACCAATTCATTCTTATCTTTAAAAAACTGGTAGATGGTTTTTTTCGACATGCCAAGGTGCCTCGCAATATCATCCATGGTGATACTTTTGATCCCTGCGGTTAAGAACAGATCCTCGGCTCCTTTTATAATTCTTTCTGTTTGACTCATTGACTTTCCGGGTCAAAACTAAGGAAACATTTTTTGAATAAAAAGTTTCCATTCATTTTTACTTTTTCATTACAAATACTTGTTCATTTTTAAAATCAGTTTAATTATTGCTTATTATCCTGCGGTTTATTTGCAAAGCTTTTAATCTGCCAATGGCACATCAAAAATGATTACCTTTGCAAAAAATTATTACCCACTCTTTTTAATATGACGCTTACTTCACTTTCAGCGATCTCGCCTATTGACGGCCGTTATAGAAACACCTCTGCCGAACTTGCCGGATACTTTTCAGAATATGCACTTATTAAGTACCGCGTATTTGTTGAGATCGAATATTTTATCGCACTTGTTGAATACCCACTCCCTCAGTTACAAGCTTTTGATAAAAATATATCAGAAAAGTTACGCGACATTTACAGGAATTTTTCGGAAGATGACGCTGAAAGTATCAAAGTGATAGAAAAAACGACAAATCACGATGTCAAAGCGGTTGAATATTTCATTAAAAAAGAGTTTGATAAATTAGGTCTGGAGCCATACAAAGAGTTTATCCATTTTGGCCTTACCTCGCAGGATATCAACAACACTGCTATCCCGTATACTTTCAAATTGGCTTTAAATAACAGCTACTATCCGGCAATCAATGACCTGGTTAGTATCTTAAAAGCTTTCGCTGCCGATTGGGAGAATGTTCCTTTGTTAGCGCATACCCATGGTCAGCCGGCTTCGCCAACCCGTTTAGGCAAAGAGATCCTGGTTTTTGTGGAGCGTTTGGAAGCCCAGTTGGAATTGCTGAAACCTATCCCTAATTCGGCTAAGTTTGGCGGCGCTACAGGTAACTTTAATGCTCACTTTATTGCCTACCCTGATAAAGACTGGAAAGCATTCGGTAATCATTTTGTAAATGAGATCCTGGGATTAAAGCGCTCACAGTTCACCACCCAGATTGAACACTACGATAACTTTGCCGCGCAATGCGATGCATTGAAACGCATTAACAATATCCTGATAGATCTTGACCGCGATATGTGGACCTACATATCCATGAACTATTTCAAGCAAAAGATCAAAGCAGGCGAAATTGGCTCATCGGCCATGCCGCATAAGGTTAACCCTATCGATTTTGAAAATTCGGAAGGTAACCTGGGCATCGCGAACGCGCTATTTGAACACCTTGCGGCCAAACTGCCAATATCAAGGTTACAGCGTGATCTTACCGACTCTACCGTGTTAAGGAACATTGGCGTACCGTTTGCGCATACGCTTATCGCCATAAAATCAACAGTAAGAGGCTTAAATAAGCTTTTATTGAATACCGATGCTATCAATGCCGACCTGGAAGCTAACTGGCCGGTTGTTGCTGAAGCCATCCAAACCATATTAAGGCGTGAAGGCTATCCTAACCCTTACGAGGCACTCAAAGATCTTACCCGTACCAACCAACAGATCAACGCCGGCACAATAGCGGAATTTGTTGATACGTTAAATGTAAGTGACGCGATTAAGGAGGAGATTAAAAAGATAACACCTTTAAACTACACCGGAATTTGATTTTATTATTTGCAAAAATCAAAAATCATCCGCATGTCATAACAAAGTAAGTGGTAGCTTTTAATGAAAAAGGTCACTAAATTTGTTAATTAAGATTTTAAAACACGAAACGATGAACATCAACGTATATACCGAATTAACGCCTAACCCGGCAACTATGAAATTCATAGTTAACAAACTGCTGATTAATGGCAGTGTTGACTTTCCTACAAAGGAAAGTGCCGAAAAATCACCCTTTGCAAAGGAACTTTATAAGTTTTCATTTGTGAACGGCGTTTTCTTTGCCAGCAATTTTGTTACCATTACCAAAACTGAAGGCAGCGACTGGGCAGATGTTGAGCCGATAATGAAAGAGTTTGTTAAAGGCGCTATCGAATCTGAATTGAAGATTCAGTTAGAAGAAGAAGCTGAGGTTGGCAATTTTGAGGGATCTGAAACCGAAGTTAAAATTCAGCAGATCCTGCATGATTACGTTCGCCCGGCTGTTGAGCAGGACGGCGGCGCTATCTCTTACCGTTCATTTAACGAAGGCGTTGTAACTGTTGAGCTTCGCGGTTCATGCAGCGGCTGCCCTTCATCAACCGTAACCCTTAAAGCCGGTATCGAAAACCTGCTTAAACGCATGGTACCTGAAGTTACCGAGGTGGTTTCTGAAGCATTATAATATTATTGATTGGGGTTGATTCCCATAGTTTACACAAAGGCTTCTCATAAAATGAGAGGCCTTTATTTTTTATTCCTCAAACCTGTTTGTAATTAAATGACAGTTATTTTTCCATAAGTTTCTATTTTAGCTACCTAATCTTAAACATTATCACAATGCCCAAATCGTTTTGTATTTTTAAATGTCCTCCTGCCTTTTCATTTGACGACATTCTGCTTACTCCAACTTTTTAATCTATGGAAATTGACCGACTAATAAATTGCTCAAATTGTGGTGCAGTATTGGAGAAGAGTGCAGACCAAACAATTCAATGCAAGTACTGCAGAACTGTTTATCATCAAAAGCAGCAGGAGGATAGTATCAAAATATCAACATTGAATGAGCAACGCAGTTGGGAATATATGCCTAATCCTAAGCCCAGGCGTAAAAAAACCAACCCGGTTGCATGGGTTATCGTCTCATTAATC
>NZ_DASVOB010000464.1:0-9692 GCF_036383575.1 Mucilaginibacter sp.
GATCCTTGATCTGGGGAAAACCAAAACCATTGTACTTTCAACCCATATTATGCAGGAGGTTGAGGCTGTGTGCAGCCAGGTTATCATCATCAATAAAGGTACTATTGTAGCCAACGATACCTTGCAGCAACTCCGGAAAAATAATGGTGATAAATCGCTCGAGGAGGTGTTTATCAGCCTTACTAATAATTAAAAAACACGTCATTACTTCATACCCGAAAGGACGTGGTAGAATAGCCGTTTTCTGTTATTACTACTCCTAAGTATTACTCGTTTAATATTTTTTTACATTTTTTGTAACGCATTGCCGGTTTATTGCATCTATATATGCAAACCCGGCAATGCGGAGGTACCCCGCCGAGCCAACCTTTATTACATTATTGTTATATGAAAAAACTACTTTTATCATTAGCCTTTTTAGGCTTCATGGCCGTAGCGGCCCACGCGCAATCATCATCAGATGGAGGCAAATTTAGTATAGGTGTTGAAGCTGGCTTGCCGGTTGGCGACACGCACAATATTTCAAATTTTGCCATTGGTGGATCCCTTAAGTATGATCATCCTATTGCCGATCATTTGTATTTAACGGGTTCTGCCGGTTATACCCGCTTTTTGTACAAAAGTGAGGTTAAAGATTTTTTAAACAAATCGGGCGAAGGATTTATTCCGGTTAAAGCGGGTGTTAAATACTTTTTTGACGATGCCTTTTTTGCAGAAGGTCAGTTAGGCGCTGTATTCAGCACCGAAAGTGGCGGTGGTACTGGATTTGCTTATGCACCGGGCGTAGGTTATAGCTTTGCCGGTGGACTGGAAGCTGGTGTACGTTACGAAGGCTGGTCGCATGATGGCACTGTAAGCCAGGTAGCGCTGCGGGTGGCATTCAAATTTTAAAAAATAATTATTAATATCATGGGGCCGTTTCCGGAAGGGAGCGGCCTTTTTAATAATATCTTCATTATTATAAGCAGAGCAATATTGTATTTTCGGCCTGTTATGAAAAAACTGATATTGCTGTTGCTTATCCTTCCTGCTTTTAAAACTTACGCCCAGGACGGGCCGAAACCCTCAACCGCTTTTAGTGCCGGTGTTGAATTTGGTATTCCATCGCGCAGTTTATACAACGTAGGGGTTGGCGCTTCGCTTAAATTGGAGCAGCCAATTGTAAGCCCGGTAAGTTTTACGCTTACAGCAGGGTTCAGCAGCTTTTTTTGTAAAAACTCGCTTTTAAATGAGGGGCATTCCGGTGGCGATATTTTTGTGCCTTTAAAAGCCGGATTAAGATATAACGTTAGCTCGGGCGTGTTTTTGGAGGCCGAAGCAGGCAGCGTTATCGAACTTAATTACGATAAGCGCAGGGTGTTCGCTTTTTCTGTAGGGCCGGCTATCATGATCCCCACAGGTACTGATAACCGTAACTTTGAACTGGGGTTACGGTACGAAAGCTGGTCGGCCCATACTTTGCAGCAAACGGCTATCAGGTTTGCCTATCGGTTTGGCAGGTAGGTTTTTTTTTATTTTTTGTAGCGATATATTATTGAAAGGCGTATCGGCGTTATAGCAACACTTATAAACCTTATAATATCATGATCAGGAAACCTATCCGCATTTCGTTAATCTTTTTGTTCGTTTTGTTTTCAGCTGCATCTCAAGCTCAAAGGGGTAATCAAACCTCGTTAAGCGTTGGTACCGAATTGGATGTTCCGCTTAATATTGGCAGCTACCAATACAACGGGCCCGATATTACCTACAAAGGCGGTTTTGGCGTTAATATAAAATTGGAAAAGCCGATAACCAAAACACTGCATTTTACGGCTGGTGTAGGCTTTGTTTATTTTGAATCGAATCTTTACTACCTGTATGCTACTCCGTCTGTTGATTATTTGCCAAACTCGTATTACTCTGCAGATCGCCCCGGGCCGTATGTATTTTTACCTGTTACCGCTGGTTTAAAGTATTATTGGGCCAAATACTTTTATTTAAGTGCCGAGGCAGGCAGCGCGTTTAAACTTAATGACCGGTCGTATACTTCGTTCATCTATTCGGGAGGAGCGGGGGCTGTTGTACCGATTGGCCCTCATCACGGGCTTGATTTTAACGTGCGCTTTGAACGTGGTTATAAAAGTATCGACTATAATCATCCTATTGATCAGTTAGGCTTCAACATAGCTTACAAGTACAGGTTTTAAAGGGGGGACAGTTGGCTGATAGTGGCCGTAAGTGGTTGCAGGTGGTCGGTCCCCCAGACGGACGGACGCTATCGTTTCTAATTATCATTCCGCATGTTCAAGCATCTTTCACCATAACCATTAATTTAAGCAAAAGAAAAAAAGCGAGGGATTGTGCGATTCCCCTCTTGAGAGGGGCGGAGGGGTGTGTTTCTGCTTTGAAAGATCTGTAGCAGAAACACACCCCTGCTACAACACGTTCCTACGCGCCCTCTCGAGAGGGGATTTTTAAAATCCTTTGTTCAATTAATTGCTTAGGTTAACGGCTATGGCATGTACGCTTACTTTAAGTTTGGTTAAAGCGGAAGACGTTTGAACCTGCGAAAGAAACCATCAATAAATAAATCCGAAATCGAAATTCCGAAATCCGATATCAAACTGCTTCTTTGCTTTGGCGCAATATTGTTGTAATTTCGGCGCTTAACACTACATATTATAACGTGCTGAGCATCCTTAAAAAAGAAATAATATCCTACCTGAGTTCGTTGGTGGCTTACGTAACTATAGGCGTATTTTTATTGGTGCTGGGTTTGTTTTTATGGGTATTTCCTGATTCAAGCATTCTCGAGTACGGATATGCAGGCCTCGAAAGCCTGTTCAGCACTGCCCCGTACCTGTTCATGTTCCTGATCCCGGCCATCACCATGCGTTCCCTTGCCGAGGAACGTAAGGAAGGCACGTTTGAACTGCTGTTCACCCGCCCTTTAAAAGATTGGGAAATAGTGCTGGGTAAATACCTGGCCTGTTTATTAATAGTGCTGTTTGCTTTGCTGCCTACGTTGGTTTATTACTATTCGGTAAGTGCGTTAGGTACGCCGCAGGGTAATATTGATACCGGGGCTGTAATAGGCTCATACATCGGGTTGTTTTTATTAGGTGCCGTATTTGTGGGGATAGGCTTATTTACCTCGTCCATCACCAAAAATCAGATCATCGCCTTTACTATATCGGTTTTCCTGTGTTTCTTTTTTTACAGCGGGTTTGATTCATTAAGTCAGCTTTTATCCCTGCAGGATCTGGGCTTGCAAAACTTAGGTATCACCCAGCATTATGAATCGGTAAGTCGTGGTGTGCTTGATACCCGCGATCTGACTTACTTTATCATAACAGCAGGTATTTTTATCTGGCTTACGTTATTTGTTTTGGGCAGGCAAAGGCAGAAACGCCGCCTATCTAATCGTATGGTTGCTTTACTGTGCGTGTTTTTTTCCCTGGGGAACATGTCTCATTACGCTTTTACCCGTTTTGATTTTACTGCCGAAAAGCGCTTTACCGTTTCGCCGGTAAGCATGAAAATAATGAAAAGATTGTCAGAGCGTGTTAAGGTGGTAGTTTATTTACAGGGTGATAACCTGCCAGGCGGCTTTAAGCGCCTGCAAAGCGCCACGCGTGATATGCTGAGCGATCTGCAAGCCTATAGTAAAGGTAAAATTCAATTCGAGTTTCGTGACCCATTGAAAGGTTTAAATAACGATCAGCAGAACGAGGTGATCCAGAACATGGCTGCCGAAGGTGTTGAGCCAACTAACCTGAGCGTTAAAACCGATAATGGTGTAACTCAAAAGCTGATATTTCCATCGGCACTCGTTTCTGCCAATGGGAAGGATATTCCTGTAAAGTTATTGCTGAGCCGCATAGGCCTCTCGCCCGATGAAGTGCTAAACAACTCTATCCAAAACCTGGAATATGCTTTTACATCCGCTATAAAAAAGGCAGATGAGGGGGGAAGGCCGCAAATAGGTTTTACTGAAGGTCACCACGAGCTAACCGACCTGCAACTGAACGATGCCATGAAAAGCCTTGCCGATGGTTTCCAGGTAGGCCGGGTTGATTTGAATGCGATCTCCACCGCCGATCTGCAAAAGATCAAACTGCTGGTAATAGCCAAACCCGATCAAAAGTTTTCGGAGATAGAGAAATTCAAACTCGATCAGTACATCATGAACGGAGGCAGGGTACTATGGGCTATCGATCAGGTAAGTGCCGAGCTTGACAGCCTGCGCGGGCATGGTGGTGAGCAGCTGGCATTCCCCAAGCAGCTTAATTTAGATGACCAGCTTTTCCGTTACGGCATCCGCATCAACTACGATCTGATCGCCGATATGAATTGCTCACAGATCCCCATCAGTACCGGCGAGGTTGGCGGGCAGGCGCAGATCCAGATGCTGCCATGGCTGTATTACCCGGTGTTTATTCCGCTAAGCAAACACCCTGTAGTGAAAAACCTCGACGGGATCAGCAGTGAGTTTGCAAGTACTATCGATATCCTCGACACCAAAAATGTAAACAAAACGGTGTTGTTAACATCGTCGCCATATAATAAGAAGCTGACTGCCCCGTATATGCTGTCATTACAGGCCCTGGAGCAGGAACCAAATCCTAAAGATTTTCAAAGCACACCTAAAATAACAGGCGTATTGCTGGAAGGTAGGTTTGTAAGCGACTGGCAAAACCGCCCCCTGCCCGAGGGTATTAAGGAACAGGTTGCCATTCAGCAACAAAGCGAGCCCACCAAAATGATAGTGATAAGTGATGGCGATATTTTAAAGAACCAGGTTGGCAATGATGGTTCACCATATCCCCTGGGTTATGACCATTACACCCGTCAAACCTATGGCAACAAAAACCTGCTGCTCAATATAGCCGACTATATGACCGACGATTCGGGCCTTATCGCCTTGCGTACCAAGGAGATCAAGATCCGCCTGCTGGATAGGGCACGCATCCGCAGCGAAAAAATGTACTGGCAGCTGGTTAATACCATTGCACCGCTGGCTTTAGTGTTAATATGTGCTATTTTTCAACATTATTTACGCAGGCAAAAGTATGCCCGTTAAATTTTCTATTTTTGATAGATTAATTACAACCATATGAGATTTATTGTTTCTACATCAACATTACTCAAACAACTGCAGTCGGTAAGTGGTGCGTTAAGCAGCAGTACTGTGCTGCCGATACTGGAAAACTTTTTGTTCGAGATAAAGGATGGGAACTTGACCATTTCTGCTACCGACCTGCAAACCAGTATGACAACCTCCCTGCCTGTTGAGGCTAAAGAGAATGGAAGGATTGCTATACCGTCGCGTATATTGTTAGAGACCCTGAAATCATTACCTGAGCAGCCTGTTGCTTTTTCGGTTGATGATAAAACCTTCGCCATTGAAATTAATGCCGGCGATGGTAAATACAAACTAAGCGGTGAAAACGGCGAGGATTTCCCGAAGATCCCGGTTGTTGAAAATGCATCATCGGTAAACCTGCCTGCTTCAGTTTTAGCCGAAGCTATCAACAAAACCATTTTCGCGGTAAGTAATGACGAACTTCGCCCGGCTATGACAGGTGTTTACTGCCAGCTAACAACATCGGCCCTTACCTTTGTTGCTACCGATGCACATAAACTGGTTCGCTACCGTCGTAAAGATGCAAAGGCTGCAAGCACTACATCGTTCATTTTGCCTAAAAAGGCTTTAACCCTGCTTAAATCATCCTTACCAAGTGATGATGTGAACGTATCGGTTGAGTATAACAACACCAGTGCATTCTTTAAATTTGGTAATATTAACCTGGTATGCCGTTTAATTGACGAGCGATATCCTGATTATGAAGCGGTTATCCCACAAAATAACCCTAATAAATTAAATATCGACAGGCTTACTTTCCTGGGTTCGTTAAGCCGTGTAGCTATCTATGCTAACAAAACTACCCACCAGGTAAGGCTTAAAATAAACGGCAGCGAGTTGAATATATCATCAGAAGATATCGACTTTGCTAATGAGGCCCACGAGCGTTTAAGCTGCCAATATGAGGGCGAAGACATGGAAATTGGCTTCAATGCAAGATTTTTAATAGAAATGTTGAAGAATTTAAGTTGCGAAGAAGTATCTTTGGAGATGTCAACTCCAAACCGTGCCGGCTTATTGCTGCCACAAGGCGGAGATGAGAATGAAGATGTGCTGATGCTGGTGATGCCGGTGATGCTCAATAGTTATGCTTAAGTGTAAACTTAAATTATAAATCCAAAACTAAGTCCGGTATCATAAACCGGACTTTTTTTGTTCAACACCCGATACCAAAAATTACAGTAAGCAGTTATAGCTTATAATTGTATATGAATATAAAGGTTAAAGTTTTATTGATGATGGCGGTAGCGGCGGGTTGCCTTGCATCATGCAAAAAAAATAACGATAAGCCCGATGCGGTAGATTCGTCAACAACATCGTTAAACGTTATTAATGCTACCTTTAATAATATTAACGTTTACCTTAATGGCACAAGGATAAATAATACCACCACTTTTTATTCGGGGGGCACGCTTGGTTATATTTCGGTAAAAGCCGGCACGCAAAATTATTCGGTTAAGCTGGATGGGCCTAATAATCCGAACCCGCTGTTCAGCCTGCCGCTAACATTAAGCAAGGATTCGATATATTCATTTTATGTAGCAGGTAATACTGTAGACCAGGTTTTCAAAACTACCGATGTATTAGTTGCTGATACAGGCAAGACCCCTATGGCAAAGATCAGGTTTGTGAATGCCTCATCTGATGCCGGTAATATCAGTGTGCATTTTGAAGGCACAACAGCAGCCTTAGATACAGAAACAGTAAAGAACCTGGGTTTTAAAGGTACCTCGACGTTTTATTTAGTAGCGCCGGGAGAACATAATATGGCACTACATTCAGCAGCATTGCCAACTACTGTTGTCAGGGATACAGTAACGCTAACAGGAGGCAAAGTATATACCTACTATGGATATGGTAATAAAAGCGCCGGACTGGCAACCGGGCTGTTCACTAATCAATAATAACGTTAATGGCTAATAGAAATAAAAGCAAGGTACTGGTTTCGTTTTTTGTAGCTGTGATATGCGGCCTTTTTATCTGTGCTGTTTCATCATGCGGCAAGGGGGGCAACGCATCGTCGGTAGGTTTGAACACCCAGTTTCAGATTGTTAATTTAAGCCCCGATATTCAACCGGTATACCTTTATCAGCATTATATCAGGTATAGTACAGCTACCTATACCTATCCAACCAGTTCGGGATATTTCTATCTTTCAACCCTGGAGTCGCCATTGCAATTACGTACAGCTACCGCGGCGCCTGTAATTTTGCTTCAGTTTGACACTACACTTAAAGCTAACAGGAAGTATACCATGTTTATAACCGGCTTTAAAAAAGATAATACTTTTGCAAACTCGTTTATTGTATCCGACAGTACCTCGCTGCCCGCCATTGGCAAAGGAAAAGTGCGGTTTGTGCACGCTTCGCCAAATACGACAACCCTTGATCTGCGGGCTAACGATACGCTTGTGGTGAGCGGAACGGCCTTTAATGGTGTATCTAAATATGTTGAGCTCACCGCCGGTAATTATAACTTTACTATTACCGCTACCAAAACGCCCACCAAAATTGAAACAACCCTGCCAAATATAACCATACAAGACGGCCGTGCCTACACTATTTATACCAGGGGCATTGTTGGCAGCGCCGACTCATTGGCCTTTGGCGCAGGTGTACTTACTAACAATCTGCTTAGTAAGACACTTCAATAGCTGCTTTTTGTTTAATATTTATATTTTTGGGCAAAAATTAAGCCTGTGGAAGTAATAAAGAGTATAATCGATTTTATATTGCATATTGATAAGCACCTGGTGCAAATAACCAGCGCTTACCAAGGGTGGACCTACCTCATCCTTTTCCTGATCATATTTGCCGAAACAGGTTTTGTAGTAACCCCATTTTTACCCGGCGATTCACTGCTGTTTGCAGCCGGTGCTTTAATAGCCGGTGGTAGCTCGGGTTTGGATATTTGGCTTTTGGGCATCATCCTGATAGCCGCTGCTTTTATCGGTAACACAGTGAATTACCTTTTAGGCAATTATTTAGGCCCCAAAGTTTTTAAGGAAGAAAATAAGATCCTTAAACTCGAATACTATCTTAAAACCAAAGCTTTTTTTGATAAGCATGGTGGCAAGGCGGTGATTTTTAGCCGTTTTATGCCTATTATTCGTACTATAGCACCTTTCGTGGCAGGTGTTGGCAGGATGCCTTTTTTAAGATACAGTCTTTATAACATTATTGGCGGTGCTGCATGGATCATTGTATTCCTGTTTGCAGGTTACAAATTAGGTCAGGTGCCTATCATTGCTAAAAACTTTTCGCTGGTAGGGGTGATCATTATCCTGATATCGATATTGCCGCCGATTTTTGCCGCTGTAAAAAGCCGTACCGCTAAAAATCCAGCCTAAATATAAAAACTCTTGATGCTATTAATTGATAGCATCAAGGGTCATAGTGCCCATCAGTTTACCGCCTTTATTATAGGTTTCGGATTTTACAAACCTTCCCAATTTAGGTGAATACCATTCAGTTACTTTCATGTTGAAAGGGATACCTATCCCCATCATTCTCATTTTGGTTGTTGCATCATAGCTTATTTTAAAACAATCAAAACTGCCTGCATTCGTGCTCACTGTTTCGGCTTGTTCAACTTTGCGGTTTTTGATATCCATTTGCAGGTTGGCCATCTGTGCACCGTTGTTGCCCATATCAATAGTTACGGAGCCGTCATCTAAAGTTTGCCCGGCTTGCATATCGGCAGGGTAGGTGAGGTATTTGGCTTCGCCGCTTACTTGCATATTGCCTTTCATGTTTGCAGCGGGTACAAATGATTTCATATCTACCTTTATGGTATTGCCCGTGCAGATCATTTCAGAATCGCCGTTACCTATCGCTTTGCCATTCTTGTCGTTTATTTCGGCGTGCACTGTAACCGTAGTAGCATCTTTTTTGCTGGTGACATAAACGGCGGTCATCTGTGGTTTGCCTTTGGCATCCTGGCTTACATAAGTGAGTTTTTTACCGTTAACGTTATTTACAAACTGGCTGCAATTTTGGGCGAAGCCAATTTTACAGATAAGCATTAATAGCAGTACTATTAGCTTTTTCATAGCGTAATAATTTAATGTGGATGGTTTACGCTAAGTTGAGAGAAAAACAACACCCAAACAATGTTGCTACTACCCGTTTTAGTTTCGGGTTTTACGTTATTAATGGCTAATTGCCAATGCTTTGCCAGATCGGTAAAGTGCTTCCTCCTGTTGAAGTTGATTCTTTTGCTCCGTGCTTAATGGCTGCGCGATAAGCTTATTCAGGTCCGGCTGCCCGGCATCAACCCAGGCCGAATACCAAAAACTGCCTACAGAGAGGATGGATGATCTCATTTGCCTTGCAACCATCCCTTTCAGCATTTTGTGATAAGCCTGGCTGTATGCGGCAGAATAATCATTTACCTGCTTTTTGCCATGCTGCACCAATTCATATTTTTTATCCTGCGGATAGGTTTTGTTCAGGATGCGTTCAAAGCGTAAAACAGTATCCACGCTTTTATATGTGGCCCTGCAAATACGGAATGCTTCGTTAAGCGGGTTTTCAATATATCGGGCTTTGCCAACATAGTAGTTATA
>NZ_DASVOB010000465.1:0-4248 GCF_036383575.1 Mucilaginibacter sp.
GATCATGGCAAAGCTCTCCTTACCCCACAGCGTCCAGATGGGGAGCATACCGGCAACATCATTATGCTGTAACATACTTTCTACCATTTGTCCATCCCTCTCAGGGCAAATGATGGTATACAACGGGTGTGCAGCACGGTAAGTATCCCATAAGGAAAACGTGGAATAAAATACTTTATTGGCCGAGTGGTGCACCAGGCTATCGGCCCCACGATATTGTCCGTCAACATCGGCAATATTGTTGGGTTGGATCAGGGCGTGGTACAGACTGGTATAAAAAGCTATCTTCTCCTTTTCTGTCCCTTCGGCTTTAAGTTTAAAGAGGTTGGCCTCCCAGGTTCTGGCAGCTTCGGCTTTTACCTGTTCAAAGGTTTTATGCTGTGTTTCGGCCAGCAGGTTTTTACGGGCTCCGGCAATGTTCACACCCGAAATGCCCACTTTCGCTTCAACACTCTCACCGGGTTTCAGATCAAAATCCAGCACCAGTCGGCGTTTATTATCCCCATCAATAAAATGGTGACCAGTAAACGGTCGGTTAAATATAGCTGTGAAGTATACCTTTTTATCAACCCACTGGCTTGTAAAAGCATAACCACTGATAGTTGTTTTGCTGTCGATGGTGATCTCTCCATCGGATACATGTTCGGCCAGTTGTTCGGCGCTTTCCACCAGGCCGCTTTGCATATCAACAAGCAGGTGAGCCTTGCCTGCCTTAGTAAAAGTGTACCTGTGCAAACCGGTATGTGCCGAGGCCGTAAGTTGGGCTTTGATATGATTATCACTCAAAAGCACTTCATAATAGCCGGGTGATGCTTTTTCCTGTTGATGAGAAAATTTGCTTTGAAACTTTTGAGGCTCTTTGCCCTGAAATGGGAAGAATAACACATCGCCCAGATCAACACCGCCTGTACCACTCAGATGGGTATGCGCAAAGCCCGTGATCACCGTATCTTCATAACGATAGCCTGAACAATAGTTCCAGCCAAAATTGCCGGTTTCGGGACTGAGCTGCACCATGCCAAAAGGAACCGTGGCACCCGGAAAAGTGTGGCCGGTTGCTGATGTGCCTATGAACGTATTTACGTATTTATTGTACGATTGGGCATTAGGCTCTACACCCAAAATCAATACAAATAAAATGGCAATCAGCTTTCTCATGATCCGCTACTCTTTATATTCCAACGTTTTCTTCAACACCACATCTTCGGCCGAACGGGCTATCATGACATCGAATGTACCGGGTTCGGTCACCAGCTTCATTTCGTTGTTCCAGATGGCAAGATCTTCTGGCTTTATAGTAAATTTAACCGTTTGGCTTTCGCCGGGTTTAAGGCTGATCTTATCAAAACCTTTCAGTGCCATCACCGGGGTAGTTACTGAATTTACTTTGTTACCGAGATACATTTGTACAACTTCTTTACCGGCCATACTGCCACTATTGGTAACATCTACCGAAATAGTTACCGCCTCATTTTTGCCGAACGATGCCGCCGAAACCTGCATATTACTGTATTTAAACGAGGTATAGCTCAAACCATAACCAAAAGGGAACAACACATCGGGCGAAGAAAAAACATAGTCCTGCCCCGGTTTTTCGGGTGAGCCGGGATTATGGTAGAAACCTTTATTGGATGCCACATGATTATAAAAAACCGGAATATGCCCGGTTGATTGCGGGATAGACACCGTAAGCCTGCCCGATGGATTTACCTTGCCAAACAGGATATTAGCAATGGCGTTACCTCCCCTTTCGCCGGGGTACCAGGCCTCTACAATGGCCGGGATATTTTCCTTTTCCCAACTGATGCTTTGCGGCCTGCCATGCACCAGCAACAGAATTACAGGCTTGCCGGCTTTATAAACAGCTTGTAACAACTCCTGCTGCACGCCATCGGGATTAATGTCTGTAACATCATAGCCCTCGCCGCAGGTAAAGGGATCTTTAGGTTCGCTTTCGGGTGCGTGACCATTCCAGCCAACACCCGAAAATACTACGCTGGTTGTACCTAAAACTACCACCACAGCATCGCTGTTCTTTGCTACTGCAACAGCTTCGGCAAAGCCGCTTTTATTTGAACCTGACAGGGCGCAGCCTTTGGCGTAATTGACTTTTACCTTATTACCCACAAACTGTTTAATGCCGTTAAGTACTGTTGTTCCCGAACGGCTATCGCGGGTTGAACTGTAATCGCCATACTGAACCTGGTTGGCGTTGGGACCTATCACTGCCAGGGACTTCAGGCTATTCATATTGAGTGGCAACAGTTGTTTCTCATTTTTGAGGAGGATGATAGACTCCTCGGCAATTTCTTGTGACAAGGCGATATGATCCGGCGTATGTACCCGTTTTTTTAATGCCGAGGTATCAGGCAGGGCTTTTTCAAATAATCCCGCTTTAAATTTTATGGTAAGAATGCGGGCAACGGCGCTATCAATTTGAGCTTCATTTACTTTACCTTCCTTTACGAGGCCGATGAGTTTGCCATAAACATCTGAGCTTGGCGCTTCGAGGTCAACCCCGGCGCTCAGGCCAATTGGTGCTGCTCCTTCAGCATCTTTGGCGATATGGTGAAAAGTATATAAATGTTTAAGGCCTTCGTAGTCTGAAAACACATAGCCATCAAAGCCCCATTCCTGCCTTAAAATAGTTTGCAGCAGGAAATGATTGCCATGTGCGGGAACGCCGTCAATTTCATTGTAAGCAGGCATTACCGCATATATATTTGCCTTTTGCACGGCATCTTTAAAAGGCGGCAAAAACATCGACCGTAGTTCTCTTTCGCCTACCGATGCCGGGGCCAGGTTAATACCAGCCACCGGGATGCTGTAAGCCGCGAAATGTTTGGCGGTGCACATCACTTTATCTTTCCCTATGCCATTTTTTGTTCGCGCCGGATCACCCTGCATACCAATCACAAATGAAGTACCTATACGGCTCACGAGGTACGGATCTTCGGCATAACATTCCTCATTACGGCCATAACGCGGGTCGCGGATGAGATCGAACAAAGGTGAAAGCGCCTGGTCAACTCCTGACGAGGATGCTTCATAAGCGATCACCGAACCCATTTTTTCAATCAGCGCCGGGTTCCAGGTGCTGCCCTGCGCTATAGCCTGTGGAAAAATGGTAGCGCCTGCCGCCAGTTGCCCATGCAGGCATTCGCCTATTTGTATGGGCGGGATACCGAGGCGCGTTTTTTCTTTAGCATACTTCTTTGCGGCGATGGATAACGTCGAGATATCATTGATATTACTAAAAGGGCTTTCGCAAACACCGTAAGCAATTGGGTTTTGCATAGAGCCTTTTAAGGAGTTCATGCTCATCTGGCCTACCTTTTCTTCCAGCGTCATGCGGCTTAACAGGTCTTTTACCCGCTCGGCTATCGGTGCTTTTGGGTCTTTATAAACCTGCGCGCTGGCCGTTTTTATTACAAAAGCAAACGCGATGAGTAGGCATAGTTTCTTTTGCATAGGTATAAAGATTTTAATTTTTCAATGTAGAGACGCATCACATGCGTCTACCCCATGCAAAGCACAAGGGGAAAAACACAGTTTCTCGTCCTAAAGGAGACGCATGTGATGCGTCTCTACAAATTCCTTGCTTAATGCATCAAATAAAACTTCGGATAAAGCTTTTCCCCACCCGCAACCTTCAATTCAATCAGGGTCTGGTTTTCATTGGCCTTATCAGCTATGTAATGTCCCCTCAAAGCATATACCCCTTTTTTAAGGTGCAACAATGCTTTTTGCGGTTCAACGTAAGTATTCATCCCCATTTTTATCACCGGTACCTCATCCAAAAACAAAGCGGGACTAACCTCAAAACCTGTAGTTAGCTCATAATCCGCTTCTTTATCAATCTTAATAAAACCTTTAATTTTCACCCAATTAATTAAGCCTTCGTTAACGGGCCTAACAGGCACAATCAGGTTTGTTTCACCCGTTTCTGCCGGCTTTTCATCTTGCAGCTTGGCTATATCACGTTCCCCGGTTTTAAAAACTTCATAGGCCATACCGGGTTTCAGCTTAGCTACTTTTTCGTGTGCAGGCTTGATACTCACACGCTTGATGCTGGCCGTTTGTCGAATGTGTTGATCATTCAGCGTCCAGGTAGTAAATGTTCTTAAACCGATGCTATCTTTTAAGGGCACATTAATATTTACAGGGAAAGGCACAGCCGAGCTATTATTATCCGGCATTTTACCGTTTAGGGCATAGCGTACTTTAGCCCCTTGCAGCGGGTAATTC
>NZ_DASVOB010000466.1:0-17330 GCF_036383575.1 Mucilaginibacter sp.
CGACAGTAGTAAAGTTCAGCAGGATCCTGAAATCCAAAAGGCAAGAAAGATCGCTCGTCTGCAAAAAGAAGCGCAAAAACTCGGCCTTACACTCCAAAATGCAGCTTGATTATGAATACTTTACATGCACGTCATTATAAGCACAGCGTGGCAATCGCATGCTATATAGAGCGGCTCTTCTTCTGTGCGATTGCCACGCTGTGCTCGCAATGACATATGTATATCAACCCGCTCATAATCAAATTCTTCCATCGTTGTCTTTAAATGCGCCGTTTGCATAGCATTAATACCTAATTCTCTACGCTAAATGCTTGTTTGATACCTCAAATAACCTCAATTATTGCCCATTATTACCGCAAATTACTTTGAGTCAAACGTTTGCGTAAGCCTGTTTTAGGCCAAAACAAACGTTTGCGCTGTGTTTGCAGGGGCGTTTTTTTGCTTTCAAAATCCTGTATCTCTAATTTCCATTATTCAAAAACGGGACTAAATCGCAACAGAAAACTAACAATTAATTAATACCAACACCCACCACGTATGATTAAAATTTACTCAAACCCCGACCAGGGCTTCAGCAAACACATTTATTTAAGGAGGCAGACAAATGGCCTTTTTAAATTGATGTGCTGTTGCCTGCTTTTATTATTGCCTGTGCTTGCAAATGCGCAAACAATTATCAGTGGTAATGTAAAAGATAAAGATGGCCCCATCATTGGAGCCACTGTAACTCAAAAAGGCGCTAAAAATATTACCTCTACCGATGTTAACGGTAAGTTTAAGCTTACATTAAAGGGTAACTCAACGGTATTGGTTGTTTCTTACGTAGGATTCAAAACACAGGAAGTATCTGTGGGAAATTTAACCGATATAACTATTACCTTACAGGAAGACCTCAACAAACTGAACGAAGTAGTTGTAGTTGGTTATGGTACCGTTAAAAAAGGCGACTTAACCGGCTCAATCAGCTCTATAAAAAGTGATAACCTGACACTTGGCGGCACTACGTCTAATATCGGTCAGGCTATTCAGGGTAAAGCAGCCGGTGTGCAAGTTCAGCAAGCCAGTTTTGCACCAGGTTCAGGTATCAATATTACCGTGAGGGGTGGTAACTCCATCAATACTTCTACAGCACCACTTTATGTAGTTGATGGTTTCATAAGTGAAGCCGGCAGCCAGGTTAACCCCAACGATATCGAAGACATCCAGGTGCTTAAAGATGCATCTGCAACTGCTATTTATGGTTCAAGAGGTGGTAATGGTGTTGTTTTGATCACCACCAAAAAAGGAAAAAATGGTAAAGTTTCTTTAGATGCTGATATATCAGGCGGTACGCAATATTTAACGTATAAACCGAATCTGCTAACCGGTCAGCAGTATACCGATATCCAAAATGCTACTGCTCTTGAAGATGGCAAACCACAGCCATATCCTTCAAGTTTCCAGGTGGCAAACACTAATTGGTTAAAGCTGGCTACCCGCAATGCAACTGTTCAAAATCAAAGCATCAGTTTAAGTTCCGGCGATCAAAATTCAAAGATCTATGTAGCGGGCAATCACATTAAACAAGTAGGTGTGCTGGAACGTACCGGTTTTGAAAGATATACTGCGAGGATTGGTGCCGAAAAAACCGTGAATGAAAACATTAAGATCAGCGGTAACTTCTACGGTGCTACTTCCAGTGCAACGTTGCAATCATACTCAGGCGATATCACTGCGCCATTGTTCAGTTTACTTACCGCACCGCCTAACGTAGCGCCTTACAATGCCGATGGCACTTATAACTATTATGTTACCCAGGGCACAAAGACAAACGCTTTGGCCGGCCTTTTGGAACCGACCAATAACAACGGGAATAAGTTGATAAACGCCAATATTGGTTTAGATTATAAGATCATCAACGGGTTAACATATCACCTTACCGCAGGTACCGAATATAACCAAACCACTACAGGGCAATACCTGCCAACAACTACAATTGCCGGTGCAAAACAGGGTGGTGTAGCTGCCGAACAGATCTATTCAAACTTCAGGTGGATTGCTGAGAACTACTTTACTTATAAATTCAATATCAAAAAAGATCATGATTTTACCGTATTGTTAGGTACATCAAACCAAAAAGATGTTGCCGAGTCATTACTTTCCGGTGCAAAAGGCTTTTCAACTGATGCGTTCCTTTATTATAATTTAAATGCCGGATCATTAAGTAATGGTTACGGAAGCAGCAAGGCGGAGGCTTTCCTCACATCATACTTCACCAGGTTAAATTATGCCTATAAGGATAAGATCCTGGCGTCATTCTCTTATCGTGATGACCGCTCGTCGCAGTTTGGTTCAAACAAGCGTTCTGGCTTTTTCCCGGCTGGTGCTGTGGCTTATAAATTAACTGATGAAGATTTTGTAAAAGATCTGAATACTTTCTCAAATTTAAAAGCCCGTGTTAGCTACGGTGTTACCGGTAACGACCGTATCCCTGCAAGCTTATATCTTGCAACTTTTGGCTCCTATAACACGGTAATTAATGGAAGCGGGCAATTGCAACCAGGTATCGAGCCCAAAAATCTTGCAAACCCTAACCTTCAATGGGAGGCAACAAGACAATTGGATATTGGTTTAGATATGGGCTTTGCTAATGGCCGTATCAACGCAAGTATTGATTATTACAGTAAAAAAACTACCGATCTGCTGATCCAGGTACCGATTGGGGCACAATGGGGTGCCACTAACGGAACACAATGGATAAATGGCGGTGCTATCCAAAACAGGGGTATTGAGCTTTCGGTAAATACCAGCAACCTACGCAGCAAAGACCTGACATGGAATACTACAATTACATTTGCCTACAATAAACAAAAGGCGTTAGATTTAGGTCCGGGGGTTACAATAATAAGCACTAATACCTCCAACCCAAGCGGTACCGTTTCGGGCCAGGAGTTTACAAGGGTTATACCAGGTATTGAGCTGGGTGAATTGTATGGGTATGTATACCAGGGTGTTATAAAAACAGGGGAAAGCTATGCCCCGCAACCAAATTCAAAAGCAGGTGACCCTAAATACAAAGATGTTAATGGCGATGGTGTAATTACTCCGGCCGACCGTACTTACCTGGGCAACTCAAACCCACATTACATGGCCGGTTTTGGTAACGATTTTCATTACAAAGGCATCGATCTTGGTATATTTTTCCAGGGAGCGTTTGATTACTACCTGTACAATATGAACAACATGGTACTGGAATCAACCACCGGTGCAGCCGCATTAAACAGGTTTGTTGCAGGCAAAAATGAAAATACAGCTATCCCGCGTGAAGGTTATTACCTGAGCACCTATGGTAGCTATGTAAACTCACGTTTTGTTGAAAATGCCTCTTATGTACGTTTGAAATCGCTTACACTGGCATACAACTTCCCGGCCTCGTTATTTCAAAATATGAAAATTTTACAGGGCATCAGGATTTATGCCGAAGCGCAAAACCTGTGGACCATTACTGGTTATAAAGGTACTGACCCGGAAGCAAACGTACATGCCGATGACACTGGCGCACATCCTGGCCAGGTTCCGATCCGGTCGGCTCTTGGAGGTGGTTTAGATTTTAACTCCTTCCCGGCATTTAAAACGATAACATTCGGTATTAAGGCATCTATCCATTAATGAATTATCCATTTAAGGGATCAACAAAATTTAAATCAAATGAAAAAATATAATATTCTACTCCTTGCAGCTGCGGTAGTTACTCAGTTTTCCTGTAACAAATCCAGCCTTGAACCTAAAATATATAGCAGCTTAACAAGCCAAAACGCATTCCTCACCAAGTCTGACGCTATTGCGGCTGTGAATGCGGTTTATGCCCGCCTGAAAGGGCCTTCGGTCGGCGATAATTATGACTATTGGACAGTAAGGCACTTCGCCCTTACCGATTTAACCACCGATGTAGGCCACTGTAGCTACGCTGGCGATCCGGGACAATTATCACTGGTGCAGTGGAACTCGGCCAATGGTTTGATAGCTGAGGATTACAGGCAAATTTACAAGTTGGTAGCCAATGCCAATAACGCCATCTACAATATCGGGGCTATGAAGAGTATCACAGATGCACAAAAAAATCAGTTTTTGGCCGAGATGAAATTTTTACGTGCTATTGCTTATTCTGATCTTACAGACGCATGGGGGCCGGTGATCCTGAATACTGAAAAAGATGTAGCTAATCCTGATTACAAGGCTCAAACCGCTCCAAGTCCAGTAGCAGATGTTGACGCTTTAATGATCACTGATTTGCAAAACGCGATCAATGTATTGCCGGCAGATTATACAAAAAGTGATATTTATACAACCAACGATGTTGGTCGGGCTACAAAAGGAGCCGCTATGTTCCTGTTGGCTAAGGTCTATCTGCGTGAGCATCAATGGCAAAAAGCTGCCGATCTGACAAAACAAGTAATGGACCTGGGTATTTATCAGTTATATCCAACGTACTCAGGTTTGTTTAAAGAATCAAATACATGGTGCTCTGAAAATATCTTCTCGGTATTGAGTGATGCCAACGTTAACGGTACCGAGTTATTGAACCACTTTGGTCCGTTGAGCCATCCCGTGTTAACCGACAGGTGGCAGTACTACGCTGTAACCTGGGATTTTTACAATAGTTATGGCGATGAGGACGATCGTAAAAAAATGTTTTTTACCCAATACCAGGGTGTTGACGGATTAACGCACAAACAAGCTCCTTCACAGGGTGCTACCGCTCCGGATGGTGTATTATATATGCCGGACGTTGCAACCATGAAGTATGCTGATCCAAACGGTGCCAACACTTACTATGACGGCCATAGTGTTGATGTTTTACGTTATGCCGATGTATTACTAAGTCGTGCTGAAGCTTTAAATGAACTGGGCGGTCCAACTGCCGAAGCTGTTTCATTGGTAAACCAGGTTAAAGGTAGGTCGCATGCCAAGTTGTTGGTACAGGGCAACCTTACCCAGGCGAGTTTTCGCGATGCTTTGTTGCAGGAGCGTGGCTGGGAACTGTATTACGAAGGGAAAAGAAGGGCCGACCTCAAGCGCTTTGGCAAATATGATGTGATCGTGAACGCTTACCTGAAACGTATTGGCCAAACCAATACTGTTCAACTGCCACGCGATGAGTATTTCCCATACCCGCTTGCCCAGGTTAATATTAATCCTAACCTGAATAACGGAGGCAGGCAGCAATAAGTATACAATTCAATTATTGGTAAAGAATATACGGCCTTTAATAGGTTGTATATTCTTTACTGTTTAACCGGTATTACAAATTTTAGTGATGAAGGATTGGTTTAAAGTTTTAGCGGCGGGTTTATTAGTTTCGATCATTTGCGGGTGCTCGGGCGGAAACCTGGTAAAAGAAATCCATATAGGCCTGTACAATAACAACGAGCTGAAAATAAAGCTTGATGTTACGACCAGTAAACCGGTTGATCTGTATGCGGAGTATTGGATAGAGGGTAAGCAGCCGGTAAAATACCGGTCGACGACTACTGGTAATGCTACATCATACAAGCTTGTACTCTGCAATATTTTACCCGATACTACTTATTCATATCATATTGTAACGGTTGACGACGGTGACACCGTTGTCAGCAAAACCCATACTTTTAAATCGCATCAGCTACCGCTGTTTCTGCAGGAACAGTTTCACGCAAAAACGGCTGCTAAAGCCTCGCTGCCGGCTCAGTTTAATGACGGTTTGATGCTTATCAACAAACGCTATGCGCCGGGTGTGGCATTTTTGGTTGATACCAAAGGGCAGATCAGGTGGTATCACATGATTGACAGGTTGGGTTTTAAAGTGATCAATTTTACCAAGGATAAAACCTTGCTCTCCATTTTGGGCCGTAACGACGAGCCTACCAGTTACGGCAGCGAGATACTGGAGATCAATATGTTGGGCGATACGTTGCTGCATCTCACCAAAGGACAAGGCGATTTTAAGCAAACCATTCACCACGAAATACTGAAGAATGATAAAGGCCAGCTGGTAACCATTTTTGTTGATCAACGGTTAATGGACCTCACTTCGATAGGTGGTGGCAAACGGGATACCGTGAACGGCGATGGCATTATGGTGATGGACAAAACAGGCAAACAGGTTTATAAATGGAGTGTGTTTGATGTAATGGATCCGCTGAAAGACCCTAAGATCCTGAAAACTAAAAAAGACTGGATGCATGCCAACAGTCTTAATTATGATGTTGATGGTAACTACCTGATGTCATTTTATAACAACGGGCAAATCTGGAAGATAGATTCGCATAATGGTAAAGTAATTTACAAGTTTGGTAAGGGCGGTACCATTGCCATGCCTGCCGACTGCAACTTTACCCAGGCACACGCCGCCCATATCAATAAGCAGGGAAACCTGATGTTTTTTGATAATGGGGCGGAGAAACATCAATCGGGCGTTTATGCTATGAAAATTGATGAGAAAAATCAAACCTCAACTATTGCCATGCACATCAAACTACCTAAAGAGATTTTTAATGGCCGGATGGGCAGCGCATACATGATAAACGATACAACTACACTGGTATGCTGCTCAAAAAGGCATATCGTGGTACTTGCCGATAACAAAGGCGTTTTGCAGTGGACGATGGAAACCGCTGTGCCAACTTACCGCGCCGGTTTTATCAAATACGAACAGCTCGATCCATATTTAAAACCATAACCTATTTGAATATGAAAAAGAAATATCAATATATAACTTTCCTATTAGTGCTGTTTGCGTTGGCAAACGTTACGCAGTTGGTATCATGCAGTGGTAGTAAGGCTGAAGAGGCTGATAACGCCGATTCAGCAGCTGTAAATAACCTGGTTTCTATAGATACCGCAAAAATGCCCGGTGGTAAGTACGGTGATGCCGTACGTTATGGCAGGCAGCTGATGTTGCATACAGCCTATTACATCGGCCCCGAAGGTGTTAACGGGCATTATACCGGCAATAAAATGAACTGTACGAATTGCCATCGCGATGCAGGTACAAGGCCATACGCTTTTAATTTGGTAAGGTCGTTTCGTGATTATCCTCAATACAGGGCAAGAGAAGGCAGGATCTTATCTTTGGCCGAGCGGATCAATAATTGCGTAATGCGCCCTAACTTGGGCAGGCCGTTACCACTGGATAGCCGGGAGATGATCTCGATCATGGCCTACCTGAAGTTCTTGAGCGATTCATCAAACGTTGCAAAAACTACCAAAGGTTTAAAGAACATGGAAGTTAAGTTACCGGATGTGGCGGCATCATCAGACAGGGGCGAGGTATTATATGCTCAAAACTGTGAACGTTGCCATGCTAAAAACGGTGAAGGTAAAATGCGCTTTGATAATATAACTTACGAATATCCGCCGGTATGGGGTATGTTGGCTTACCGTCCGGGTTCGAGCATGCACAGGATAGTTAAGCTGGCCCAGTGGTTAAAGGGCAATATGCCTTATGATAAAACAGTCACAGGTAAAGCCTTTTTGACCGATGCACAGGCGCTTGATATTGCTGCCTTTGTTAATGATGATAAAAAGCATAAACGTCCTTTGCCTTCAAGCTCAAAAGAGGTTGATTATCCGCATTACGAAGAAAAAGCAATTGATTATGATAAAGGCCCTTTTAAAGATCCTTTCTCTGAACAGCAGCATAAATACGGGCCGTATAAGCCTATCATTGATTATTGGGAAGGCAAGGGGATTACGCCTGCTATTTAACCAATAGCGATGAACAAAATACTGCGGCCAGAGGCCGCGAAATAGTTGCCACTCGGCTGGAGCCGAGCGGCGGCGGAAAAAAACATGTCATTGCGAGGAGGAACGACGAAGCAATCGCGAACTTTACAGGGCGGCTTTGCATCCGTGCGATTGCCACGTTACGCTACGCAATGACATGGCTTTATTATAAAAAGACTGACTAAATTTATTCCATGAAAAAACAATTTTTAGCTATCACTTTCCTTTTAACCGGCTTTGCTGCTTCAGCACAAAAAGTACCTTATACCAATTGCGAAAAATGCTGGCTGGCCGATTCATTAGGTAACCACCGCGTGGTGCTAACCTTTAATGGCACAGGTAAAGTGGCTAAAGCAGTGATTAACTGGAGACGCAGGGATAATGAGCCCGAAAACAAGCGGATTATCATTGAAGATGCCAAAACCAAACAAAAAATAACTAACGTAAAAATAGGCTCAATAAACCGTGAAAGCGGCGAATTGTATTTTGAACCAACGTCGGGCAAGGGCGCTTATTTTGTGTATTACATGCCTTACAAAAATGAGGGCCGTTCAAACTATCCGAAAGGCGTTTATCTTAAGCCAGAAAATACAGCTTCGGCAGGTTGGCTTAGTACAGTTAACGGCAAGGCGTCACTGGCTTCGGTAAAAGAATTTCAGTCGATCGATGCCTTTAATAGCTTTTACCCTATGGAAGTGATCGCCACTAAAGCAGAGACTGAGGCCTTGGTTAGCAAGCATAAAGCCGAACCGTTTTTGGTTTTTCCGGAGGATAGGATGAACTCCATCCGCATGATCAAAGACCTGCCGCAACGCTGGATAGAGTTTGGTCCGCAAAGCAAGTATACTGGTGAAGCTGCCCGCGGAGAAAACTTCGCATTTCAGCTTGGCATTTATGCGTTGCAGGATATCGAAAATGTACACGTAACATTCAGTGATCTGAAATCAGCCACTGGTAAGGTTATTCCTGCTTCTGCATTTTTCTGTATAAATACCGGCGGTACTACATACGATGCTAAACCGCTTACTAAAGTAGTAAACGTGGCCAAAGGAGATATCCAGGCATTATGGTGCGGAGTTGATGTGCCAATGGCAACTTCATCCTCGGTTTATACAGGTAAAGCCACCATCGCCATAAACGGAAAACCTGTAAAAACGATAGCTTTATCTATAAAAGTAAATGCCAAAATATCAAAAGACGGCGGTGTAAGCGAGCCCTATAAAATGACCCGCCTTGGTTGGTTAAACTCAACCATGGCGCAGCAAAATACAGTTATCGCACCATATACCCCGCTTGAGGTAAATGGCGACATTATAAGTCTGCTGGGTCGTAAGGTAGAAGTAAACAAGGATGGTTTCCCAAAACAGATCCAAACTTATTTTACCCCCGAAATGACGGAGTATGCCGCTGCACCCAATAACCTGCTTACCGAAGGTATCCACTTTCATTTTATTGACGCCGCCGGGAAAAAGATAAACCTGAAAAGCCAGGGTGTGCAATTTACCAAAAAAGAGGCAGGTACGGTACAATGGACAGCGGTAAGTGCCAATGACAGCTTACAGATGGATGTAACTGCTTCGTTGGAGTTTGATGGCTTTATGGCTTATACGGTAAAGGTAAAAGCCTTGCAGGATGTTAGCCTGAAAGATATTACCATGCACATCCCCTTTAAAAAAGATTTTGCCAAATACATGATGGGCCTTGGTCAAAAAGGTGGTTATCGTCCCGAAAACTTTGAATGGAAGTGGGATGTTGCCCATAAAAACCAGGACGGCGCCTGGATAGGCAGTGTGAACGGTGGGTTGCAATATTCATTGAGGGATGAAAAATATGTTCGTCCGCTGAATACCAATTTTTATCTGCAAAAACCTTTATTGCTGCCAACTTCATGGGGTAATGATAACAAGGGAGGTATTAAGGTAGCCTTTGATGGCAAAGCGGTATTAGCAAATAACTACAGCGGCGAGCGTGACCTGAAAAAAGGGGATGAGCTGTATTATAACTTTACCCTGCTGGTAACACCTTTCCATACTATCAATACCGATTTTCAGTGGGCTACAAGGTTTTACCATTCATACAAACCTATTGATACCATTAAAAGTGCAGGTGCAACGCTTATCAATATTCACCATGCAACTGCTATAAACCCTACTATCAACTATCCGTTCATCGCATGGCAAAAAATGAAGGCTTATGATGATTCGGCACATGCGGCGGGTTTAAAAGTGAAGATCTATAACACTATTCGTGAGTTATCAAATCATGCTTATGAAACTTTTGCCTTGCGCAGTTTAGGCCATGAAATTTACTCGCCGGGTAAGGGTGGTGGCTTTAGTTGGTTACAGGAGCATGTGGGCGATGATTATATAGCTGCATGGTTTGTACCTGAAATTAAAGATGCAGCTATCATTAACAGCGGCATGAACCGTTGGCATAATTACTATGTGGAAGGTATGAACTGGCTCACCCAAAACGTAGGTATCGACGGTATTTACCTGGACGATGTGGCCTTTGACCGTGTTACCATGAAGCGTATCAAACGGGTATTGACCAAAGACGGTCACCCGGGGATTATTGATTTACACTCTGCCAATCAATACAATAAAAGCGACGGTTTTAACAACAGCGCCAACCTGTATATGGAGCATTTTCCTTACCTGAACCGCTTGTGGTTTGGTGAGTATTTCGATTACGAAAAAAATGATCCTGATTTCTTCCTGACCGAGGTAAGTGGGATCCCGTTTGGTTTGATGGGCGAGATGCTGCAGGGCGGTGGCAACAAATGGCGAGGCATGGTTTACGGGATGACCAACCGTATGCCATGGAGCGATGGTGCTGACCCGCGCCCGATCTGGAAAGCCTGGGACAACTTTGGCATGAAGGGAACCAAAATGATTGGTTACTGGGTTGATGATAATCCGGTAAAAACAGATAAGGCCAAAGTAATTGCAACCGTTTACAAAAAAGATGGTGCAGCCATGGTGGCCATTGCCAGCTGGGAAGATGCTGATACCGATTTTCAGTTAAATATCGACTGGGAAAAATTAGGCATCGATCCTGCCAAAGCAACTATTACCGCTCCCGAAATTAAAAGCTTTCAGCCAGGCAAAACATTTGGCTTGAATGACAGGATTCCGGTTGAAAAAGGTAAAGGCTGGCTGTTGATCATTAAATAACACGGTAATGAATAAAAAATGGTTTATCGCCATATGCCTTTGCGTTGGCGGCCTGAAAGCATTTGCCCAGCAAACGGCAAGTGTGCGTGAGTATACTAAGGCTATTACCACTTATCCTTTTTCGGATCCTAACCCGATACCGGCATTCAACAATATTTATCCGTATTTCCGTTATGACGGATTTACGGATAAGCCGGTGCAAAAGGAGTGGAAAATAGTGGAGCTGGAGAACGCGTACATCAGGTTAACCATTTTACCTCAGATAGGCGGCAAAATTTGGTCGGCCGTTGAAAAATCGACTGGTAAGCCAATTGTTTATGAAAACCATGTAGTGAAATTCAGGGATATTGCCATGCGTGGCCCCTGGACAAGCGGCGGTATTGAGCCTAATTACGGCATTATTGGCCATACACCAAACTCGGTTACCCCGGTCGATTATCTGACCCGCAAAAATGCCGATGGCAGTGTAAGTTGTTTCATCGGCGTGCTTGATCTGCTTACCAACACCACCTGGACAATGGAAGTAAATCTTCCGGCAGATAAGGCTTACTTTACAACAAAATCTTTCTGGCATAACTCAACACCACTTGAACAGCCTTATTATCACTGGATGAATACCGGGATCAAAACCAGTGGTAAACTTGAATATATTTTCCCAGGTACCAAATACCTTGGTCACCAGGGAGAGTATGCCGACTGGCCTATCAACAAGCAGAATGGGAAGGACTTGTCCTTTTATGATAATAACAACTTTGGCGGTTATAAATCATACCATGTGTTTGGCAAGTACACCAATTTTTTTGGTGCTTACTGGCACAACGATGATTTTGGTATGGCCCGTTATGGCGGTCACGAAGATAAAGCCGGTAAAAAGATCTGGATCTGGGGATTATCAGATCAGGGCATGATCTGGGAAAAACAGCTTACTGATAACGATGGTCAATATTCCGAAATTCAGTCGGGGAGGCTGTTTAATCAAACTGCTGCTAAGAGCACATTTACGCCGTTCAAGCACAAAGGCTTTGCGCCGGGCACTTCAGATACCTGGACAGAATATTGGTATCCGGTATTGAAAACCAAAGGTTTTGTGCAGGCCAATAACTATGGCGCGCTTAATGTTAAGGCAGAGGGTGGTTGGTTGAAACTCTATTTCAACCCAGTTCAACTGATTGCCGATACGCTAACTGTAAAACAGGGCGATAGGGTGATTTACAGTAAAAAAATAAGCTTAAGCCCTTTACAGTTATTTGCCGATTCGGTTAAAGCAGATGCCGGCGATGTGCTGGTAACTTTGGGTGCTAATAAACTGATCTATAATTCAAAGCCTGAAGCTGATAACCTCAGTCGTCCGGTTGATTTGCCAAAAGATTTCGACTGGAACAGCGCTTATGGGTTATATACTCAGGGGAAGGAATTCATGGATCAAAAAATGTATCCCGAAGCTGAAGAAAAACTGCAGGTAGCATTAAAGAAAGATTCATACTTTTTACCTGCTTTGGTACAATCGGCAGCATTGATGTACCGTAATATGCGCTATGCCGAGGCTTTGGCTTTTGCCCAAACTGCTTTGAGCATCAATGCCAATGATGGCGCTGCAAACTACTATTATGGCACTATCAATGCGCAGCTGGGTAATGTGACTGATGCTAAAGATGGTTTTGATATGGCCGGTTTATCTGTTGAATACCGCAATGCTGCTTACTCAGCTTTAGGTAGTTTATATCTAAAAGAAAAGAACGATATAAAGGCTCTGGAGTTTGCTTCAAAGGCTCTGGATTTTAACAGATACGATGTGTCTTCGCTACAGGTGCAAGCCATAGCTTACCGCCATTTGAACGAGCGAAAAAATGCCGAACAGGTTTTAGATACGATACTGGCCTACGAACCGCTTAATCACTTTGCCCGCTTTGAGCAGTATCTATGGCAATCATCAGAAGCTGCTAAAAGTGCGTTTACCTCAATGATTCGAAATGAGCAGCCTATTGAAAGTTACCTCGATCTGACGGATCTGTACGATCATAATGGCTGTACCGTAGAAAGTGAAAACGTTTTAAAGCTTTCGCCAGCCAATGCGCTTGTGCATTATAAACTGGCCTTTTTGCAGTATAAGCAGGCAAAACCATTTAGTGAGGCGTTAAATAAAGCCAATGCAGCTACTACTGCATTTGTGTTCCCTTTCCGCAACAGTGATGAAGAAGTGTTGCAATGGGCTATGCAACAAAGCAATGACTGGAAGCCAAAGTATTTCCTTGCGCTGCTTTATAAAGACCGTAATCGTATTGATGAGAGCAAAAAACTGTTTGCTGAATGCGGCAACCTGCCCGATTTTGCACCTTTTTATGCGGCAAGAGCTGCCATCGAAGCAGGCGACGATGTTCGGGCCGATCTAAACACGGCGGCCAAGCTTGATAAAGGCTGGCGCTACAACAAGTTGCTTGGCGAGTATTATGTTAATAATAAGCAATATGTCAAAGCATTAACTACTGTTGAGCCGTTTTATAAATCACATCCTGATAATTATATCATAGGCATGTTGTATGCCAAAACATTGCTGCTCAATAAGCGCTATAGTGAATGTGGCAAGCTTTTATCGCGGATTGATATTTTACCGTTTGAAGGCGCAACTATCGGTCGTGAGTTATACCGTGAAACCGAATTAATGCGGGCGGTTCAAAAGATGGGCACTAAAAACTACAAAACAGCTTTAGATTATATTGGCGATGCCAAAAAGTGGCCGGCAAATCTGGGCGTAGGTAAACCTTATGCCGAAAATATTGATGAGCGCCTGGAAGATTGGATGATCTATTTGTGCTATACAAAAATGGGAAAAGCAGATGAAGCCACGCAAGCCCTGCATAAGATCGTAGCCTTTAAGCCTCAAATTGATAATACGGTAAGTAATTTCCTTTCGGCCAATCATTTGGTTACGGCCTGGGCTATTGAAAAATTAGATGGCCGTGCGGCAGCAATTAACTGGTTAAATGCCGAGATCCAAAAGTATCCCGACGATAAAGTGATCAAATGGTGCAAAGAGGTTTTTGAAACCAAGGTTTTTAAAGACAGCGATGTGAGCGATGCAAGTATCAGGATATTAGAACGGTTAATGTAATTATCTCAGCTGCTTGGCAAACTCCGATGGCCTGATATTAGTTAGCTGATAAAATATGGCACTGAAAGCAGATAGACTATTGTAGCCCAGTTTATAAGCGATCTCGCTCATCGACATATCGGTTTGCAGCATCAATTCAATGGCTTTAACCATTTTTAATAGCTTAAAGTACTGTAAAAAAGAAGTATGCAGGGTTGATTGGAACAGGCGGGAGAGTGTCCTTTCGCTGAAACCAGTTTCCTCGCTTACTGACGAAAGCGTTAAAGGCTCAAAAGCATTTTCATTCATATGATCCAATACCGGGTGCATTCTGGGATTGTCGGTAGTGGGCAAGGCTACCGGTAAAGCTTTTTTGCTGATCTCAGGCAGGATCGCTTTTATTCCCGCTAAAAAATGAAATGCCTGTTCATCGGGTTGCACATCACCATTCCAGCGTTCGGAATATATAAGCATCTGCAATAATAAATTGTTGATAGGGTAGATGCCGCCTTTGGTGTAAAAAGGGTTACTTTCATCATCGTGCCAGTAAAAATACACCGTGCGCGTAATTGCTGATTTGTGCATTTCCACAAAATGCATCATTCCTCCGGGGATCCACACATAATGCCTCGCCGGGATCACCAAAGTCTTATCGGTTAGGTGAATATAGGCTATCCCACCTTCAATATAAATCAGTTGCCCTTTTTTGTGACTGTGGTTGGGGAAGTTCCTTTCTGTTTTCCAGTTAATTACATAAACCGATTCGGGGTATTGATCTATATCCCTGAAAAAGCTTTCGGCGGTAAGCGCATCTATGTTTTGGCTGGAATGAATAAGCATTTGGCAAATTTAAATAAAATAAGCTTTTACCAAGTGCCGACCTTTGTATTATTAAATCACCATGAACTTTAATAGTAAATTTTACCTGGCCTTGTTGCCAGTTTTGTTGTCGGCTTTTTCGTTAAAGGCCCAACAACCCATTGCTGATACCAGTAAAAACCTTTCCTTAACCATAGCCCAGGTTTGGCAAAAAGCAGCCATTAACAGCAAAGCTGTACAAATTAGACAATTACGTGTAACAAGCAGTGCGGAGGCCATCAAAGATGCCAAAGCGGAGCGTTTGCCAGAGATCGGTATTAACGGCGAGTACGCCCGTGTGAGCAATATGCCGGTTTACGAAAACGGTATTTTCAATACGCCAACGCAGTTTCCGGTTTTGCATACCACCTACACCGTAGGCGGTGAAGCTTACCTGAACATTTACAATGGCAATAAAACCAACCTGGAAATTGACGCCCGTAAACGCGAAAACAATATAGCAGGCGAGCAGCAGAAGTTAACCGTATCTGAAGTGAAACTGCGTGCTGCTGCCTATTATTTAGATATGCAGCGCAGCATAATTTTTAAAGATCTGTTGTTAAAAGACATCGCCGCACAGGAAAAGCAATTGCTGCAGATCAAGACCCTGCAAAAGAACGGTGTTGTATTGAAAAGCGATGTTTTAAGAGCAGAACTCAAACTCTCCAAACAAAAACTTTCGTTAGTACAGTTAGACAATGATCTGGCGATAGCCAATCAAAAATTAAATATCCTGATAGGCTTGCCTGATGATCAGCGGGTAGATCCCGTTGAAGCTGTTCAGCTGGATACAACAGGGAATGAATCCTACGATGAGTATTTGACTGATGCCGGAAAAAATGCCTATCAGCTTAAAATCTCCGAACAGGAAACAGAACTAAGCAAACTCAAGCTGAAGAACGTTAAAGCCAATGTATCTCCAAAGATAGGCTTGTTTGCTGCTTATAATTACAGCTATCCACAGATCCTGTTTTACCCGTATTCGCCAAGTTTGTACGGGTTGGGTTTTGCAGGTGTAAAAGCTTCTTTTTCTATCTCATCTTTTTATCATAATAGCCACAAAGTGAAAGTTGCAAGACTGGATCTGGAAAGCCAGGAAATTGAACACGCCGAAACTGAGGATGGCATCCGTCAGCAGGTTAACGAAGCATGGCTTAGGTACAAGGAAGCACTGAACAGGGTAGATGTGAGCAAAACCAATGTTCAGCAAGCCACTGAAAACAGGCGTATTGTTAATAATACCTATTTCAACCAGCTTTCGCTGATAACTGATCTGCTTGATGCCGATACGCAGTTATTACAAACCCGCTTTGACCTGGCCGCTGCCAGGATAGCCGCTCAACTTCAATATTATCAATTACAAAACGTAACCGGGAAACTTTAATCATGAACAAACATATAAACACTTATACCGCAACTGATAAGTTAATAACGAAAATAACCACGTGGATAGCCGGCATAGTTGCTACCGGCTTATTAATATGGGGCATTATAACGCTGGTGCACCTGTACAGTTATGAAGAAACCGATGATGCCCAGGTCGAGGCCTACATTAACCCAATAACAGCCCGTGTAAGCGGTTTTATTAAGGAAATTAGGTACGATGAAAACCAGGACGTGAAAAAAGGGGATACCCTGCTTGTTATCGATAACCGTGAATATCAAATACAGCAGGAAGAAGCAGGCGCAGGCCTGCAAAATGCCCGTGAACAGGTGAGCGTACTGGAAAGTAATGTAGAAACGGCCGGGAAAATTGCTGAAGTAAACAAGGCACAGATAGCCGCTACTAAAGCCAAATTAGTTAAAGCCCAACAAGAATTTGAACGGTTCACCAAACTATATGATGCTGAATCGGCAACCAAGCAACAACTGGAGAATGTGCAAAGCGCGCTTGATGTAGCCCGGTCAGATTACCAGGCATCGTTAAATAACTACCAGGCTTCATTATCAAAAGTCAATGATAGCCGCTCACAGATCTCGCCGGTGCTTTCGGAGATCAAACGCCGTGAGCTGGTGTTGCAGCGCAATAAACTTGATGTTTCTTATACCGTTGTTACTGCGCCTTATGATGGTAAAATGGGTAAAAGAACTATTCAGCCGGGTCAGCAGATCCAGCTTGGACAAACGCTTGCATATATAGTTGACAAAGAAACCGGTCTTTGGGTTGTAGCCAACTTTAAGGAAACCCAGTTACACAATATGCGCATTGGCGAAGGGGTTGAGATTACTACGGATGCCTATCCCGACAGGAAAATAAAAGGGGAGATCCTTTCATTATCACCGGCTACAGGTTCACGTTTTTCATTATTGCCTCCCGATAACTCAACCGGTAACTTTGTGAAGATAGCCCAGCGCATCCCCGTAAAAATTAAAATTGATAACAAAGCTGTCGATTTTTTAAGCGCCGGTATGAATGCCAGCGTAACTGTACCTAAAAACTAACGGACATGAGCAATCTGATTACT
>NZ_DASVOB010000467.1:0-32504 GCF_036383575.1 Mucilaginibacter sp.
GCAGCAACCTCGGCAGCGTTTGGGGTAAAGTGAATATCAGCTACCAGTGGTACAGTATAACCACGGGCACGAAGTTGTTTTTTTATTTCGGCCAGGTTTTGGGCTTCCTTAATACTGGGGGCAGTGATCCTCACATACTCGCAGCCGGCATTAACCATCCGGATAGATTGCTCCACCGTACCAATAGTATCCATGGTATCAGTAGTGGTCATGCTTTGTATGCGGATTGGATTATTCCCGCCCATAGGCACGTCACCAATATTAACCTCGCGGGTAACAAAGCGTGAATATTCGGTTAACGAATTACAATAACGGCCGGGCAGCACTTTAATAGCATCAGTATTCATCAATGATGGAAATTAATATGATGCAAATTTAGTGAATATGTTGAGATTAGGCTACCTGTGCATAAAGGATAAATATTGTGCAGCCAATAGTCTCAAACTGAATTTATATATCTTAGCCGGATAGAACCTTATAACAAATTATGAAAAACAGCAGCTTGCTTATTCTAATTCTTATTGCCCTTATATCCTGTAAAAGCAAAACTAAAGCACCTGTTTCTGATAGTGTTTTACAGAGAACAAGCGTGGATACCCACTCAACTCTTTTGCAACAATTTAAACCATTTATAGAAGGTATTTGGTTAACAAGCGATTACATAACCGATCTCAGCCGCACTAAATCTCCTTATATCTCATCAAAAAAATTAACCGGGGCTTCAGCACTTGCAATCAATTTAGATTCCACAGAAAAAGACAGCACGATAGTTGGCGTAAGTTTGAATAACCATGAGGGAACAAGCTTTACGATATTTTTCAAGCCGGGACATCGACCAAATTCATTAAAAACCAATTGGGTTGACTACAAAGTAAGGAGTAATTTTTATGAGATCGGTTATCAGATAGCAGGCGTCGATACCAGCCTGGTGCTTTATCATTATAATAAAAACAATCAAGTTACAGACAGTGTAAAATACACCAGGGTTTTAGCTAAACAAGTAGACAATGATATGGGATACGGTATATCTTACATTACCAACAAGCTGCTCATCAGCGGAAAATATGAGATGCTTGATGCTAATGGAGTAACATCTAAAATATCGTTCACTAACGATGGTAAAGTAAATGGCTTTCCGGATTGTGAAACCTATTATGTTAATACCGATTTCGTGGCCGGTCCGCAAAACGACCTGGATCAGTTTAGCTTTAATATTGGCACTCAAAAACAGAAAGACTATCTATTTAAAACAAACCGTGATACCTTAAATATTTACAATATTGATTTCAGCGCCGACTCGCTTCATTTAAAATGGGGAGATTTGAAATACAGACTGATAAGGACTAAATAACGCTATAATTCGATATCCAACAGCCTCACCCGCCTTTATCTATTCACAATGAAAAATTACTTTTTGCTTTTAACGCTTATCTTCCTTTTTTCTTGTAAAAGGACTACCAAACAAGCTTCAACAGATACGGCTGCTAACTCCAAAAGCATCGAAAAATCAAATCCTTTAATTGCAAAATTCAGACCACTATTGCAGGGCACCTGGGTAAAAAAGGCTTATATAGACAAAGTAACTGAAACAAAATCCCCCATGGCGACGATAGATGAGGCATCAGGTATAACAATTTTCACTATCGACACAACCGAGATGACAGACAATGTCATTACAGTACATGCCGGTTGGAACAACCATGAAGGAGGTGATATAACATTATCTTTTAAAGCAGGAAAAAGACCATCATCGATCACATTTGGAGAAGGAGAGCTCAGCGTTGCCGTCAATCATGGCGATACCGTTCTTACTGTTTACTATCCAGGTGTAAAAAATAAAATAAAAGCCTATCAATTCATAAGGGCAAATGGCCAAAAAATCATGGCGGTTAACGAAGGGTTTGACCGTGCAGTTAACAAGGCTCTTATGATTGGAAGATATACATTGCTTGATACCGCAACGAGTCAGCCTGTGGTATTTAATATAAATGGGAATGTAACAGGATTTAAAGATTTTAAAACCTATTCTGTACTTGTTGATCTTAATATGGAACCAATGGATAACCTCGACGAGATAAGCTTTGTATCTGATAAGAAAATTTATCGATCCTATTCCTTTAAATTTGATAGCGATACACTAAAGCTATATGATACCAAACCAAACGCTGATTCATCGTTGCTGATGCTGGATAAATTGAAGTATAAATTAGTAAAGCTGAAATAATAAAACTGCCCTCACACCAACCTTTCCTTAATCACCAGCGTACCTGCAATCATATCATGTAAACACTGTTGTTGCTTATTAAAAAATGCTATCAGGTAGCCGATAAAAAAGGTTAGTACCGAAAATATTTTGGCCAGGTTACGGCCTATGGCTTTGGCAACAGTGATCCGGTTGCCGTCCATATCAACCACTTTTATCTTAAGCATCTGCTTGCCGTAAGTAGCTTGTTTAACCGAGCTCTCCATCACAACATTATAAATAAATTTACCGATAGGCGTAAAAGCAACTATACCAATTGAAGCATATATGCGCTCCTGCTTATCTGTAATGAACAGGAACACCGCAATTGCTGCAAGTAAAACAAACACACCAAACAGGATAAACCAATCCAACGCCGAGGCCAGCCAGCGCTGGTCAAAACTACCGTAATATTGCATGAGCAATTTAGGCCTGGCAAAACCGAATAATTCCCTTAATTCGGCAATTTCATGGGCTTCCTTATAATCCACCATATCGTCGGTCTTTACAAAATCACCGGGCTTAATGCCGCGGGCTTTGAGCTCGGGAATGGTAAAAGGACCTTCGGGTTTACCGTTGATGACTAATATGTAGGATTGGGACATGGATTATGAACTATAACGTCATTGCGAGTAACCATCAGGGCAATCCTGAAAAAAAATGTGATGACGTGTTTAAAAAACACTATTGATAATCAATAACTTACAATCACGTCATTATAAGGCACGAAGCAATCGCGAACTATACAGGGCGAACCTGCCAATCGGGGATTGCTTCGTACCTCGCAATGACGTGTGGTGAAAATGCCCACTAAGATAAATATTCCTTCCACCAATCAGAATTATAAGCACCTTTTACTTCGGTTGGTTCACCGGGCTTGGGTACAAATAAATCGATGTGTTTTTGCTTGGCCATCGGCACTAACCATTCAACAGGCTCGTACCAGGCATGCGGGGCAAGATTGAACGTGCCGTAATGTATAGGCATCATCAATTTGCCTTTCAGATCGAGATGGGCATTTGAAGCATTATCCGGCCCCATATGAATATCCGGCCAGAATTTTCCGTAAGCACCTATCTCCAGCATGGTCAGATCGAACGGGCCAAAAGCCTCTCCTATCGCCTTAAATTCGGGCGAGTACCCGGAATCGGCACCAAAATAAATATTATGCTTCGGGCCTTTGAACACGAATGACGACCAAAGCGTTTCATTCCGCCCGATAATTCCCCTGCCCGAAAAGTGGCGTGACGGTGTTGCCGTAAGTACAATTTCGTTACCGATCATCGCGCTGTCGCCCCAATCCATTTCGGTGATAAAATTGGCTGCCATACCCCAACCGGTTAGATATTGCGCTACCCCCATCGAACAGAAAAAGGGGATGTTTTTATCAGCAAAAAACTTAATGGTAGCCTTATCCAAATGGTCATAATGATCATGCGACTGGATCACAGCGTCAAGCGGAGGTAGATCCTCTAAAGCTATCGGTGGGTTAAAAAACCGCTTCGGCCCGAATGATTGTGAAAACGAAACCCTGTCGCTCCAAACCGGGTCGGTAAGGATACGTTTACCATCTATCTCGATCAGGATACTGGAGTGGCCGATCCAGGTAATGCGCAACCCCGATGCCGGAGGAGTATCGAAAACCGCCGGATCCGTTTTAAAAGGGCCTAATGTTTTTTTAGGTGTATTCTCGGCTTTGTTGTTCATATATTCCCTCAAAATCGGGATCATTTTGCCAAAACCGGCCTCGTCAGTGGGTATAGTATTTTGATATTTTCGTCCTTTTTTACGCGATGCGGGTAAACTCATAGTAGCAATTATAGTACTTATATCAGGTATGATATAACTAACGCAAAAAAGTTACGAATGGTTGAAGCGGCTCAACCTTTATTTACTTAAGAATGATATTGCTGTATCACAAAACTCAATCAGCGAAGCCGGCAAAGCGTCACCTGTAAAAGGATGTTCACCACCAAAAGTATGATCGGCCCCTTTTTGTACGATGTATTCGGCAGCAGGATTAGCTTCGTGAAGTTGTTGTGAGTGACTTACAGGCACCGTAGGATCGGCATCACCATGAACGATGAGCCATGGTTGGGTTATCAAACTCGCCTGCCTGATAATATCCAGCCTGAGCGGGTGCTTGTCGAGGTCATCCAACAAGGTCGATTTGACAGGCATCTGCTGACCGGTACGTTTATTTTCGAAATAAAAAACTCCTTGCAAGCGCCATTGCTGCTCTATTTGTTTAGGCCACAAGTTCCGGAAACCGGATATAGAAGCCATGCTCACCAGCTTTTTGATGCGGGCGTCTTCGGCAGTTTTGATAATACTTACACCTCCTCCCATGCTATGCCCTATTAAATACACTCCGTTTGCAACCGGGATGCTTGCGCCGCTGCAGGCAAAATCAATAATGGTGTCGAGATCCTCCAGTTCGATAGAGACGGTATTATCGGCAAAGGCAGTCAGATTGGCAAAGTCTAAGGGATTGGCGGGCGTTGTGCCATTATGCGAAAAGTTAAATTTCAGGAAACGGAAACCTTTTTCGGCAAAGTACCGGGCCAAAAGATCATGTGTACCCCAATCTTTAAATCCCTTAAAGCCATGGGCAAAAACTACCAGCGGTGCGTTTTTAAAAACATCATCGTAGGTAACATCAATAAGCATTGGCCGCCCCTTGGCGCCGGGAAGGGTGAAATTATCTTTCCTGATCATGGCGGCTAATTTAGCATTAAAGGGAGAAATGTTGAACGGCTAAACGGTCAAGAAATCACTTAAATAAAAAAGGCGTCTTTCCCGTCTTTCAACTTCCTTTCACCGTAAAAATTATGTACTTCACCGAAAAACTCATGGTTATTTCATTAATCTGATGCATTTTTACCCTATGACAAAACAACCTATCATCACTGTAAACAACCTGGTAAAAAACTATGGCGATTTTGCAGCCGTTAAAGGCATTAGTTTTGAAGTTTATGAAGGCGAGATCTTCGGCCTGCTTGGCCCTAACGGTGCCGGCAAAACAACCACCCTCGAAATTATTGAAACCCTTCGTGATAAAACCTCCGGCAGCATCATTGTTGATGGCTTCGATATTGAAACCGATACCGATAGCATTAAAAAACGCATAGGTGTACAATTACAGGCTGCGGGTTATTATCCCAATCTCAACCTGTCGGAACTGATCGTACTATTTTCGGGCTTGTATGGCATTGATAAAACGCCAATGGAAATGCTGGAAAAGGTTGCCCTTACCGATAAAGCGAAAGCGAAATATAAAGACCTGTCCGGAGGGCAAAAACAACGTTTTTCTATCGCCACCACACTGATCAATAACCCAAGGATCATATTTTTGGACGAACCCACAACCGGCCTCGACCCGCAGGCCCGCCGTAACCTATGGGATTTGATCCGCGAGATCCGCGACCAGGGGACCACCGTAGTGATCACAACCCATTATATGGATGAAGCCGAAGTGTTATGCGACCGTGTTGCTTTTGTAGACAACGGCTATATCATCGGCATTGACACCCCCGACCATTTTATCGACGAACTGGTAGCCTCCGGTTTCGAACGCAAAAAACAGGTAAAACTGGCCAACCTGGAGGATGTATTCATCAACCTTACAGGTAAAGAATGGCGGGAAGGGTAGCCCCCCCAGCCCCCTGAAGGGGGAGCCAGTATGCAGTATTGAGTTTGCAGCAGGCAGTAAATACCCAGGCAAACAAGGCCCAATGAACCAATGAACAAGTGAACTAATGAACCAAAAACCATACAGCAATACAAAAGCAACCCTGGCTATTGCCCGGGCAAGTTTCCGGTCGATATTACGCAGCCCTTCGGCGGTGGTGTTTACGCTGGCTTTCCCGTTAATATTTATTATTGTTTTTGCCAACATTGGCGGGGGCGGTATGTCGATAGATGTGGGCGTTGCCAAAGGCAGCGATACCTCGGCCAATAACCCGGTTTACATGGCGCTGAAAAAAAACAAGATCATGCACCTCATCAATGATCAAACCGCCGATGAGATGAGCAAAAACCTGGCAAAGGGAAATATCGATGCAGTTCTTGACCTTAAGCCATTTGCCCCACCAGCGGCCATGACCGTTCACGTGCAGTACAGCCAGGCATCGGGTGATAAGGGTAGCGTACTAAAATCAGCCCTGAACAACATCTTTTACCGCATTCAATCGGAAGAGTTGAAGCGTATCCAATCATACACCACGGTTCAGGTACCTAAATTGATCGATCTTAAAGAGGAAACTATAAGCGGTCGCCCGTATAAATATATCGACTTTATATTACCGGGTCAGTTGGGTTTTTCGTTGTTAAGCAGCGGCGTTTTTGGTACAGCCTTCGTATTCCTGAGCTTACGGTTAACGCTGGTTATCAAGCGCTTTTTTGCCACACCGGTTAAGCGTTACAGTATTGTTTTGGGCGAGGCTATTGCAAGGCTGGCTTTTTCGCTGCTGGGTTCACTATTTATTATACTGGTGGGCCATTACATCTTTGGTTTTACGCTGATCCACGGCGTTACAACAGTTTTAAACATGCTGGTACTTTCAGCCATCGGACTGATCATTTTTATGGGCTTTGGCTTTACCGTATCCGGCATTGCCAAAAACGAAAGCTCGGTGCCACCACTTTCCAATATTATCACCTTGCCACAATTCCTGCTTTCGGGTACATTTTTTTCTATCACCGCGTTCCCTACCTGGCTCCAGTACATTAGTAAAGCATTGCCGCTTACCCATTTAAATGACGCGATGCGTAAAGTAGCCTTTGAAGGGGCCGGTTTGGGCGATGTTACCCATCAGCTGCTGATACTCTTTGCCTGGTTTATCGGGATCTATGCTGTGGCGGTGAAAACGTTTAAATGGGAGTAGTGGGAAAGATGCAAGACTTTTAGAAATAAGAGTCAGGAATTTGAGACTTGCAGATTGGCAACATCGCCGCCTCTTTGCTTCATCCTTATGAAAAATTGTACAATACAGGCTTACGGAGTTTTAAGAGCTTTGTAAGTCTGCAACCGTATTACCAATAGAATCCGCACCTAATCGCTTAACATTAACTTAACATTAAGCATGTTAATATTAACATTCAGATAACATTTAGGAAATATCTTTGCAGAAACAATCTCTGTAATGACAATCAAACCAGTTAGTTTTACTGCCTTAGTATTCTTTTTGTTAACTATATGTTCAATTACCGTTAAGGCACAGGATTCAAAAGTAGGCACCTGGGGTATAGTTACCGTTGTACTCCCCGGCGACAGCACCCATAAATGGGGCGGCTATACCGAGTTTCAAACCCGTACAAATAATGTATTCAGCCAGTTTCAGTACTATGAAGCAAAGGCGGGTATAAGTTACGATATTGATAAAAACTTCACTGCGCTTTTAGGCACCGGTCATTACAGCACCTTCGATTATATGGATGTTGGCAAAGGCCCTACCATTAACGAAACCCGCTTTTGGGAGCAGATCACCAGCAACCAGTTTTTGTACCGCATAAAACTGGAACACCGTTACCGGGTAGAACAACGCTGGGTTAACGGAGATTACCGTAACCGTTTCCGCTACAGGCTCAACGTATTTGTACCGCTGAACAATACCAAAATTGTGGCTAAAACCTGGTTTATTTCTGCCTTTGACGAAGTATTCCTGAACAACAAAGTCCCTAACTTTGAGCGTAACCGGATTTCGGCAGCGCTGGGCTACCAATTTGACAAATCATGGATCTTGCAGGCCGGCTGGATCAACCAGTATAATTATTCGGCCACAGCCAAAAGCGATAAGGATAATATTATGCTGATCCTGATGTACCGCATCCAGCGCAAAAATGCAGTACAGCGCGAACATGTGCCTACTACGAGTGATTAATTTTTCCCCGTTCCACCCCGTTGCCGTGTCCTCACGGCAACCAACCAGCTTCAATATAATTTACGCATGCTGTCGTGGGGACACGACAGCGGGGATAGGTTGTTATTTACCATAAAGCCAGCATTAGCGATAGTAGCAGATACCGGCCCGTGATTAAGGCCTTGTGCAGTATGAGCGGATAGCGCGGGCCGCAGGCAATGCCATACTTCTGAACCATGATTTTTAGGATTTAAGGATCTTCATGATTTACGACTATATGATGATTCAATCCGGTAATCCCTTGATCCTAAAACTCATGGTTCAGATACATACTCTTCCCGTTGCCGTGTCCCCACGGCAACTAACCAGCTTCAATATAATTTACGCATGCTGTCGTGAGGACACGACAGCGGGGATAGTGGCGGATAAAGTAGTAAGGGCATTGACCGCAGAACTGAAATTAAACGAGTTACGGAACTTAAGCGGTTTAAAATCCCATATATTCAATAAATTCGTTTAATTCCGGTTCAGACATCATCTCTTTTTGTGAAAAAATCGACCATTCTATATTAAATTCATGTTAAATAACACCGCAATCAGCTAATAATCGTTACAAATACAAAATTTCAATTGCGTTTTCCTTATTTACACATTAACTTAGCCGCCGTTATTAATAGTATTCATTCAAACCACACTCTGACAATTCACTATGAGCATAATAATTGATGTGCATGCCCGCCAGATCTTAGATTCGCGCGGTAACCCTACTATTGAGGTAGAAGTTTTAACCGAAAACGGCGCATTCGGTCGCGCTGCTGTACCATCAGGTGCATCAACCGGCGTTCACGAAGCTGTTGAACTTCGCGACAACGACAAATCAAAATACATGGGCAAAGGCGTTTTAAAGGCCGTTGAAAATGTAAACGAAATTTTAGCTCCTGAATTAAAAGGTATCGATGTGTTTGATCAAAATGCTATCGACGCTTTAATGATCGAGATTGACGGTACTGAAAACAAAGGTAAAATTGGTGCTAACGCTATATTAGGTGTATCATTAGCTGTAGCTAAAGCTGCTGCTCAGGAAAGCCGCCAGCCTTTATACCGCTACATTGGTGGTGTAAATGCTAACACGCTTCCAATCCCGATGATGAACATCGTTAACGGTGGTTCACACTCTGACGCCCCTATTGCTTTCCAGGAATTTATGATCATGCCGGTTGGCGCTCCTTCATTCTCTGAGGCTTTACGTTGGGGTACTGAAGTATTCCACAACCTGAAAAAGATCCTTCATGACCGTGGCTTATCAACTGCAGTAGGTGACGAAGGTGGTTTTGCTCCAACTTTTGAAGGTACTGAAGATGGTGTTGAAACCATTTTGAAAGCTATTGAAAAAGCAGGTTACAAAGCGGGTGAAGATATCTTCATCGCATTTGACTGTGCTGCATCTGAGTTTTACAAAGATGGCAAATACGACTATACTAAATTTGAAGGCGAAAAAGGTGCTATCCGTACCAGCGCTGAGCAAGCTGATTACCTTGCTGAATTAGTAGCTAAATATCCTGTTATCTCTATCGAAGACGGTATGGCCGAAGACGATTGGGAAGGCTGGAAAATCTTAACCGACAAAATCGGTAAAAAAGTACAGTTAGTAGGTGACGATTTATTTGTAACCAACACTAAACGTTTACAAAGAGGTGTTAGCGAAGGTATTGCTAACTCGATCCTGGTAAAAGTAAACCAAATTGGTTCATTAACCGAAACTATCAACGCAGTTACTTTAGCACAAACTAACGGTTTCACCTCAGTAATGAGCCACCGTTCGGGCGAAACTGAAGATTCAACCATTGCAGATCTTGCTGTAGCATTAAATTGCGGTCAGATCAAAACTGGTTCGGCTTCACGTTCAGACAGGATCGCTAAATACAACCAGTTGTTACGTATCGAAGAAGAATTAGGCGCTAACGCTAAATTCATCGGTAAAGATTTCAAATACTTTAAAAAATAATCTTTTGATGCTGAAAAGGCCATCTGTGTTATGCAGATGGCCTTTTTTTGTTTAAAGAAGGGCCTATTGGTACCCTGAGTGTTTAAATCCGTCGGGCCAGAAGGTAAAATGACACAAGGGGGGTGTCAGTCTGAGCCTGTCGAAGACTCGCGCGGAAAGGCCAGCCCACCATGCTTCGAGGACCTCAGCATGACAGCCTGATAAACGTATGTTATTATAGTTATCTGTTTCAATCACATATTTATTTATACCTTTGCCCCCTCAATCAAAGCCATATAATTAAACCAAAGCAGTTACGTTATATTAAAATTGTTAAAATAAACTAATGAACAGAAAAGGGATTTTGAGGATATTGGGTATAGTGCTGATATTGGTTGTAAGCATTGGGCTTGACAGGGTTACTAAAATTTACGTAAGGGAGCATATCCACATCAGCGATAACATTTTTGTTATCAAAAACTTCTTCACCATTCTGCATGCCGAAAATACAGGCGCTTTTTTAAGCCTTGGCGATTCGCTGCAAAACCCATGGAAATTTATCCTGTTATCATTATTGCCTTTACTGGCGCTTGCCTTTGGCGTTTTTTATGTGATGTTAAAACCTTCGATAGGTAAATTAACTACCACAGGCATTGTTTTGGTTATTGCCGGCGGCGCAGGCAACTTGTACGACAGAATGCTATATGGTAGCGTAACCGACTTTATGCACATGAATTTCAAGATCTTCCAAACGGGCGTATTCAACGTGGCCGACGTATCTATCATGATAGGCATGGGCCTCATTCTGCTGGAATCATGGCAAAAAGACCGCGATGCCAAAAGAAAGAAGCTGGCTGCGGATGCGGCAGAAACATCGCCTGCCTAAATAAATCATACACTAATTGATTATTAAGCCGGTGGAAATTTTTCGTTTTACACGAATTTAATTCAATATTCAGGCTATAGCTGAAACTACTTCATGCAAAAATAGAGGCCAATAACCAATAGTATTTGGATACAAATTGCTGCCGAAAGTCTTTTAATACCACTTACTTTGGATGGGCTGAATATATAGGCCGCCGATGATAAAAGATATACCGCCAGTGCCAGGCCTGTAACAATAAGAAGATTCGGGCCTTCTGGATCATAGAAAAAGAAAAATAACGCCCGGGAGCAAATGATGGCCGTTACCGCCAATATCATTAACGAAATCTTTTTCGACCTGAAATATAGATTTGGGATGTTATTACCAATCTCCATAAGATAAGCGCTTTCACAAATATAATAATTCACCAGAGAACCCTTACCTGTATATTTGCCAGGGTATCCTTTAATTTTCAAACTAAGACACTACCTCATAAAGGCTTAAAATTTTCTTAACAATAAAAAGCGTATCTTTGCGGCTAATTACCCGTTCGCTTACGGTTTTGAGCCCAGCAAACTCTTCAGATCCGCTTATGCTTTCGCGTTAGCACATTATATATTACAAAAGATCAAATGTCATTCGAAAATTTAAATTTAATTGAGCCTATCCTCAAGGCTTTAAAAACAGAGGGCTATACTACACCTACACCAATACAGGCGCAAGCCATTCCTATCATATTACAACACCAGGATTTACTTGGCTGTGCCCAAACAGGCACTGGCAAAACCGCGGCTTTCGCTATCCCTACCCTACAGTTATTACACCAGGACAGGATAGCTCACAAAGAGCAAAAAACCATTAAAGCATTGGTTTTAACCCCCACCCGCGAGCTTGCACTGCAAATTGGCGAAAGCTTTACCGCATACGGCAAACATACAGGCCTTAAAAACCTGGTCATATTTGGCGGGGTATCACAAAACCCCCAGGTTGATGCTTTGCGTCGCGGCGTTGATATTTTAGTAGCAACCCCGGGCCGCCTGCTCGACCTTATGAATCAGCGTTATGTTCACCTGGAGCATGTTAAATTCCTGATATTGGATGAGGCCGACCGCATGCTGGATATGGGCTTTGTTAACGATGTTAAAAAGATCATTGCCAAAGTACCGGCAAAAAGGCAAACGCTGTTCTTTTCGGCCACAATGCCGAAAGAGATCCAAAGCCTGGCCGACAGTATCCTGAATAATCCGGAAAAAGTTGAAGTTACCCCGGTTTCTTCCACTGCCGATACCATCCAACAAGCAGTTTACTATGTTGATAAGGGCGATAAAAAGTCATTACTGATCCATATCCTGAAAGACAAGGAAATCAAAACGGCACTGGTATTTACCCGTACCAAACATGGTGCAGATAAAGTAGTTAAAGACCTTAACCGCGTAGGTATCACTGCCGAAGCCATTCATGGTAATAAATCACAAAATGCAAGGCAGCGGGCTTTAACCAACTTTAAAAACCGCACAACCCGTGTATTAATAGCTACAGATATTGCAGCACGTGGTATTGATATTGATGATCTTACCCACGTTATTAACTATGAGTTGCCAAACGTACCCGAAACCTATGTACACCGCATTGGCCGTACAGGCCGGGCAGGCGCTAACGGTATAGCACTTTCATTTTGTGATGCCGAAGAATTGGATTTCTTGAAAGATATCCACAAGCTGATAGCCAAACAGATCCCGGTTGAGGAAGGTCACCCTTACCCGCTTAGTCCGGCGGCTATGGCAGCTAAAATAAACGAAGCACCTAAAAAAGGTGGTTCAGGTGGCGGTCAGCGTAGCGGTGGTCGTGGCGGCAACCGTAGGTCTGGTGGCAGCGGTGGCGGCAATAGCCGTTCGGCTGGTAATGGTCGTTCGGGCGGCAATAAAAGATCAGGCGGCAGCCGTTCAGAGGCAGGCAGGCCAGGTGGAGCCAGCGGCATGAGTGGAGCTAAGAGAGGTTAAATATTAAGTTGATTGGGTGAATGGTTGATTAGGTGAGTAGTTTGTCTACTTTAAAAATCATCATTCACCCAAGAAACCAACTACTCACTCAATCAACTTGATAAATATTCACCAAAAAACAACCACTCTCCCAATCACCCCAATCAACTACTCACCAAAAAACATTTCCCTGTTAATAAGTTAATAAGCATATTTGTATCCGTCGAAAAAATTAAATAGCTTTAAATGAAAATCATACAGCCGGTATCAATGAAACGCCTTATAGACCTTTTCAAGAACAAGTTCTTCCTGGTTACTATGGCTTTTGTTGTATGGATGATTTTTTTTGACAGGAACGATCTGTTCTCTCAATACCAATACCACCAGCAGGTTAAAAAACTAAGGCTTGAGCGCGATTTCTACAAAGCGCAAACCGACCAGGTGACCAAAGAGCTTAAAGAGTTGACCACCAACCCCCAGCAAATGGAAAAGTTCGCCCGCGAAAAATACCTTATGAAAAAAGCAAATGAGGATGTTTACGTGGTAGTGCCGGAAACAAAGGAGAAGTAAGGCATCCAAATTCAGGAAATCGATTTCAAATAATTCGATCTGTTTTAATAAATCTCATCTGAAAAATTTCCACACGAATGCTTTTCAAACCATTCACAATTAATCGAATTACACTAATTTTTAATTAATTTAAGATTAGTGTAATTCGATTAATAAGTAAAGATTAGTGTGAAAATTTTTCATTTATAGTTTTTCTATCTGCATGTGTTAAAAGCGATTTTCCTGCATCAAAATTCCCCCTCCGCGTTTTAGCGATTGACCACCTTGCCATTTAAGCAAAACCTTGTCTCTAAGCTTTAACGATGGTTTCTCAACAACGTGCCTCAATACCAGCGCCCCGGCCACACTGCTTATAATACAACACAACATCATGAGGTTACTGTTTTTATCCATACCTGCCGCCGATAACAGGTTTTGTGTAAGGTGGATCATGAGCTTGTGAATAAGATAAATGCCATAGGAGAGCGTAGCGATTTGCGTGGTAATTGTTGACCTGAGCTTATAAAGTATATTACCAGGGCTCACTACAGCAGCCACAACCAAACCATATCCTACAGAAATTAACGGAAAACCCCACATGGTGGTGCTAAAGGTGGCCTGCGGTGAAGCTACAAAATAAGAAACTATCAAAATTGTAAAACCCGTTAGTATCAATACATGGCTGTATTTGCCTGCTTTAGCCTTTATGTGTGGATAGAAAGTATAGATACCTGCTATACTCACTCCTATGAGCAAGCCATCGAGCCGGTTGTAGGTTGGATAATAAATAAACTCGTTCCACACCGCCCCTATGCCATCCCCGGAGAACTGAGGCTCAATAAAATATTGCCAGCCGACATACCTTATCACGAAGCCACCAATAAATAAAGCAGCAATCAGGTATATAGCTTTTTTGCCGGCTTTCAAATAGTTGAATAACCAAAAGGTTAATGGCAGTATTAAGTAAAATTGCTCTTCTACGCATAACGACCACGCATGAGTAAAAGTACCGGTTTGATGCAGGTCGAGCCCAAAGTTTAAAGTGAAGGTCAGGTATTTCCAAAGGGCTGCAAAATGTTCGCGTTCGCGCAAATATGGCACAAAGGCATACAGGGCAATAACAACAAGATATGGCGGAATGATCCTGAAAAAACGTTTGATAAAAAACTCTTTTATAGCTATGCTTTTACCCTGGGCTATAGTACTGAAAAGCTGCCCGGCAATCAAAAAGCCACTCAAAACAAAAAACAAGTCGACACCAGTCCATCCAAAACTTCCGATTTTATTTTCCCATTCCGGGTGACCGTAAAACTGGTAGTGGAATAAAAACACAAACACAATGGCAAAAGCACGTAAATGATCAAGGCCTGAAAGTTTATGTTTGCCGGAGATATCCAGGCCGGCAGCAGATGTAGAGATCGACATTAATGATGTGGAAATTTATATGGTAATCTATTGATTTTTATTTGCTGGTCGATGTTGATCCGGGTTTATAGTAAGAATATTACGTTATTTCTACTTGGGAAAGGGGCTATAAGGATATATTTAGCTTGTGGTCGGTGTTTTCACCGCAAGTGTTCGGAAGATGAATTATCTCTATTTTTAATTAAAACACATGTCATTGCGAGCGTAGCGTGGCAATCTCGTAGCCAATGCATGTCCGCCCTGTATAGCTATGAGATTGCTTCGTCGTGCCTCCTCGCAATGACATGGTTTATTAAATCAACATTTTCAATTCAGCTGCGCCTCGCACGTGCCCTCCCTTTTTTCTTTCTTTTTTTCTTGACTCTTATATCTTGCCGTCCCGACTCTTCTTAAATCTCTCCTTCTCTCTTCCTCAAAAACCACTCCGTTGATAGCAGCAACAGGATCAGTCCAAACAACCATTTCATATCTATCAGGTCGCTGTAATGCTTATCTTCATACACCACCGTTTTGATGTTTTCGTTTTTACGGATCAGATCTGCAAGCTGGTTTATCTGAGCAGGTTTGATCATTTGGCCGCCGCTTTGTTTGGAGAGGGCGTTCAGCAATGTATGATTGGCAGCACTTTGGCGGGTTTCGAGGTTAAGCGGCTTTATGGTGAACTGGCCGCTGGCTTTAAACTCCTGTTTGCCATTTTGTGTTGATGCATTATAAGTATACTCGCCTATAGGCAGGGTACCTGCATCCAACTGGTAACTTTGACCGGTACGGGTAAACAGGAAACTATAGTTTTTTCCTACCGCGCTTTTCAGTTCTATCTTTACATCCGGAGTGTTGATCAACTCAAGAGCATCGTTGTATAACTCCGCATTAAGGATCACGTTTTCTCCCTCATCAAATACATTACGTGCCGGATAAACGCGGAAACGCTGGCGGTTGGCATTAGCGGTTAAATATTGTACGGTTTGGCTCAGCAGTTCGTCGGTTGCATTTCGGTTGCCATAGTTTTGAAATTCGGACAATTGCCAACGCCAGATGCCTTCGCCGGTTAATACGGCAATCCGCCTGCCTGCTTCATCGCCAAAGGCAAGCAAGGGGTATGTAGTTGCTACAGCGCCTATTTTTTGCTTCAAAAGAACCGAGGTGCCTGCGGCGGTTCCATAACTTCCAAACGGAGCGATCAATGGCGGGAAGGCTGCAATCTTTTTCCGTGCCGAATCGGACAGTGTAAATGCTGTAAAGTCATTTGTTGGCAAAGGCATCACCTCCTGTGTTTCGGCCCGGCCCGCACTGATGTGGACCACATTTTGTTCGCTGTTGATTGCCTGAAGGTTAGTTTGTGAGCCAACTATATACCAAACCGGCATTTTGCTTTTAGCAATAAAGCTTTTCATCGGTGGGAACTCACCTGCTGAAAGCTGGTAAAGAATTATTAAACTGTAATCGGCCGGTTTAATAGCCGCAGCATCAGTGAGGGAACTTGCCTTTACTTCAAAGTTTTTATTGGTTTCGATAGCCTGTTTGATCACTGTTAAATCGGGGTGCGGACCATCATATAACAACAGTACCTTTTGCCTTGCGTCCAATACCTCCACATAAATAGTTTCGGTATTGTTTTGGATCGAAAGCTCGTTTTTTACAGGTGCGATGCTGATATTGTATTTTCTGAGGCCTTTTTTAGCAGCGTTCAGTTTTATGGAGATGATCTTTTTAAAATCGGCACCCGTTACCGGGATGCTTTGGGCATAAACCTGTTTACCGTCTTCAGTAACCGAAAGGTTCATGTTTTCGCCTTTGCTTTGATAGGCTGTGGCAAGCACCTCTATCACAAAATCATTCCCTAAAAAAGCGGTCTTATTATAGTTTACGTTGCCGATAAGCAGATCGCGTTTAGCAGTGGTATCGCCAAGGGCTATGGTGTAGATACTGGTCTTGATATTCCGGGCCTCATATTGCGGATCGTTACCCTGGTTGTATAAACCATCGGTAGCCAATATCAGCGCTCCAATATTCTGATTAGTGAACCTATCGTTAAGCTGATGCAGCGCACCTGCTATATCCGTTTGCTTACCGCCGAAGCCTTTTGAAAAACCTGGATGCAGGTCTTTATCAAAATTAAATTCCTGTACATCGTATTTATCGCCAAGCTCTTGCTTCAGTTTAGCCAAGTCATCAATAAATGCAGATGAATTAAAGTCTGCCGGTTTAAAAGTGTTTATGGACGATGAATTATCCTGTGCAATAAGTACCAATGGTTTTTGAGGCTCATACTTAACAGATTTAACCAACGGAGAGATGAGCAATACCGTTATAAAAAATACGGTTACCGCACGGATAGCAGCCAGTATATAGCGTAAGTTTTTGTTTAAATCAACCGGCTTGCGGTACATGAGCCAGGCATATGCCAAACCCAGCAATAAGCCGGCAGGCAACCACCATCCCGAAACAGAACCCCATGTAAGTGAAAACATTTGTAGCTATGGTATCATCAGGGCGCAGATCATCTGGCCCAATAAACATTACCTGCAAAATGCGAAATTATTGTGAAACGAGGGGAATAAGTTTTTATTCGTCGGTTGAGATTAGAACGAATGATTGGAGTATCAAAATAAAATATGTCATTGCGAGCGATAGCGCGGCAATCTCGTAGTCAATGCTTCTTTAAGATGCATAGCTACGAGATTGCTTCGTCGTACCTCCTCGCAATGACATGGAGTAGAAATATTTATTATAACATCCCGCCGTCAACAGGGATAACCTGTCCGGTTATGTAGGCAGCCATGTCTGACGCAAGAAATACGCAGGCATTGGCTACGTCTTCAGTTTCGCCGGCACGTTTAAGCGGGATGCCGGCTGCCCAGCCTTCAACAACTTTAGGATCCAGCACTTCAGTCATTTCGGTGCGGATAAAGCCCGGAGCAACCACGTTGGTACGGATATTACGTGAGCCTAACTCTTTGGCAACAGATTTAGAGAAACCAATGATACCTGCTTTTGAAGCGGCATAGTTGGCCTGACCTGCATTACCCTGCACACCAACAACCGAGCTCATGTTAATGAACACACCTTTGCGGTTTTTCATCATGATCTTTGAAGCAGCCTTGGTAACATTGAATATCGATTTCAAGTTTACGTCAAGCACTTCGTCCCAGTTTTCTTCGGTCATACGCATCAGCAAACCATCTTTGGTGATACCGGCATTGTTAACCACAATATCAAGCGTGCCAAAATCAGCAACAATATCAGTGATCAATTTATCAGCTTCATCAAATTTGGAAGCGTCAGAACGGTAACCTTTTACTTTAGTGCCGAAGCTTTGCAGCTCCTGCTCAAGGGCCTGACCTTTTTCAACAGATGATAAATAAGTGAAAGCTACATTAGCGCCATGCTCGGCAAATTTTTCGGCAATCTTGCGGCCTATTCCTTTTGACGCGCCGGTAACCAACGCGGTTTTTCCTTCTAATAATTTCATAATTAAAGTATATGATTTCAGGGCGGTGAAGTTAGCAGTTTTTTGCTTCTGTTCATAGTTGATAGTTGTTCATGGTTGATGGTTCATAGACCATGGCAACAGCTTATAGTTAATGGTTTATAGATCATGGTAAAAAATGCATGAAGCTAAAACCATGAACCCTAATCTATCAACTATGAACCCTAAAAACTTACTTCAAATATTCCGCCGGTATTGGGTTATCCTTACGTTCGCCATCATAAAACCAGGCCAGGATCCAGAAACGGGTGCCATCGTTAAACAGTTCAATGCTGTTGATGCCCCGTTCAGTTACCGGCCCATCGGCCGTGTTGCGTGATTCGTATGTGCTCCATACATGGTAAATACTGCCAAATTTTTCAACTCTGCGGGCTATCTCCCGTTCGTCAAAACCTTTTTTTGACAGCGAAGGGTCGGCCAGTTTGTGGTATTGCTTCAGGGTCATATAACTGAATTGTTGTTTGCCTTGTTTATCGGTATAACCTGCACCAACATGAGCATTGGATATATGTAGCAGACTGTCGCGCTCATAGCTTACTTTTTCGCCCTTTTTAACGGAAACTACGCCATAATAGGCTTTTATGATGCCATCAAGCGTACTTACATTATCGCCGTATTTGGTAATAACCTGCGAGTGCGCAGGGAAAGTAACGGCAATACTTATAATAGCAATGAGCAGCGGCAGGATATTCTTTTTCATGAAGATCAAGGTTTTATTAACGATCAGATTTTGATTGAATTAACAAAAAATATCCGGGATAACATAAGGTAAAATAACCATTATTATATCAGGGCCAAAAGCAAAATGCACAAAGCTTAAAGCTAATAAATTGACCATCGCGAGGTCAAGCGTCCTATCTTGATCCCATTTAAAAAGTAAGCGTCCACGCTTACCCCTAACCGGGGAGTGTGGACGCTCAAAATAACAATCATTCAACCGTGGACGTTTGAACGTGCAGTTAAACTAAAAAGTAGTATTCAATGATACTCCATAAGTACGTGGGTTACCTAAGTGCGTTGCGCCGAAATCATAGGCATAGTCGATGTATTTTTTATTGGCGATGTTACTCTCCCAGAAAAACAAACCGAACCTTTTGGTGCTTACACCCACCCTTGCATTAAACTTGCTGTAACCTTTTTGTTCGATCTGATTGGCGAGGTCAAAATACTGGTCGCCAAGGTAGCGCCACTCGCCACGGGCAATCAGCTTTGTTTTCAGCGGACCGCCCAGGTCGTAGCCATATTGCAGGGCCAGCATGCTGGTAATGTTTGGCGTGTAAATCTGTTTATTGCCTTTCAAATTCACATCTTCACCGTTGCTGCCTACCACTAAAGTAGTGTAACGCGCATGGGTATAGCCAAAATTGTAATCAAACTCCAGGCCTTTAATTGGAGTGGCGTTAATTTCGGCCTCGATACCTTTGCTGCTTAACTTACCTGCATTTTTAGTGATGGTGATGGCATCGGGCAGAACCAGCGTTGGCACCTGAGCATCGGTAACACGGGTATAAAACGCAGTTACGTTTACACGCAGGCGATTATCTAAAAAGTCGTTTTTTGAACCAATCTCATAGTTATTGCTATACTCAGGCTTAAAAGAATAAAGCGGTGGAGACGAGGGATCAGAACCTAACTCGGTGATACCACCGGCACGGAAACCACGGCTGTAAGTAGCAAACAGGTTATTATGTGCCGATACATGGTAAGCCAGGCTCACTTTAGGTGTAAAAGCCTTATAGTGTGCGGTTGATGAGGTATCCGAGCGGGTAACCATTGATTCGCCACCATTTGGCAAAAACTCACCCATTATATTTTCTTTTTTGTGCTCGTAATCATAACGCAAACCTGCTGTAACATCAAATTGCTCACTAACCGAATAAGTAGCCTGTCCATAAACTGCTAAGCCATAGTTACGGTCGGTATTGGTGTTAATGCTGGTAAAATCACTGATCGGCGAACCAACTGCGGCCGCGTCATCGCCAAAATAGGTTCCCTGTTTATTTGGTGCATAATGGTAAAAGCCATAAGTACCGGCGGCCCATTTCAGTTTTGAGGTTGATGAAGCGGGAGAGGTAAACCTGAACTCCTGGATAGTGGTTTTCACTTTGTTCCATTTACCGCCATAGTTATTTACGATAGATACCGCGTCGATGGGTGAAAAGTCGCCATCTATAGGCGTGGTATAATACCTGTTATTTACCTGGTAAGAGGTTTGCGAGGTGAAGTTAAAATCACTGCCACTGTAATTAGCAGTTAAAGACGACTGAAAGGTGTTATCAATCATTTTGGTAGTAGCATTCTGGTTAACTTGAAACGGATGGCTCAGTGCTTCATCAGGAGAACCGGCTAATGTGAATGCACCGTTATTGCGGTTGTTATAGTTTTTAACATTCAGCGTAAAGGCCAGCTTTGAAGTAGCTAAAAACTTCAGATAATAGTTGCCTAAAAAATAATGCTGCTTATCAAAATGGGTACTATTAAATGTATTGGCATAAAAACCATTAAAGCCAGAATAGATTCCGGCAACGCCTAAATACAATTTATCTTTTACCAGTGGAGCCTTTATACCTAACGTATAACGCTGCTGGTTATAATTACCAACATCAACACCGGCAAAACCACTTAAGGTATTTGACGGCTGTTTGGTGATCACATTGATAACACCACCGGTAGCATTACGCCCGTAAAGTGTTCCCTGCGGACCACGTAAAACTTCTATCCTATCCACATCCAGCAATTGAGGGATGTAGGTATCCAAACCGTATTGGTTTACACCATCAACATAGGTTGCAACAGCCGGATCATACGATGTAGTCACAATACCGCGGATGCCGGTAACAGTACGGCCGTCGCCGGGGGCGCCTGAATTTAAGTTAGGAACTATAGCGGTGAGGTCTTTCAAATCCCAAAGCCTGTAATCCTGTATCTGTTTGGCCGATAGGGTTGAAATACTAAATGGCACACGCTGAGCCTGTTCTTCCGTTTTTTGAGCCGATACAGTAACTTCATCCAACTGGTTGCTGGCATCATTCAACTGAATGGTTATCGGGCGACTGGTACCGATCATATTAACCGGGATGTTTTTAGCCGCATAACCAATGGCACTGATGTGCAGGGTATATTTTCCGGAAGTAATACTTTTTAAAATAAACTTCCCGCTCCGGTCGGCGCTGGTTTGGTAGTTGGTATTGAGCAGGTACACCGAAGCACCTGCAATAGGTTCGTTTTTGCCATCGGTAACGGTGCCTGAATAATCACCTGTAGTTTGGCTCCGGGCCGAAAATGCAATAGCAATAAGTAGTAATAAAGTAAATAATTTACGCATAAAATAGGTGTAGTTAAATGTGTACGGATCACACATTGTAATCGATTGTCAATAATAGCAAATGGCTAACAATTAACAGCTATCCTGCATAAATATTACTTAAATTTTTATCGTTTGAATGTCAATTAATGTAAACTACCGCTATATAAAGCCTAATTATGGAAAATATTAATCCGTAATATATTTAAAGACAGGGGTGCTATGCAGAGGTAGATAAATCCTTTGGGCTCTTCAGGTGAGAATTACATCCCCACGTCGTCATTCTGAGTAGATAAAATACTGGGACTTTGAAGGTAAAATGACATCTTCACCACGTCATTGCGAGGCACGAAGCAATCCCCGACGGGCAGGTAACGATCTTTGTTCTATAGACTTACATCGTCGCGCTCTTGGCCGCGCGGGGCCAGATACGTTTTTCGCTGTTGTTTATTTTTTTAGGTGCTCAAGAAGGCTTCGCCGTTTGTATTGACACAAAAGTATCCAAAAAGTCAAGTCAGCAGATAGGCTTCTTTGCGCACAATGCCTTTACCCTGCAAAGCGGTCAGAACCACGGCTGCAATTATTTTGCCCCGCTGCGCTCGCGCTTTCCCAATGCTTCTGCAAAAACTTGCTATGCCCTTTCCTGCGCTCAAGGCCTCCATTGTTCTGCCCGCTTTCGTCCGAAGCTTACCTGCTGACGGGAAGATTCTTTATTTATTATGTCATGGGTAGCTTGTTTCAGCCCCCTACAAGAATGATAGGCGATTTGCTTAGCATGTGGCTTAGTGAGTGAGATGTTGAAACAAGTTCAACATGACGGAATTTTTCATCATGACGCCTGTTTCTTATTTTTTATACAACTCCACCCTCCTCCCATCCGGATCAACAACAACCGCCATAAATCCAAAATCGGTTTGAGCCGGCTCTGATACAAATTGTGCTTCGGCTTCTTTTAGTGACGAAATCACTACGTCAAAATCATCCAGATCAAAACCTAACCGCAAATGCTTGTCGGCTTCGGATTGGCTTTTAGTTAGCGGGTAGATTTCAATTAAAGTTCCGTCAATAGTGGCCGAATAATGATAAGGAGAATTTCGGTGTTGATGATAATGAAAAGTAAAACCCAATAATGCATAAAAACCAACCAGCTTCTGCATATCACCGGTTCTGATGACCAATAGCTTAAGTCTTGTCATGGTTTACCGCTTTATATCACAAGCCCAATTCTTTTTTAACTCTCCCCGGTAACTTATCAGCAATAAGCCTGTACGACTGCTGTATGTAATGCTCCCATTCTTTTTGGCCTAAACTGCTGATATCACGGGCCAACACCCATTTGTACCGGGCAATGTAGGGCTGTGGTTCCAGGCCTTCTTTTGAGATGATCTCTTCAAAATCTTCGGCAGGTACTTTGAATGAGGCCGATGGTGGTACCCCATCCGGATGGGTAAAAAGGAATGATTTACCGCCAACATTGAAACACAGATGTTCGCCAAGTTTAATATCTTCAGTTACACCGGGCAGCTTATGACAAATGGATTGAAGGGTTTCGATGGTCATGGTTAGTTTTTGTAGAGACACATTACATGTGTCTGTCGTTGCAAAATAATGAATTGTTTTTAGACGCATGTGATGCGTCTCTACAGAAAAAATTACCGCTTCTTTTTGGGCAATTTGATCAAACCAGATCTATACAGATCAAGGGCCTCATTCAGGATAAACCGGATGGTATCAACCGGCAGATCTTCCATGGGGTCAAAAACCATGATCTTGATACGGGCACGGTCTTCGTAAGTGAGATCAGGATGGTGCAGATGTTTCCCTTCAACCATACCTAAAAACGGCCACTGCTTTTTGGTGTGTACCCACAGGTAGCAAAACATCTTTCCTTTGTAGCAAAAGAATGGCATATTGTATTTCCACTCTGCCGTGATATCCGGGTCTTCTGCCAGGATAATATCACGCAGTGCGAGGAGACAGCTTTTGTTGGGCTCCTCTTTGGTGAGGTAGAAGTGATCTATTGGGGTGAGTTGCATGGGATATAATTTACGATAACCATTCAATAATACTATCAAGCTGCTTTATGAGCATCGGGATATATGTTTGATCAAAGTTTAATTCAAATCTTAATTCATTTCCATATCCAACTTTTTCCATAGCTATGCAATCTGCCACGAGATGGCCGAGCCCATCACCTTTAATATTTATTTGCAGTTGGTTCTCCAAACTGTTGAAGCTTGCAATCCCATTTAGGTCATCATAAATAATTTTAAGCTGATCTCTGAAAACAGAAAAATCATACAGCATAAAGGCTGCGCTGTAGCTGCCTCTAAAACCACCTGCTTTGATCTCAACATAACTTTCGATCCAGCCATCATTTGTGATTGATTTCATTGTGATTAGAATCAGATCTCCGTTACTGGATACCTTAAAAGCTAATCCGTCAAGTTCGTTCATATTTATAAAAGTAACTATTTTCGCTTCTTTTACCCCACCATTATTTTGACATTCCCCTACCCAACCTTCCCCCTCAAAATCCTTATCTTTGCGGCAACATAAATTATCATCTATGCTTAAAGGATTTTTTAATGTTCCGGCCCCGGTAAATGAACCCGTTTTAAATTACGGTCCGCGGAGTTTGGAGTGTGTGGCGCTTAAGGCAGCTTTAGAAGCCGGTCGTGCCCAACAATTAGATATACCTATGTACATTGGCGGCAAAGAAGTACGTACCGGCACCAAGCTGGAGATTCGTCCGCCGCATGATCATAAACATTTACTGGCTACTTTCAGCGAAGGCGATGCAAGCCACGTTACAGCCGCTATTGATGCTGCCCTCGCAGCTAAAGCTAACTGGGAAAACCTGGCCTGGGAACAACGCGCCGCTATATTCCTGAAAGCTGCCGATTTAATAGCCGGCCCATACCGTGCTGAGATCAATGCAGCTACCATGCTTGGTCAGTCAAAAAACGCTTACCAGGCCGAGATTGATTCGGCATGTGAGCTAATCGATTTTCTGCGTTTTAACGTAGAATACATGACCGAGATCTACAAGCAGCAGCCGCCTGTATCAGGCAAAGGTGTTTGGAACCGCCTGGAGCAACGCCCGCTGGAAGGTTTTGTGTTTGCGCTCACACCGTTCAACTTTACTGCTATTGCCGGCAACCTGCCTGCATCAGCAGCCATGATGGGCAACGTTGTGGTTTGGAAACCTGCTTATCCGCAGATCTATGCCGCAAACGTGATCATGAAAATCTTTAAAGAAGCCGGCGTACCTGATGGTGTTATCAACCTCATTTATGTTGATGGCCCTGTTGCAGGCGAGGTGATCTTTAATCACCCCGATTTTGCAGGCATCCACTTTACAGGATCGACCAAAGTATTTCAGAACATCTGGCAAACTATTGGTACCAACATCCATAAATATAAAACTTATCCACGCATTGTGGGCGAAACCGGTGGTAAAGACTTTGTGCTTGCCCACCCAAGCGCTAATGCCGATGTGGTAAGCACTGCTCTTGTTCGCGGCGCGTTTGAATACCAGGGACAAAAATGTTCGGCTGCTTCAAGGGCTTATATCCCTGCTTCATTATGGCCTGCGGTAAAGGAAAATATGCAGCGCGATATCACTTCGTTCAAAATTGGCCCGGTTGAAGATTTTGAGAATTTCGTAAATGCTGTTATCACCGAAGTATCTTTTGATAAACTGGCCAAATACATCGATGCCGCAAAAGCCGACGAGAGTGTTGAAATTGTTGCCGGTGGTGGTTATGACAAAACCCAGGGCTGGTTCATTGAGCCAACCGTACTGAAAGTTGAGGATCCGTATTACGTAACTATGTGCGAGGAGCTTTTTGGCCCGGTACTTACTATTTACGTTTACGAAGACGATAAATTTGATGAGATCCTTGACATTGTAGATAAAACATCCATCTACGCGCTTACAGGCTCAATTATCTCTCAAGACAGGTATGCCATTGAAAAAGCTACTACCCGTTTACGCAACGCGGCAGGTAACTTCTATATTAATGATAAACCTACGGGAGCTGTGGTTGGTCAGCAGCCATTTGGCGGCGCAAGAGGATCAGGTACTAACGATAAAGCAGGTTCAATGATCAACTTATTGCGTTGGGTATCGCCACGCACCATCAAAGAAACCTTTGATCCGCCGAAGGATTACAGGTATCCGTTTTTGGCGAAAGAAGTGTAGCCCCCCGGCCCCCTAAAGGGGGAGGAATGAATAAATAAAAAAAGCGATGAGTTGTACAACTCATCGCTTTTTTTATGCAGTTTAACTTAAAAACCAATTGTCATTTCGACGAACAGCGGGAGGGTAAGCGCGCGCGGGTGAGGAGAAATCTTGTATGCCCTGCAAAGCCAATAAGAACGGCCGCTTTCCGATGCGTACAAGATTTCTCTTTCGCCCCAACTGCACAAGCCTCCCCTGCTCTATCGAAATGACATCTCCTATAATTAAAAAGCGGCGAGTTAACGCCAACTCACCGCCTTTTAATTATACGCTATCCCTCCCCCTTTAGGGGGCCGGGGGGCGACTATTTAAATTTAAACACAGCATCCATCTTCTCATTGCTGGATGTGCTTACCTTCATATCATTAATAAGGCCTGTACTTAAGCTGTAAACCCAGCCATGAACAGAAAGTTCCTGCCCGTTCTTCCAGGCATTTTGTACTATGGATGTTTTGCAAAGGTTGTTTACGTTTTCTATCACGTTCAATTCAACCAGGCGGTTGCTGCGTTCAGTCTCATCGGCAATAGCGTCAAGCTCATCGGCGTGTAAACGGTAAACGTCTTTAATGTGGCGTAGCCAGTTATCAATAAGTCCGAATTGGTTATTCCCCATTGCGGCATTAACGCCACCGCAGCCGTAATGGCCGGTAACTATTACGTGTTTCACTTTAAGCACGTTCACTGCGTAGTCAAGCACGCTCAGCATGTTCATATCCGAGTGGATAACCATGTTGGCAATGTTACGGTGTACAAAGATCTCGCCCGGAGCGGTATTGGTGATCTGGTTGGCAGGTACGCGACTATCGGCACAGCCAATCCATAGTACCGGTGGTTTTTGACCGTTAGCCAGCTTATCAAAGTATTCTGGATCTTCGGCTAAAGCGCCTTCAATAAACTTTTTGTTTCCTTCCAGTAAACCTTCGTAGGTGATGTGACTGGTGTCATGAATTTGAGAACTCATAATTTTTTAAGATTGATGTTTTAAGATGCGGTTTGGCGTTTGCCCGGTGCAAACATACGGCTTAGTTTATGCAAAGCAAGCGGCGAAACGTCATAATACATTATGGTGAGCAAAATGAGTGGAATAAAGTAAAAAATGGCAAACTCATACAGGTTAAAGAAATAACCGCCAGCCAATCCGCCAAATAAATAAAAACCAAGTACAGTACACCTGATCAATATTTTATTGCCTGCTGCCTCGGTGTTTTTGGTACGCGGATGGAACCATTCGGCCACCTCACTGCCCAGGTCGGTAAACAAGCCTGTTAAGTGGCTCGATTTGATCAGTCCCCCCGAGATATTGGATACCAAACTGTTCTGCAAGCCCATCGAAAACAAAATGGCACTGATCACAATTTCGCGTTCAAGTTGGGTTTCCTGGTAAAAATTATGTCCGTAAACAGCAACAGCCAGCAAAATAATGGCTTCTATGATCATGGGGGTAGAGTTTGCCCGCCAGCGGCTCTTTTCCTCAAATGACCGCACTATAAAGCTGGATACAAATGCCCCGGCGAAGAACATCATCAGCCACACTAAAAAGATGATCATCTGGTGGTAGTTCTGCTCAACAATATGCTTGGCCAAATTAGCCACATGCCCGGTTATGTTAGATGTAAAAGCCAGGAAAGCCAGCATTCCTGCCACATTGGTTACCCCGGCCACAAATGCCGTCGACGAGGCCAGCATCAAGTTTTGTTTAAGGGTACGTTGTTCTTTTATGGCTTTAAGCATAGGTATTTCGCGGCATGTAGCGCTCAGTTAAATTTACAGAAAACTTAACCACTTGGATGCATACTTGTTTGATGCAACGGATAATATCTTAAACAGATTGGGAATAAGCAAAAAATTGAACGCTGTTCGATTCTCTGACTTCGAACCAATATGACTGTAGTTTGTAACTACAGTTCTGTACCAGGCTTTAATGTACTGTAGTCTGAAGACTACAGCATAGACATCCGAAGTCAGAGAATCGGACAGCGTTTAATAAGCCCTCTCTAAATCCCCCCAAAAAGGGAGACTTTTTAAGCCCTCCCTTCCGGGGAGGGTTTGGGAGGGGCTAACACAAAAAAATCCCGGTCACTTTCATGAACCGGGATCAACTTAACAATCAAACCTCCCTTCGCCCCTTACAGCGTCGGAAGCCTTAATCAAATTATACTTTAGTGTGCGGCTACTTCTTCAGCGCCTGCAAACTCGTACACATAACCTAAATTATGCGGACTGCTACTGCTTACTTTAAGGTCTTTTACCAAGCCACTACCCAAATCAATTACCCAACCATGCACTTCAAGGTCATGACGCTCTTTCCAGGCGTTTTGAATGATGGTGGTTTTGCACAGGTTATACACCTGCTCGGTAACATTCAATTCAACCAGGCGGTTAACTTTCGTAGTTTCGTCGGTAATGCGGTCAAGCTCATGGGCATGTAAGCGGTAAACATCTTTGATATGACGCAACCAGTTGTCAATTAAGCCAAACTGTTTGTTGCTAAGGGCAGCAGCAACGCCGCCGCAACCGTAGTGCCCGGCAACAATAACATGTTTTACTTTAAGTACGTTCACAGCGTAGTCGAGCACACTCAGCATGTTCATATCTGAGTGAACACATACGTTGGCTATGTTGCGGTGTACAAACACTTCGCCGGGTTTAGTACCAGTTACTTCGTTGGCAGGTACGCGGCTGTCTGAGCAGCCTATCCACAGCACTTCCGGGCTCTGGCCTTTAGCCAGGTTCTTGAAATACTCGCCATCTTCGGCCAGTTTACGCTCAACCCAGGCGGCGTTGTTTTTAATTAAAGTATTATAGCTGCTTGATTGTGCAAGTTTAAGGTTGTTGGTATCTATTACGGCTTTGCCGTTTGTTTTTTCTTGTGTTGACATTGTTTTTCGATTTTTTAGTTGGGGTTATAAACCATTTCTTTTAAAGGAGGTACGTCATACTTCTCCTTTACATCCTGCAGTTGCACAATAATGCCCTTGGTATAGGCATTGTGCTTGTAATTATGGATGATCTCCAGTACATCCGGATCGATATACCTTGAACTCGATCCGTCGATCACCACTTCGGCGCCCTGCGGTAAGCTGGTAAGCGTTACCTGTATGGCAGCCTTGTTCAGGAAGGATACTTCCTCGGCCAGCTTAAGTTTAATAACTTTTTTGCTGCCATTTTTTTCAATGTGATAGAAGTAGGGGTTACGCAGGTTTGTACGCAGAATATAAAAGATCCCTACCAGCATACCTATGCCCACACCAATAAGCAGGTCGGTCATAACAACGGCTACAATGGTAACTACGAAAGGGATAAACTGGCTCAAGCCCTGTTGCCACATGTGCTTGAAAAGGCTTATCCGAGCCAGTTTATACCCAGTCATCAGCAGGATCGCTGCCAGACACGACAGCGGGATATGGTTAATTAAAGACGGTATCGCCAATAAAGCAACCAATAAGAATATACCATGTATGATAGCGCTCATTTTGGTACGGGCACCGGCATTTACGTTGGCCGATGACCGTACAATAACCGCCGTCATGGGTAAGCCGCCAAGCATACCGCTTACTATGTTGCCCGCACCTTGGGCAAGCAGTTCGCGGTTAGTTGGCGATATGCGTTTAATAGGATCTATTTTATCTACAGCTTCAAGGCTTAACAGGGTTTCCAGGCTGGCCACAATGGCAATAGTGGCAGCCGTTATCCAAACCTGCTTGTTGCCTATCTGGCTAAAATCCGGCGATTTAAACAGCGCAAAAAATTCGGCGCTGCTGTTCACAAGTGGTATGCGTACAAACTGCTTATCAAGCAAGGCAATCCCTGTTCCGGAAAACGCGAGGCTAAGCCCGATACCGGCCAGTACAACCAACAATGGGGCCGGAACTATAGCCAGCTTTTTAAACTTTGGCCAGTAGATCATAAAAGCCAGGGAGACTATACTTATGATCACTGCACCATAGTTTATCCGGGCAAAAGCCCGCGTTATACCCGAAAAAGTATTGTGTTCGTCAATCTGCTTAAAGCCTTCATCTCCTTCAAAATCGGCATCATAGCCAACTGCGTGCGGAAATTGCTTCATGATCAAAATGATCCCAATTGCCGCCAGCATACCTTCAATAACTGATGAAGGGAAATAATTGGCGATGGTACCGGCTTTGACGATGCCCAGTATGATCTGGAATGCGCCGGCCAAAACCAGGGCCATTAAAAAGGTTTCGTAAGCGCCAAGTGATGTAATACCATTAAGTACAATAACCGTTAAACCGGCAGCAGGGCCGGCTACGCTTAATTGCGAGCCGCTAAGTGTACCCACAACTATACCGCCGATAATGCCTGTTAATACGCCTGCAAAAAGCGGCGCACCTGATGCCAGCGCTATACCTAAACACAGCGGCAAAGCCACCAGGAATACTACAAGACTTGAAGGAATGTCCCTTTTTAAGTTTTTGGACAAAAAATATTTTTTCAGGTTGAGATTGCCCATAGCAGACTCACCTTGCTTGATTTGCATAAGAATGAAAATTGAGTAAGATTGTTAAAATGAATTAAAAAGCATTGCTATCCGGATAGGGAAGTATCCGGTTAAATTCATTTTAAACGTTGGGCGGCGGGGTGGGGACCACAGGATGATACACCTGTTTGTATAAAGCATTTTCCTGGTTGTGGAGAACCTTGCTTTCGGTAATGAAGGTGATGAAGCTGATGGTGTGGATGTCATACTCATCGAAGGTCTTTTTCTCCTTCATGAGGTCTTTCTCGGGGCTTTCCTTTTCAGTTTTGCTTTCCTGCTCCAGCTGTAGGATCACCGCACTTACCGTTTTATTATCAAGATATGAAAACAGGGGAGCAAGCGAAATGCCCATCTTTATTGCAAAGACGGTCATGAACAGCGCCACTACCCATATTTTATTATTCCTGATCTTCATCAACACAAATATATAAAATTCTGTTATTAAACCACCAGAATAAGCAAGCAAAAGCTATTCTTACAATATAATTACTATTTTTAAGCAATTACTAACAACCTGAATTGTGGATAAAAAGCTTGATCTGTTAAGGCTTAAACGTCATGAAGCCATGCAGGGCGGAGGCCCCGTACGTATTGAAAGTCAGCATAAAAAAGGAAAATTAACGGCACGTGAACGTTTACATTTTTTATTGGATGAAGGCTCGTTCCAGGAAATAGGGATGCTGGTTACCCACCGCTCCATTGACTTCGGTATGGAGAAAGAAAAATATCCCGGCGATGGTGTTGTTACAGGTTACGGTACCATAAACGGGCGGCTTACCTACGTATTTTCGCAGGATTTTACGGTATTCGGCGGCTCGCTTTCCGAAACCCATGCCGAAAAGATCTGCAAGATCATGGACCTCGCCCTTAAAAACGGCGCTCCGCTTATCGGCCTAAATGATTCGGGTGGTGCGCGTATCCAGGAGGGGGTAGTATCCCTTGGCGGCTATGCCGATATCTTTTACCGCAATACTATGGCATCGGGCGTTATCCCGCAAATATCGGCTATTATGGGGCCTTGTGCCGGTGGTGCTGTTTATTCGCCAGCCATCACCGATTTTATTTTGATGGTTGAGCATACCTCCTACATGTTTGTTACCGGGCCCAATGTAGTAAAAACCGTAACGCATGAGGTGGTAACCTCCGAAGAACTTGGCGGAGCCAATACCCACGCCAGCAAATCGGGCGTTACACATTTTGCCTGCGCCAATGAAATAGCAGCCATTCAGCATATCAAAAGTCTGCTAAGCTATATGCCTCAAAATTGTGAGGACAAAGCCCCTGCCCTTCCCTATGAAAGCGGCGATGAGCTTCGGCCCGAACTTAATACACTATTACCTTCAGTTGCTTCCACTCCTTATGATATCCGCGAGGTAATCGATCACATTATCGACAAAGATTCATTTTTAGAGGTTCATAAAGATTTTGCCGAAAACATAGTGGTTGGCTTTGCACGCCTGGCAGGTCGGAGCATTGGTATCGTAGCCAACCAGCCTGCTTTTTTGGCCGGCGTGCTTGACATTCATTCATCAACCAAGGCTGCCCGCTTTGTACGTTTTTGCGATTGCTTCAATATCCCGCTGCTGGTATTTGAAGATGTGCCCGGCTTTTTGCCCGGTACCGACCAGGAATGGAATGCCATTATCACCAACGGCGCTAAACTGCTGTATGCTTTTTGTGAGGCTACTGTTCCGCGGGTTACGGTGATCACCCGCAAGGCTTATGGAGGTGCTTATGATGTGATGAACTCCAAACACATCGGGGCCGATATGAATTTTGCCTGGCCTTCGGCCGAGATAGCGGTGATGGGTGCCAAAGGTGCTGCCGAGATCATTTTTAAACGCGAGATCAGTAAAGCCGAAGATCACGAAGCCAAGTGGCTGGAGATGGAGCAGCTCTATTCAGATACCTTTGCCAACCCCTATCGCGCTGCCGAACGTGGTTTTATTGACGAGGTGATTGAACCGGCTGAAACACGGATCAAATTGATCCAGGCATTTAAAATGCTGGAAAATAAGGTAGTAAATAACCCGAGGAAGAAGCATGGGAATATACCTTTGT
>NZ_DASVOB010000468.1:0-27314 GCF_036383575.1 Mucilaginibacter sp.
TATTTCTTCTAATTTATCGATGGAAGTAATATTCACCTACATCTCAGCTTTCAAACGCAAGGCCCGGTCAAGAAAACTTTGTTGTTTTAATTTTTCTTCGGCTTCGGTAATAGCTTTCATCAGGTTGTTTTGGGTATCGGCAACTTCTGCGGCGGCAGCTTTCATAATTTCCCAGATAGGTTTCATGCGTACAATAAGTTCCTGGCCTTTTGTTGTCAACATGATAAGCCGTTTTCTTTCGTCGGCCTTGTCTTTTTTCGAGCGGATCAATTTTTCTTTTTCCAGCTCCTTTAATAGACTTATGGTTGAAGGATGAGTATAACCAATTTCGGTGGCAATTTCCACCACACTTAAAACGGGCTTAAAATGCAAAGTATAAATAACCGGGAACCATTTGGGTTCAAACTCAATGTTGTTGGCTTTGTATATAAGCACACCGTCCTTGCGCAGTTGCTCGGCCAGGCGTTGCAACCTTGTTGAGATCGCTAAAATTCCCGATTCGTCAATAACATTCATTATCCGGCTGTTAGTTTTTCAAATGTAACTCATAAAAAATAGTATCTGCAGCCATAAGCGGGAATGATTTTGGCAGATCATGTTTGGCGAGGCGCGTAAATCCATTTTTTTCATAAAAGCGATGCGCAGCTTTCAGCATATCAACGGTACCTAAATAAATGTCTGTAATGTTGTTTTGCCTGCAATAGCCTATAAGGTTATCCAACAGTAACTGCGCAATGCCCAGCTCTTTGCCCCGATATTCTTTGATCACAAACATTTTGCGTATCGCAGCTGCATTGTTGTTAAAAGCAATAAGCGCTATGGTGCCTACAAGCTGCTCGTTGTATATAGCTCCCCAAAAATCACCGCCGGTTTGATGGTAATTTGTTTCAATATCAAGCAGATCTGGCTGGGCTTCAAGCGTAATAGGCACGTTAAACTCTATTTGCTGAATCGGCAAAATGATATCAATGATCTGCTGGCAGTAAGTGTTGTTGAGTGAGCTGATAACCGGTGTAGTGTTCATGACTATAATATTTACGTACAAACCTACGTAGTTAACTACATATATTCAAAATATATTCACCCTGCAATAAAACAGTATGACATTTAATAAACAAATAGTGATGCTATTGCTCAAAAAACGCTTATTTTTAAGCATGATTTTCGTCCTCAATAAAACCGACACTATTGCCAACAAGTTCCTGGCCGAATTGCGGGACGCCGTTACTCAGCAGGATAAGGCACGTTTCAGGCGAAACCAGGAAAAACTGGGTGCCATATTGGCTTATGAGCTCAGCAAATCATTACATTACGAAACCAAAGAAATTCAAACCCCGCTGGGTACCGCCAGCGTTAATATGCCCGCCGATGAACCGGTGCTGGGGATCATACTCCGTGCCGGTCTGCCCTTTCACCAGGGTTTTATGGATTTTTTCGACCAATCTCCCTCTGCATTTATCACAGCTTATCGCAAGGTGAAACGTAACGGCAGCTTTTTGATCCAGGTTGATCATATCTCCACTCCTAATCTTGACGATAAGATCTTTATTTTGTGCGATACCATGCTGGCCACCGGGCAAAGTATTGTATCGGTTTGTAAAGAGCTGATGGCCCAATACAAAATAAAAGAACTGCACATTGCCGCTGTAATTGCCAGTACAGAAGGTGTGGCACACGTAAAGGCAAACCTACCAAAGGCCAAACTATGGCTCTGCGCTGTTGATGATGAAATGACCAGCAAATCTTATATCGTACCCGGTTTAGGGGATGCGGGGGATCTGGCTTTTGGCGAGAAAGCGTGATTTGATTTCGGATTTCGAATGTTCGATTTCGGATTTAGCAATTAAGATTTTTTAATTTTGAATTTTCGATTTCTAAATCAAGAAATAAACAAATCCGAAATCGAAATTCCGAAATCCGACATGAAACAATACAAACACATCTTCTTTGATCTTGACCATACCATCTGGGATTTTGATAAAAATGCCGAAGAGGCCTTGCATGAATTATATGTTATCCATCAGCTTGCTGAAATAGGCCTGCAGTCCGCCGAGTTATTTATCGAAACTTATACCCGCAATAATCACCGGCTTTGGGCGCAGTATCATATCGGCGAGATCACTAAAGATGAATTACGCGAGGCCCGATTTAAATCGACTTTTACTGATCTCGGCCTTCACCCCGACCTGATGCCGGTTGATTTTGAGGATGCTTATGTAAAGCTTTGCCCTACCAAAACCAACCTGTTCCCCCATGCGCATGAAACGTTGCAGTACCTGCAATCGAAATATACGCTGCACCTGATCTCGAACGGGTTTAAAGATTCAACCCGCATAAAAATAGCCGGGACTGACCTGGCAAAGTATTTCCAAAATATCATCATCTCCGAAGATGTGGGCGTTAATAAACCCGACAAAGCCATATTTCAACACGCGCTTGACCTTGCCGGGGCCTCGAAACAAGAAAGCGTAATGATTGGGGACAGCATTGAAGCCGATATCCGCGGGGCGCTTGGCTTTGGGATGGATGCCATCTATTTTAACCCTTTCAACGCCGAAAAGCCGGATGATGTGCCGGTGCAGATTGCTCATTTAAAAGAGTTAACTTTACTTTTATGAGTATCGCCAAAGAACGTAGAGCCATTGATGCAGCCCTCGACGAATACCGCAGGCAACTGGATGTAATTCCGGATGAATTGTTTGATGTTACTCCCCCAAATGGCGGCTGGTCGTTTGCCGAGGTGTACAGTCATATTATGCAGGCTACACTCGGCTCATCCATTGCGCTTGAACGTTGTACCCATGGCAATTGCGAGCCAACAAAAAAAGGCATTAACTGGGAGGGCCGGATCCTGCTGTTATTAGGTAAGTTTCCGCCGGTTAAAACAACCGTGCCCAATACGGTAAGTGATAAAATGGCTGCCAGTAAGATCAGTAAGGAGGATGCCAAAAACCTGATCATCAAATGCCGCAAACGGGTTGAAACCACCATGCCTCTCATTGCCACCTCATCGCCGGCAAACAAATACAAACACCCGCGCCTGGGGATGCTTAATGCCAAACAATGGTTTAAGTTTATCCGCATCCATTTACAGCACCATTTAAAACAACTTGACAGGATAAAAAGAAATTTAGCATAGCAAAGTAACCTTTTATATTTAATGCAGTCTTAACAGTAGGATAATGTTAAATTTCAGACATTTGTAAAAATCTTTGTAATGAATTTTGAGTATGCTTACCTGGTAGTTATAGGGTTGCTGATATTAGTCGGCTGCTTCTATGCAAGCCCATATGAATTGACAGTTAACGAAGATGAGGACGACGAGTAATCGTTGCTTTATTAATAAAAATGTTGTTTCCCGGCAAATCATGCCGGCCTGTAAAATAGCCCCTTAATTTAATGGCAAAACGCGAAGTTGATATTGTAGTAATATCTGATGTGCACCTTGGTACGTACGGCTGTCACGCAAAAGAATTGCTCAAATATTTAAAAAGCATCAAGCCCAAGATCCTTATCCTTAACGGCGATATTATTGATATTTGGCAGTTTAGTAAATCGTACTGGCCCGAAGCACACATGAAGGTGGTACGCCGTATCCTCAAGTTTGTTACCGATGGCATTCCGGTTTATTATTTAACCGGTAACCATGACGAAATGCTGCGCAAGTTCACCGATTTTAACATGGGTACTTTTCAGCTGCTTGATAAGCTGGTACTAAATATCGACGGTAAAAAAGCATGGATCTTTCACGGGGACGTATTTGACGTTACCATGCAGCACTCTAAGTGGCTGGCCAAATTGGGTGCGGTAGGTTATGATACCCTTATTTTGATCAACAGTTTTGTAAACTGGTTCCTAACTGCTATCGGCAGGCAAAAAATGAGTTTTTCGCAAAAGGTAAAAGCCAGCTTTAAAGAGGCAGTAAAATTCATTAACCAGTTTGAACAAACCGCGGCCGACCTGGCTGTGGATAAGCAATACACCTATGTAATTTGCGGTCATATTCACCATGCCGAGATCAGGGAAATTACTTCAACCCAAAACACAGGCTCTGTGCTTTATCTTAACTCGGGCGATTGGGTGGAAAGTTTGAGCTCGCTTGAATACCATAACGGCAAATGGGAAGTATTTAAATACAAGCCCGATGATTTCAACACAGATGCTGATGAAGATGATAAAACCGATTCGGAAGATCTGAACGCCATGCTTGATGTTAAAAACTTATTGGAGCGTTTTAAACACGAACACGATTAATTACTCACCGAAAACATTTTTCTTTACTAAATTAAGCCCCTGAATATTGGTGCGGGTAAATCAGCATGTCAACTACATCTTTTGCAGCACAAGCATCATCCTTTTGAAAAGAAATTATTTTAATGAAGATACTGTTTGGTATACAGGGAACAGGTAACGGGCATATAAGCCGGGCAAGGGAAATTGTGCCGCTGTTACAGCAATACGGCGAGGTTGACCTGCTGGTGAGCGGCACCGAGGCCGAAGTGTCATTATCGCAACCCCTGAAATATCGCTTTCATGGCGTTAGTTTTGTATTTGGCACCAATGGCGGGGTTGATAACTGGGCCACCTGGAAAATCATGAACCTGCGCCAGTTTCAGCGCGATCTGCGGAGCCTCCCATTAAAACAATACGACCTCATCATCAACGATTTTGAACCCGTAAGCGCCTGGGCCTGTAAGCTGCGCGGCGTACCATCCGTATCTTTAAGCCATCAGTGTTCATTTGTATCGCCTAACACACCTCGGCCCGAGAAAAAAGATCCCTTTGCACAGTGGCTTTTAAAAAACTATTCGCCGACTACTTACCATGTAGGTTTTCATTTTGAGCGCTACGATAGCTTTATCAACACCCCGGTGATCCGCAGCGAGATCAGGCAGATGGAAACCTCCGACCTGGGGCATTATACTGTTTACCTGCCGGCATATGATGATAAAACCCTGCTGAAATATTTGAGCGCCGAAAAAGGCGTTAAATGGCAGGTATTTTCAAAAAGGCAAAAACAGGCTTATCAATCGGGCAATGTGGAAATTTTCCCGGTAAATAATGAGGCTTTTAATAAAAGCCTGGCCAGTTGCACCGGCCTGCTTACCGGAGGCGGCTTTGAAGGCCCTGCCGAAGCCCTGTTTTTACAGAAAAAAGTGATGATGATACCCATGAAAGGACAATACGAGCAGCAGTGTAACGCGCTTTCGGCATCCAAACTGGGTGTGCCGGTGGTGAGTGAAATAAACGATAAATTTAACGGCCATTTAAATAAATGGATCAACGACAGCAAAAAGATCATTGTTGATTTTCCGGATGAAACGGCAGCTATAGTTGATAAATTGGTAAAGCAATATGCAAGGCATTAAAGCATTGCGAGGTAAGCGGTTTTTCTGCTATTTTTGCAACCCAAATACGGCCGCGCATTATGATCAATCTTTTCAGGAACTATAATCCCTTCAACATTGTATGGCTGGCTATTTTACTGCTCGTGCTGCGTATAGGCTTCATGGTGCAGATCCCCGAAAAGGTTGAGTTTATTTTTGTTGAACCATTTGCGCGGCTGCTGGTACCCGTAAAATATGAATATGCTTTTTCGCCGCTGTTGAATGTGATCCTGGCAGGCGGACTTGTATTTGTGCAGGCTTTGCTGCTCAATTCGCTGATCAACCATCATAACTTATTAGGGAAGCCCACTTTTTTACCGGCGCTGATGTACATTACGCTTTCGGGTTTGTTCACGCCTTTTTTAACGTTAAGCGCCCCACTCATCTGTAATTTTCTGCTCATATGGATGCTGTTTAAGTTGTTCAACCTTTATAAAGGGGACGACGTTAAATCAACAACTTATGATCTGGGCATGATCGTAGCCGTTGGTTCGCTTGTTTACTTTCCGTTTATTTATCTGTTCCTGGTTATTTGGATAGCGCTTATCATCTACAGGCCGTTCAACTGGCGCGAATGGGTTATCTCGATATTAGGCTATGTAACCGTGTTTTTTTTCCTGGCGGTTATTTATTTTATGAACGATATGCTGCCGCGGTTTAGCCATATCTGGTCGCCATTGGGCAAAAAGTTCCCTGACCACATCAGCATAAATTCATATAACTACCTGCTGCTGGCGCCCGTTATTGTGATATTGGTACTTTGTTTTTTCAAACTGCAGCAAAATTTCTTTAAAAGTTACGTACAGATCCGTAAAACATTTCAGCTATTGTTTTTTATTTTTCTGATCACGGCACTTTCATTTTATCTTAATTCGGAGTTTCTCTTGAGCCATTTTTTGCTTTGTGCAGTGCCGGTAACCGTGTTTTTTGCCTATTATTTTTTGTACGCAACAAAGCGCTGGTTTTATGAGATCCTGTATTTGCTGTTGTTTATCAGCATCATTTACTTTCAGTTTAACAAATTTTAACTTTTACATTCGTCCTTATTTCGGCGGTTATGTTAGTTTTGTAGCCTGAAACCATAATAATAAGCTATTTAGGTTCAACCCCAATTTTTTAAATAATTCTGATGAAGTTTGGAGTAGTTATATTTCCCGGTTCTAATTGTGATGAAGATATCATATACGTATTAGAAAAGGTAATGGGTCAGCAAGTAGTGAGGTTATGGCATAAAGATCATGACCTGCAAGGTGTTGACTTTGTTGTTTTACCCGGTGGTTTTTCATTTGGTGATTACCTGCGCTCAGGTGCCATTTCCCGTTTTTCGCCAATTATGCAGGAGGTTATCCAATTTGCTGCAAAAGGAGGTTATGTAATGGGTATTTGCAATGGCTTCCAGATCCTGGCCGAAGCCGGTTTGTTGCCTGGTGCTTTATTGCACAATACCAACCGTAAATTTATTTGCCGCAACATTTACTTAAAACCGCAAACATCAAATTCGCTACTTACAGCGCAGCTTGATCCGCAACAGGCATTAAGGATCCCTATAGCTCATGGTGAAGGCAATTATTTTGCCAGTGCCGATGTGATCAAAGCCCTTAATGATAACGACCAGGTAATGTTCAGGTATTGCGACGAGGCCGGTAATATCACCGCCGACTCAAACCCTAACGGATCATTGGAAAACATAGCTGGCGTTACAAACCTAACCAGGAATGTATTTGGCTTAATGCCACACCCTGAGCGTGCTGCCGATGGTTTGCTGGCTAATGAGGATGGTTTGGCTATTTTCGAATCAATATTGTCAATAGTTAGGGCCTGATGACCAGTCTGGTTATCGATATCGGTAATACGCTCATCAAAATCGCAGTTTTTAAACTGGATGAAATGCTTGAGGCTAACCAATATGAAACCATTGATATGCCGGTACTGGATGTTTTGCTTAACAAATACCATCCTGTTAAGGCGATCATATCATCGGTAAAGAAACATACAGAAGCATGGCAAGCGATGCTGGGGAAAAAAATTCCGCTGATACATTTTAATACATTAATGACCAGCGGAATAAATAACCACTATTTAACCCCGGAAACCCTTGGGCCCGACAGGCTGGCAGCAGTTATTGGTGCATATCATATGTTTCCAGGTCAAAACAGCCTGGTAATAACCGGGGGCACAGCCATTACTTATGATGGCGTTGACGCCGGCGGAAATTATTTTGGCGGCAGTATATCGCCGGGCTTAAATATGCGTTATAAGGCTTTAAATAATTACACGGCGGGGTTGCCGCTTATTGAGGCGGATACGGATTTTAATACGCCATATGGAAATAATACAACAACCGCTATCCGTTCGGGAGTACAAAACGGAGTAAAATATGAGCTTACCGGTTTTATTGAAAGCTATAAAACCATGGGCGAACAACTGAATATTATACTAAGCGGAGGCGACAGCATTTTTTTTGATACTCTATTGAAAAATAGCATCTTTGCCCGCTACATAAAAATTGAACCATATTTGGTTTTAAAAGGTTTAAACGAAGCTATACAAAAGCATAATGATTAAATATACCCGGTTTTTTATAACACTTTTATTGGCTGTTGCCGCTTTTTCAGCACACGCGCAATCAACGGCAACTTCAAGCTCTCCATATTCACGTTACGGTATTGGAGATATTGATCCTCAACTGATGGGGCAAAACATAGGTATGGGCGGTATAGCTGTAGCCACCAACAAAATAGGCTTTTTTAATAACATCAACGTTGTAAACCCGGCTTCATACGGTGCCATTAACCTTACAACTATTGATGTTGGTTTGTATGCAAACTTTTTAACACTGTCGCAAACAGGTGCTTCAAGCCAAAAAAACAGTAATTTCAGGCTTAGCCACATCGCGTTCGCTATCCCTACTTCAAAGCATTCGGCACTAAGCTTTGGTTTATTGCCTTACAGCGAGCGTGGTTACAATTATAAAAAATCAGTGAGCAAGTTAGGTACTTCAGGCTCTCCGGCCGATACCAACGTAACAAATTACAACTACAGTGGCGATGGAAGTTTATCAAAAGCATATTTAGGATATGGTTTTGGTATAGGCAAGCACTTGTTATTGGGTGCAAACGTATCCTACATATTTGGTAACATTAAAGATATCGCCACCACCGAGATCCCGAATCTGGCAGGCGCTATAAACTCAAAAATCCAAACGAGCAACGCAATTAGTGGTATAAACTATGATTACGGCTTGCAATACTCATTTGATTTTTCTGAAACAAAACACCTTGTTCTTGGCTATTCTGCATCAGCAGGTACAAAACTGAATACACAAAACAGCTTTATTGTTAGCCAGTACTTTAACGATTCAAGCGGAAACCAGGACATCCCTGCTGATAGCGTGGTTAGCACAACCGGCCCTAAATCAAAATTGAAATTACCTCAGATCAACAGGTTTGGTATCTCTTTTCAAAGCGATGGTAAATTCCTTGTTGGTGCCGATTACTCTATGGGCAAATGGTCTGACTTATCAATTGCCGGTGTAAACCAGGGCTTACAGGATAGCAAAACATTCAATATCGGTGGTTCTTATACCCCCAACATTGCAACCATCAGAAACTACCTTGCTACTGTTGATTACCGTATTGGTGCCATATATGATCAAACTTACATGCACATTAACGGCACTACAATTAAACGCTACGCCGGTACTGTTGGTGTAGGCCTGCCTTTACGTTCAAACAATGGCAGTTACTACAAGATCAATATCGCTGCCGAAGTTGGTCAGCGTGGTTCATTGGTTAACGGTTTAGTTAAAGAAAACTACGTGAACATTCACCTTGGCTTTACCCTTAACGATAAGTGGTTTACCAAGTATAAATTTGATTAATTGCCTGTCATGAGCCGCCCTTTAGTTAACATACCGGCTTTATGCCTGTTGATGTTGCCAATGGCGGCTTTAGTATCCTCGTGCGAAAACGATCTGAAAAAGGTTAGGGAAATATCAGCGAATGAGGTTGATACCGTAGCCCAGCGCACCACTGGGCTTGACCTGATCATGAGCGACTCGACTAAGGTGGAGATCCATCTTACGGCCCCGCTCATGGTTGAATACCAGATCAAGAAGCCTTATAAAATTATGCCTAAAGGCGTAAAGATCGATTATTATGACCGCGGCACAGGCCAGTTTGCAGGTGATATAATTGCAGATACGGGTATCCAGCGCGAGAAGGAAAAACTGATCGAGTTTCATGGCAACGTGCTTGCAACCAATGCTAAAGGCGAAACTTTTAAATCAAACGAATTATTTTGGGACCAGGTAACCAAGCGTGTTTATTCTAACAAACCTGTCCAGGCCACACTTAGCGGTGGCAACGTTATGAACGGCAATACCTTTGAAAGCGATGATAAGCTTTTAAACCCCACCTTTAAAAGTAGCACAGGCATATTTCATGTAGATGAAAAAGCTACACAATAATGACTTTTTTTAACGAAAATTTTGTGTTATAGAATTTTAGTAAAAATTGTATCTTGCGCGCTCTTTAAAAAAAGAATAGAATAATTATAAATGTAATATGGGTATAATGGGTTTTTTGCGCGAAAGAATGGGGAAGATTCTCGCATTCTTTATTGGTTTCGCGCTGCTTGCATTCATTGTGAGCGAAGTTGTAAGATCGGGCGGTTCCTTTTTCAGGGACGATAGTAACGAGCTTGCCGTTGTAAACGGCGAAAAAGTGCCCTATGATAAATTCAACGAAAAGCTGGAGCAAAACTCGGCACAGTTTAAACAACAGGGACAGAGCATTTCTCCGCAGATAGCAAGCTATTTGCAGGAAACTACCTGGAGCCAGTATTTAAGCCAATTGCTGATAGGCAAAGAAATTGAAAAGCTTGGCTTAATTGTTGGCGACGACGAGATGAACGTGATGATCGGTGATAACAATCCTGATCCGCAGATAGCACGTCAGTTTGCCAATCAGCAAACCGGCCAGTTTGACCGCAGCATGTATGATCAGTTCAAAGCCTATCTGCAATCAGGCAAAGCCGATCCAGAAAAGAAAAAGGCATGGAGCGATTTCGTGATCGACTTAATAGAAGCTAAAAAAGCTACCAAATACATGACTTTGGTTACCAATGGCCTGTATGTAAACTCGCTTGAAGCTACTGATGATTACGAAGCAAAAAACAAGCTTGCTAACTTCAAATACGTATCGCTTGATTATGCTTCGATCCCTGATGCTAAAGTTACTTTAACTGATGCCGATTACAGCGCATATTATGATGCTCACAAAGCATTGTTTAAAACGCCTACGGAGTTAAGGAACTTTGAATACGTAAGCTTCAATGCAGCTCCTTCAAAAGAAGATAGCGCAGCGGTTAAACAACAAGCTGAAAAATTAGCGAATGACTTCAAGACCACTCCTAATGATTCACTTTTTGTACAGATCAATGCAGAAACTAAAACCCCTTTAGCTTATCAGCGTAAAGGCAGCCTTGATCCTAAACTGGACACAACCATGTTTAGCGCGGCTAAAGGTTTTGTTTATGGCCCTTACCTTGAAAACGGCAGCTACAAAGTGGCTAAGCTGGTTGATAGCAAAACTACTTTTGATTCGGTTAAAACCAGGCATATCTTAATTGACCTTGCATCTGCAGGCGGTGACGACAAAGCCAAAGCTAAGGCCGATTCAATTAAAAAATTGATCCAGGGCGGTAAATCATTTGCCGAATTGGCTACTACTTTTTCTGCCGATAAAGGCAGCGCTGTAAAAGGCGGCGAAATTCCTTCATTTGATGCCAATGGTTCAATGGGCGGTGGTCAGGGTAGTTTAGTTCCTGAATATACCAATGCTGCTTTCAAAGCAAGTAAAGGCGAAATCCTTGTTGTAAAATCACAGTTTGGATACCATGTTATCCAGGTTGAAGATCAAAAAGGTTCTGTTAAACTGGTTAAAGTTGGTGTGGTTGACAAACCTTTAACCGCAAGCAGCAAAACCCAAACAGTAGCTTACAGCAAAGCACAGGCATTTTTAGGTTCATTAACTTCTGATAATTTTGAAGCAGAAGCTAAGAAAGAAGGTTTAAAGACCCGTACTGCCGAAGATGTTACTGCTATAGCTTCTGGTCTTCCAGGCTTGGATAATGCACGTGACGTTGTTAGATGGGCTTATAAAGCCGAAAAAGGTGACATTACTGATAAAGTATTTACCGTAGGCGATCAATATATCGTAACCCGCCTTACCGAAGTTAAACCTAAAGGTACTTTAGCGCTTGAAGCTGTTAAAAAGCAAATTGAGCCAATGGTACGTAACGAGGTTAAAGCAAAACAATTAAAAGAGAAATTTGATGCAGCGCTTAGCGGTGGTGCTCCAATTGACCAGGTTGCTCAAAAAGTAGGCGGCAAGGTAGTTCCGGTTGAAAACATTGTGTTTGCCAACCCTATTATCCCAGGCCAGTCTGCAGAGTATAAAGTTATCGGTTCAATTTTTGGTTCGGCTATCAACAAAATTTCAAAACCTGTTGATGGAACACAAGGTGTTTATGTATTTGTAGTTAACGGTTTCACTAACCCACCTGCACTTGCTAACGCCATTAAACAAAAAGAACAAATTAACCAGGTGCTTTTACAACGCTCACAAGGCCAGGTACTGGATGCATTAAAAGATAATGCAATTGTAAAAGATAACAGGGCTAAATTTTTCTAAACAAAATTTAAAGTAAATTTGCATCCGGGAGTGGCATTAAGCCGTTCCCGGATTTTTTGTTTTAAATGATATGGATATCCAGGAAAATATAATCAACAAGGTAGCTCAAAGCGGCCTTGTTACCTTAGACCCGGCTTCGTTTTACCCTGCCGGCGACCGTGTTATTTATGATATCAAAGATAACCTGTTCCATGGCCTCATCCTTCGCGAGAAAGATTTCAGGGATTTTATAAAAGAACATGACTGGGCACAATACGAGGGTAAGAACGTAGGTATCACCTGCTCTGCCGATGCTATTGTACCTGCCTGGGCATATATGCTGCTGGCTAACCGCATGGCCCCCTACGCCCGCGAAATCGTTTTCGGCGATAAAGATGTATTGGAGACCGTACTTTTTGAAAAAGAGATAGCTAAAGCCGATTTTGAACAATACCGCGGGCAGCGCATTGTGCTGAAAGGCTGCGGCGATACCGAAGTACCGGTATCTGCTTATGTTGAGCTTACTAAAAAACTAACCGCGGTAGTCAAAAGCCTTATGTTTGGCGAACCCTGCTCAACGGTGCCCATCTATAAGCGTAAGGATTAAGTATTTAAGTGCCCCTGCGCAATAAAAAGAAGTTTAAACCATTTATAATAGCAGTTGTCATATCACAAGCTCCGCTAAAGGAGCTATTAATCAATGAAAAAACTGCTCATAAATAAATACGCTTTTACTGTACTGCTTTTTATAGCCTGCTGTTCGGGTGGATTTGCCCAGGAACTGAAAAAGATCAACGAATCGATCTTCAAGCCAGGCGAACAACTGGACTACAAAATGAAATATGGCTTTTTTACCGCTGCCGAAGCTACCATCAAGGTAGAGGCCAGCGATAAAAAATATAATGACCGTCCTACTTTTCACCTTGTTGCCGAAGGCAAAACCGCCGGCTCGTTCGACTTGTTTTATAAGGTGCGCAACCGTTATGAATCATACATTGATCAAACAACGCTGATGCCCTATTTTTATACCGAAAACAGGCGCGAAGGCAAGTACAGGCATACAGACAATGTTACTTTTGATCAGAAAGACAAAAAGGTAACAGCAAATAAAGGGACATACGGTTATAAAGGCGAGTCCTTTGATTTTGTATCGGCTTATTATTTTGCACGGGCTATTGATGTGTCAAAGCTGCGCGAGGGCGATACTTTTGATCTGCAATACTTCCTGGAAGATGGGTTTCATAGCATGCAGATAACCTATGTTGGTACCGAAACCGTTGAGTGTTCGCTTGGTAAATTTAATTGTCTTAAATTTAGCCCGGCAATTATTCCGGGGCGTATTTTCCGGAAGAACAGCAAGTTGTACCTTTGGGTTACCAATGATAAAAACAGGATCCCGGTAAAGGCCCATGTTGAAGTGCTGATAGGCAGCGTAACAATGGACCTGAAATCGGCGGCGGGACTTAAATATCCGTTAAACCCTATTAAAGATTGATTTAAAAAAGATGATTGAGGTTGGCAATGTGTTACTCCACGAAGATGTGGTAAAGGAAAATTTTGTATGTAACTTAAATAAGTGCAAGGGTGCCTGCTGTCTTGAAGGCGATTCGGGGGCTCCGCTTAACGCCGATGAGCTTGATATCCTGAAAGAGATCTACCCAAAAGTAAAACCTTACCTTACCGCAAAAGGTATCAAAACAATTGAGAAAGACGGTGTTTATGTAACCGATTTTGAAGGGGATTATACCACGCCTTGCGTTGATACCAATAAGGAATGCGCTTACGTAATATGGGAAAACGGCATCACCAAATGCGGCATTGAAAAAGCGTATGAGGAAGGTGCCATTACCTGGAAAAAACCTATCTCCTGCCATTTGTACCCTATCCGCATTACTTCATACCCGGAGTTTGATGTTTTAAATTACGACCGCTGGAATATCTGTAGCCCGGCATGTTCATTTGGTGATGAGCTAAAAGTACGCGTACACGAATTTTTGAAAGATCCACTTATTCGTAAATACGGTGCCGACTGGTACCAGGAACTGGAAGATACCGTAGCCGGGATCTGATTTCTCAGACAGCCTTCTCTTCCTGTTTTTCCGGTCATTTAACAGTAGCATAAACATAGTTGATGCCTATATGTTGAGCGTTATGGGAGTAATTACAATAAAATTGGATATTATTGTACTATACAATACATGTACGCGGATTATTAATGAAAAAGGCTTTAATAACAGGAATAACGGGGCAGGATGGCGCTTATTTAGCAGAGTTTCTGCTGAAGAAGGGCTATGAGGTTCATGGGGTTAAACGCCGCTCATCATTATTAAATACCGACAGGATAGATCATTTGTACCATGATCCGCATGAGTCTGGTGTTAAATTCAGCCTGCATTATGGCGATCTCACCGATTCAACTAACCTGATCCGGCTTATCCAGGAAGTTCAGCCCGACGAAATTTATAACCTGGCGGCTCAAAGTCATGTAAAAGTGAGCTTTGAAACCCCCGAGTATACTGCCAACGCAGATGGTGTTGGTACATTGCGGATCCTTGAAGCAGTAAGACTGCTTGATCTCATCAAAAAAACACGCGTTTACCAGGCCTCCACATCCGAGCTTTATGGTTTAGTTCAGGCTGTGCCACAAAGTGAAACTACGCCATTTTATCCGCGGTCACCTTATGCAGTGGCAAAACTATATGGCTATTGGATTGTAGTTAACTATCGCGAAGCTTATGGTATGTACGCATGTAATGGCATCCTGTTCAATCATGAAAGCCCAATCAGAGGCGAAACTTTTGTTACCCGTAAAATTACACGGGCAGCATCAAAGATTGCACTTGGCCTGCAAAACTGTTTGTATGTAGGTAATCTTTCGGCACAGCGCGATTGGGGGCATGCCAAAGACTATATTGAAGCGATGTGGCTGATGCTGCAACAGGAAACCGCCGAAGACTTTGTAATAGCAACAGGGGTAACTACCACTGTACGTGATTTTATCAGGATGGCGTTCGCAGAATTAGGTATCGAGGTTGAATTTAGCGGGAAGGATGAGAACGAGCGCGGAGTGATCATTGATATTGATGAGGAACGGGCCGCAGCGCTTGAATTGAATTTGGATGCTTTAAGATTTGGACAAACGGTGGTAAAGGTTGATCCCCGGTATTTCAGGCCAACCGAGGTTGATCTGTTAATTGGCGATGCTACAAAGGCTTATAATAAACTGGGCTGGAAACCCCAATATAACCTGCAGGCACTGGTAACAGACATGGTACTTGCAGATCTGCATCTGGTAAAAAAAGATGAGTACCTGAAAAAAGGCGGTTTTAATACGCTTAACTATTTTGAATAACAAAAGATAAAAACCATATCACCTATATATGAAGAAAATATTTACAAGCATTATTTTATTGTTTTTGATAAGCGGAATTGCGAAGGCGCAGTCGGTATATCAGCCTTATAACTATCAGTTTTACCAAAAGCTAAATGAGGATGTTTATTCGACCAAAACAAGGGTGCATAGCTCATTGAAGCCATTTATGGCTGATGATTCGCTTTTAAAAGTTCACTATGATTCATTGATGAACCTCAACGGACTTAAAGGGCGTTTTTTCAATGAGCACCAGATCGATGTTAAAAGCAGTAATTCGACATTTTATGCCGATCTGCTGCCCGACTTTAATTTGAGCCGTGATTTCTCCGGCAAAAAGAACACCAATTTTGGTACGCTTGGCATCCAGTTGGGCGGAACTTTCGGTAAAAACTTTTCATATAATGTGGCAGGTTATGAAAACCGTGCTGTATTGCCAAATTACCTGCAAACTTATGTTAACCAGGTTGGCATAGCCCCCGGGCAGGCATTCGCGGGTATTTACGGTAATGAATACCGCTGGTCGTACATCACGGCCAATGTATCCTACACCCCGATAAAGTTTTTGAATATCAGCGCAGGTCGCGATAAAACTTTTGTTGGTGACGGCTATCGTTCATTGTTATTATCCGATTATGCATCGCCATATCCTTTCTTTAAATTAACGGCTACCCTGGGTAATGTACGTTATATGGCTATGTGGACCTATTTCAATGATCCGCTTTCAGTAAAAGTAGATAATGGCGACAGGAAAAAATTTGGCGTATTTCATTATTTAGATTGGAATGTATCAAACAGGTTATCGTTCGGTTTCTTTGACGCAGTAATATGGGCAGCCAAAGATGACCAGGGCCATAAACGCGGATTTGATTTTACTTACATCAACCCGGTGATATTTTTAAGACCGGTTGAGGCCTCAAATGGCTCACCTGATAATGCTTTGATTGGCTTTACCGGCAAGTATAAGCTAACAGATGGCATTACGGCTTACGGTCAGTTTGCACTTGATGAATTTGAGTCGTCAAGCTTTTTTTCAAGCAAAGGCAGCGCCCGTAATAAATATGGCTTTCAGTTGGGTATAAGAGGAGCAAACCTGTTTAATGTTAAAGGCTTGAATTACCTGCTTGAAACAAACAATGTTAAACCATACACCTACTCCGAGCGTTCATCTGTGCTTAATTACGCTGAAAACGGCGAACCTCTTGGGCATCCATGGGGTGCTAATTTCCGGGAAGCTGTTGGTTTGCTAAACTACACATACAAAAGGTTTGATTTTACCGGCGAAGTAGATTACGGTTATTACGGCTTAAATATCAATGACCTTAACTATGGTAAAGATATTTATCTGCCATACCTTACCCCTGCAAGGGCATATGGCAACTATACAGGGCAGGGCTTAACCACCAATATGGTTTACCTGGAAGGAAAAGTAGCCTATTTAATTAATCCTAAATATAATTTAAGGTTTGAACTTGGCGGTCTGGTACGCCAGGATAAAAACAGTCAATTTAATGATAAAACTTCCATGCTAACCTTTGGTATCCGCAGTTCATTCCGCAGCGTGTATAATGACCTGGTGAGTTATAAGGCGCATTGATGATATAATCAATCTTATACCGATAAGATTGAATTTTACTTTTAGTATATTTGAGTATGATCAGAACAGTGGTGAAGCCAAGCAATCGTAACATATCAATTAATTTACCGGAAGAATTTGTTGGTAAACAGGTGGAGGTTATTGCATTTACTATTGAAGAAGCCGATAGCACTACCGAAAAGATGGACAATATCACAACTCATTTTGCTACAGAAGCCGTTTTGGCTAAAAGCTGGTTAACAACAGAAGAAGATGAGGCATGGCAGGATTTGTAAAGGGAGATATTGTAGTTATTCCGTTTCCTTTTTCTGATTTATCTGGTAGCAAGAAGAGACCCGCTTTAGTGTTAGCTGACTTACAAGGTGATGACATTATATTATGCCAGATAACGAGTCAGCAAAGCAAAGATATTTATGCTATTGATCAGACCGACTTTGCAAATGGATCTTTACCTATAGCCTCAAATATTCGTCCTTCGCGTATTTTTACTGCTGATAAAAAGATGATCATACGCACAGCCGGAACACTAAAAAGAACAAGCTTCGCAAAAGTTTCAAGTGCGATTATCAAGCTTTTAACATAATAAACTTCGTTTACTGCTGGATCAGATTATTCACTGATTTTCCGAAATGTCAGGCTTATCCTCCCATTTTCGGTATCCGATTCAGGTATGGCGTGCTGCCATTGCGCCTGAACTTCTTGGGTCATATATATCAGGCTACCTGATGTAAGTTCATAATTAACAAGTTCATTCTTATTTTCGATATTCCTGAGCCTGAAAGTCCGCGGTTCTCCTACCGAAATTATTGCAATGCCGGTACCAGGATAAAGAATATCTGTTTGGTCAGAATGATAACCCATCTTGGCCTTCCCATCAAGGTAATAATTGAGAAGGCAATTGTTAGGCTCAAAACCAAGTGTGTTTGCAAGTTTTTGGATGATCGCAGACAGCTCAGGTAAAAACTGTTTAAATGGATAGCTTATTTGCGAATAGTTATAAGCCACCCCGAAGCTGGCTGTTTTCCGAGCGGCCATTCGTTCGTCCCACACAACATTCATTGTCAAAAAACTGAATAGTGATGCCGGATCGACAATAAAATTTTCGATATAAAGTATGCCTTCCATTTACCTGAAAAATGATTGAAAGAAAAGTTCCCTCTCTCCCTTTAGGAAGCCGGGCACCTACGACGCTATATTATTCACATTCCGCTTTTCGGCCATGTTCCTCACCTGCCGGGCTATACCGTTGGCATCGAAACCACAATCGGCCCAAAGCTCGGGTTGGTCGCCATGTTCAATGAACTTATCAGGGATCCCCAGGCGTTTTACATGGATATTGGTGTAGCCATTATCAGCCATAAATTCAAGCACAGCTGTACCTGCGCCGCCTTCTATGCAGCCATCTTCAACAGTAATTACTTTATTAAAGTTTTTGAATACGTCATGCAGCAAAGCCTCGTCAAGCGGTTTTACAAAACGTAAATCATAATGAGCCGGGTTATAACCTTCGGCATTAAGCTCAGCAATGGCTTTAACTACTTCGTTACCGATAGCGCCTATTGAAAGTATCGCTACATCATCACCATCACAAACCTTACGGCCTTTGCCTACCGGGATAGCTTTGAACGGACGCTGCCAGTCAACCATAACACCATTGCCACGTGGATACCTGATCACAAACGGCCCCATGTTTTCCTGCTGGGCAGTAAACATCAGGTTACGCAGTTCTTCCTCGTTCATGGGGGCTGATACAACCATATTAGGGATGCAGCGCATATAGGCCATGTCATAAGCACCATGGTGAGTAGCACCATCGGCACCAGCAAAACCCGCACGGTCAAGACAAAATACTACATTGAGCTTTTGTATGGCCACATCATGGATCACCTGGTCATAGGCACGCTGCATAAAGCTGGAGTATATATTACAAAACGGAACAAGTCCCTGGGTAGCCAAACCGGCAGAGAAAGTTACCGCGTGTTGTTCGGCAATGCCCACATCAAACGCGCGGTTTGGCATAGCCTTCATCATGAGGTTTAATGAACAGCCTGAAGGCATGGCCGGGGTAATCCCCATGATCTTAGGGTTTTGTTCGGCCAGTTCAATGATGCTGTGCCCAAACACATCCTGGTATTTAGGAGGTTGGGGCTTATCGTATTTAGTTTTTTTGATCTCACCGGTAATCTTGTCAAACAAGCCGGGAGCATGCCACTTGGTCTGATCTTTTTCGGCAAGGGCGTAACCTTTACCTTTTACAGTGATGCAATGCAGCAATTTAGGGCCCGGGATATCACGCAGGTCCTTCAAAACTTTTACAAGGTGGTTTACATCATGTCCATCAATCGGGCCAAAGTACCTGAACTTAAGCGCTTCAAAAAAGTTGCTGCGTTTAAGCAGGGTGCCTTTAATGCTTTTTTCGAGCTTTTGAGCCACTTTGAAAGCATCAGGACCTATTGACGATAGCTTGGCCAATACATGTGCTATATCGTCCCTGAAGCGGTTATATGGCTTTGAGGTAGTGATATCGGTCAGATATTCCTTTAATGCGCCAACGTTTGGGTCGATGGCCATGTTGTTGTCGTTCAGGATCACCAGCAGGTTGGAGTTTTCGATGCCCGCATGGTTAAGGGCCTCAAAAGCCATACCCGCGGTCATGGCACCATCTCCAATTACGGCTACATGCTGCCTGTCGGTTTCGCCTTTATACTGGGAGGCAACAGCCATACCCAATGCGGCAGATATAGAGGTTGATGAGTGGCCTACACCAAAAGTATCATACTGGCTTTCCGAACGTTTTGGGAAGCCACTGATACCACCGTGGATACGGTTGGTGTGAAACTCATCGCGACGACCGGTAAGTATTTTATGGCCGTAAGCCTGGTGGCCAACGTCCCAAACTAACTGGTCGTAAGGTGTATTAAGTACATATTGTAATGCTACGGTGAGCTCAACCACACCTAAGCTGGCGGCAAAATGGCCTCCGTTAACTGATACCACGTCAATAATATACTGGCGTAGTTCCTGGCACACCTGCTCAAGCTCACTTTCATTAAGTAACTTTAAATCAGATGGATAATTTATTTTTTGTAATAAATTCCCGGCCGGTACCTGCATTGACATTCGTAAGGATATTTAACCTGCAAAATAAGGTAATTATTGTTAAAATAAGGACATCTAAATGTATTAATTGTTTTGCAGGCCTGCCAGGTACAGCATAAAACACAGTAATACTCGGGTAGATTAAGGGAGGTAAAATATTTATCTGCCTGAATTAACGTAATTTATTATATTTAGCTTTATCCAAACCGTCAACCTTGTTATCATATGACTGAGACTACCGCAGCCCCGTTTTACTGGTCGGCCCTGCAAAAAATAGCATTGAGGTTCTTCCTCTTATTATTTATATTATACATCTTTTTTAACCCAAACGGGGTGCTGCCTTACACCGATGTTATATCCGATTATCTTATCCAGCCTTTCCATATAATTATCCCCTGGCTTTCTAAAAACCTGTTGAATATGGCACAGCCTGTTACCACTTTTACCAATGGCAGCGGCGATACCACGTACGATTATCTTGTTATTTTACTGATAGTAACTGTATCTGCAATAGTAACCATTATTTGGTCGGTACTTGACAGAAAAGCCCGCAACTACAACAAACTATTTTATTGGCTGTGCGTGATTTTGCGGTACTATGTGGGGATAACGATGCTGAGCTATGGCTTTGTCAAGATCATTAAATTGCAGTTTCCGTCACCTTCTCCGGCGCGATTGCTGCAATCATTTGGTAATGCCTCCCCCATGGGCCTGGCCTGGACTTATATGGGCTACTCAACCGGCTTTAATTATTTTACAGGCATAGCCGAGGTTTCTTGTGGTTTGTTCCTGTTTTTTCGTAAAACCACAACACTGGGAGCAGTGCTGGGTTTGGTAGTTGCAGGGAATATCATGGCGATAAACTATTGTTTCGATGTGCCGGTTAAGCTCCTGTCAACCACGCTGGTGCTTATGGCGTTGTTTCTGCTTGCAAAGGATGCCCACCGGCTTGTCAATTTCTTTTTTTTGAATAAAACTGCATTACCATCAGAAATTGAACCGCATAGGTTCAGACGGAAATGGAAAAATATTTCACTTTCTGTTATTAAATATATTTTGCTGATCTACTTGCTGATATCAAATATTGGGGGCGATATAAAAGCCGCTACCCAATACGGAGATGCTGCCGTGAAACCACATTTTTACGGTATTTACGATATCCAAAGCTATGTGGTAAATAAAGACACCATTACACCGTTAACTACAAATACCGAACGATGGCGTAAATTGGTAGTAGGCAGCTCGGGCTATGCTACCGTTAAAAAAATGAATGACAGTACCCAGAATTATACTTTCAGGGAAGACACTAAAGCACACACCATAGTAATGTTTACAGATGCTGATACATCCGCCAAATATCATTTTATATATTCCGAACATGGAAAAGACAGCCTGATGCTGAAAGGGAAACTTGGTTTGGATTCGATTAAGATCAGTATGAAAAAGTTTGACATGAAAAACTTCAAGCTTATTAACCGCGGTTTTCATTGGGTTAATGAATTTCCTTATAACAAATAAAGGCATCTGTATAAAGGCGGTATAGGGAAATCGCTTTTAACCACATGTAGATTAAAAATGAAAAATTTTCACACTAATTTTTACGTATTAATCGAATTACACGAATTTAGAATCAATTTAAGATTCGTGTAATTCGATTAATTGCAGATGGCTTGAAAAGCATTCGTGTAGAAATTTTTCAGATGAGGTTAGTAATATAGGGCGAATTATTTTAAACGCGATTTCCTTGAAGGCTGGCTGGTTTGTAATTATTTGATGTTGTAAAATGTTTATTTTTGACCCTTTATGACCGACGATAGTTTTGCCATTAGGTTACCCCAGTTTGAAGGCCCGTTTGACCTGCTGCTGTTTTTCATTGAACGCGATGAGCTGGATATCCACGATATCCCGATAGCAAAAATTGCCGATGATTTTCTGCACTACCTGCACCAAATGACAAGCCTCAACATGGAAATTGCCAGCGAATTTATTTTCGTTGCGGCTACCCTTATGCGCATTAAGGCCAAAATGTTGTTGCCCCGTTATGGTACCGAAGAAGCAGGTGATGACCCGGACACCAAAGAAAACCTGATCAGGAAACTCATCGAATACAAAAAGTTCAAGGAGGCATGTGAAGAGATAAGGCCCATGGAGGATGAGCGTTTTAAACAGGAAAAGCGCGGCAATATCAAGCATGACCTGGAACAGGTTGAAAAAGTGGCCGTCCCCGGCGAAGAACTATCCGAGTTAACCCTTTATCGCCTCATGGTTGTTTATGAGCGAATGGTCCGCAATTTCACCAGGCGCAACGAGGAAGTAAAGCATACGGTAGTACAATATCCTTACACCATCGAAAAGCAAAAAAAGGCGGTTGCCGATCTGCTGAAGATCAATAAAATGCTCGATTTTAAAGCCATCGCCAAAGAATCTGAAAATAAGGTGCATTTTGTATATAACTTTTTGGCCGTGCTTGAAATGCTTCAACAGGACCTGATCGACATCCAGATAGGATTGGGATATAATAACTTTTGGATCTCGTCGAAAGCCGGGGCCGAAGCGGAAAGCTAAAAGTTTTTTTGAGCTTAAGGCAGAAGGCTTAAAGCCGAAAGCTTTTGGGGAGATAATACAAAAGCTTTGAGCCTTTAGCTTTCAGCTTTTTTACAAAAATGTTCCGGATCTCACCCCGGAACACCGTTACCATTACAGGTAATCAACTAAATCACCAATCTCACGTTGGTGATGCCCTGCCGCTTGCTGCGGACTAAAATTCATTTACCTGAATAATCTACCTGCTTTTTTAATTTAATGACCGATACTCTTGTGGCGTATGGCCAACTCTTTTCTTAAACAGACGGGCAAAGTGCTGCGGGTATTTAAAACCTAATTCGTAAGCAACCTGGTTAATGGATTTGCTGCCGTCGAAGATCTTTTCCTTAGCCATATCAATTAGTTTTGCCTGGATATATTCCTGGGCCGTTTTGCCTGTTTCTTTTTTTACCAGATCGCCGAAATAGTTGGCCGAAAGGTTCAGTTGCTCTGCACACCAGGCAACGGCGGGTAAACCGATGATCTGCGGTTTTTCCGACCCGAAATAATCATTCAACAGGCTTTCAAATCTTGCTAAAACTCCCTGGTGCACATGATCCCGGGTAATAAATTGCCGGTCATAAAAACGGGTGCAGTAATCCATGAACAATTCGATATTGGCTACGATCAGGCGCTTGCTGTGCTTATCCACCCCTCGTTCCAACTCATAATCTATTTTGGAAAAACAATCCAAAACGATATTTCTTTCACGTTCAGATAAGTGCAATGCCTCGTTCGACTGGTAGCCGAAAAAGGTAAACTCCTGGATTCGCCTGCCCAGAGAAGTGCCGTGTATGAGGTCGGGATGAAAGGCCAGCGCATTACCTTTAGGCTGATAGATTTCACCATTGCTGTTTATGCCGGCTACCTGCCCCGGGGCAAGTAACACCAATGTCCCCTCCTGGTAATCGTATGTGTTTCGGCCATACACCATGTCGCCGCATTTAACATCTTTTAAAAACACAATGTAAAAGCCAAAATACATCCGGGAGCCCGATCTCGGGTTGGCCTTTGACAGATCGACAACGCTCACCAATGGGTGTTTGGTTTCGTTGTTGTTAAATGCATTGTATTCATTTATTGTATTGAAACGGCGCATGCTATCCATATCCACTCTATTTTAGTTCGAATTTACGCTATTAATCAATGCGTTGGCACCCGGGCGTGCCCAATCAGTAATAATGGTATAAACATCCGTAATCTGTATCCTGTTTGGGCAAATAAAAGACCTCAACTTTGTGATGTTAAATATCAGCTATGCAAAAAGTTAAATTAAATAATGGCATCGAAATGCCCATCCTTGGGTTTGGCGTATTCCAGGTAACAGATCTGGCGGAGTGTGAAAGAAGTGTAAGAGAGGCTATAGAAACAGGTTACCGCTTGATTGATACGGCGGAGTCTTATATGAACGAAGAAGCTGTAGGTAAGGCTATCAGAAGCAGTGATGTTGCCCGAGAAGAATTGTTTATCACTACCAAGCTTTGGATCCAGTCGGACGGTTATACCGGGGCAAAAAAAGCCTTTGAAAGCTCACTGAAAAAGTTGCAGTTAGATTACCTCGACCTGTACCTGATGCATCAACCATATGGTGATGTTTACGGCGAATGGCGGGCCATGGAAGAGCTGTACAAAGAAGGAAAAGTAAGGGCAATTGGCGTAAGTAATTTTCATCCCGACAGGCTGATCGATCTGATCATTCACAACGAGATTGTTCCGGCTGTAAACCAGGTTGAAACCCATCCATTTCATCAGCAAAATGAGGCGCAGCAATTCATGATCGATAACCAGGTGCAGATTGAATCATGGGGGCCATTTGCCGAAGGTAAAAACAACATTTTTCATAATGAACTGCTACAATCCATTGCCGGGAAGTACAATAGATCAATTGCCCAGGTAATTCTTCGCTGGCTTACACAAAGGGGCGTGGTAGCTATTCCCAAATCAGTGCGTAAAGAACGAATGGAAGAGAATATCAACATTTTCGATTTTGAACTAAGTACTGAAGATATGAATGCTATTAAAACATTAGATACCAAAGCAAGCAGCTTTTTTGACCACCGGGATCCGGCAATGGTGAAATGGCTTGGAGAAAGAAAATTGAATAATTAAACCTGCAAAACATGAAAAAAGTACTGTATGTAATGATCTTATTGGGAGCAATAGCTTCTACCCGCGCAATGGCACAAACAGCGCCTGTGTTTACAAGAGGCGAATTATCTAAAACCAATAACCATACCGGCGACGTTTGGCTTAGGGAATTGAACAAAGCCGATAGCGTAATTGATTGCAATATCGCTACGGCAACCTTTGCACCGGGCGCTAAACTCGACTGGCATATCCACCCGGCCGGGCAAATCCTGATGATCACCGAAGGCACAGGGTATTACCAGGAAAAAGGTAAACCAATCCAGGTAGCTCATCAAGGTGATGTGATCAAATGTGTTCCCGGGGTAGCCCACTGGCATGGTGCATCGCCTAAATCAACCTTTACTTACATTGCCGTTAGCACTAATGGGGCAACAAATAAAACCCAATGGCTGCAAAGGGTAACCGATGAGGAATACAACAGCGTGAAATAATTTATCAATACCAATAATCCTGTAAAAATTATGAAAGTATCAATTATCACATTATTCCTGTTAATTGTCGGCGTGCAATTAGCCAGCGCACAAACGCCAAATACATCTCCTACTCCTACCAAAGCAGAACAAGAGATCATCAATCTGTCAAAAACAAAATGGACCTGGATGGCAGATAAAAATGTAGATTCATTAAATGTGTTGTTTAATGAAAAATGTGTGTTTGTTCATATGGGCGGAAGCTGGGGAAAGCCGCAGGAACTCAACGTCATTAAATCGGGAGGGATCTGGTATAAAAAAGCAGCGGTCTATTCTGCCTCGGTGAACATTTTTGGTAACACGGCCATTCTGTTAAATGACATCGATTTGCTGGCGGTAGTGGGTGGAAACGAAGTTACCCACGCTTTTATGGTGACAGAGGTATACATTAAAGAAAACGGCAACTGGAAGATGGGCTCACTCACCTTTTCGCAATTACTAAGGCCGGTTAAAATGGAAGCACCGGGTAAGCAATAAAATTAAGCCTATGAAAAAGGGATTCTTTGCCTTGATGTTAACAGTGCTCTGCGGCGTATCTGCCTGTACTAACGCACAATCCACATCGGCAAAAAAGATACTGATCGTATACCTGTCGCGCACCAATAATACCAAAGCAATAGCAAACCTCATACATGATGAAGTAGGCGGAAAGCTGGTTTCACTTGAGCTGGAGAAGCCGTATCCTGAAAATTACCAGTCCATAGTACAACAGGTTGCAAAAGAAAATGAAAGCGGCTACCTACAACCCTTGAAAACAAAAATTGACAGCATCGATCAGTATGATGTGGTGTTTGTTGGTTTCCCTACCTGGGGCATGAAGCTGCCCCCGCCGATGAAAAGTTTCCTAAAGCAATATGATCTGAGCGGAAAAACCATTGTGCCATTCAATACCAATGCGGGCTATGGCATTGGCAGTACTTTTGAAACGGTAAAAGAGTTATGCCCCAAAAGCAATGTATTAGACGGCTTTACAACCAAAGGCGGCATTGAACGGGATGGCGTTTATTTTGTAATGCAGGGCGAACGTGAAAAGCAGGCGCGAGAGGAAATAAAGGAATGGTTGCAGAGAATTAAGATTCAGCGACAATAAACTGTATTTGTTTAAAAGTCGGTTCGGAATTTGAGAAATAGGCAAAGCTTCGGTGTTTACTTAAAAACCGTTATCTTTATATAATTTTTAAGGTTATGGATATTACATTAAAGTATAAAATAGTAGAAAAGATCATTCAAAGCAATGATGATAATATACTTAATGAAATAAATTCATTATTAGGTTTGTCGGAAAATGATTTTTGGTCAGAGCTTCCGACCCCGGTTCAACAAGCCATTGATAAAGCAAAAAATCAGCTCGATCGAGGTGAAGGTACTCCTCACGAAGAAGTAATGGCTAAAATAAAATCCCGTTTTTTTAATAAATAATGCATCGCCAGATTGTTATTTGGTCGCCTGTTGCAGAGCTTACCTATTATGAGATATTGGAATATCTTGATGAGAACTGGACTATTAAAGAGGTAATCGCCTTTGTTAAACGTACAGATGAAGTGGTCGGACATATATCAAATAATCCACTTCTTTATCCTTATTCTAAACAAAGTGATACACATAAATGCGTTGTTGTAAAACAGGTAAGCTTATTTTACCGTGTAAAATCCAATAATATCGTCGAGCTTTTAATGTTCTGGGATAATCGCCTTGACCCGGATAAGCTTAAATTCTAAAACTGCAATGTATAAGTAATTTACAATCATTGTGACTACATAAACCTTTCTGATAATTTATTCGCTGTAACCATTTAAGCGGCAAATAATATTGTGTTTGTTTTTAATTAAGTAAAATCTAAGATCACTCCTGTCTCAAATCTAACTTCCACTCTCTCAAATCTATATCAATTGCTTAACTTAGCACCGTTAAAAACACACAATGAAAAGAGACAAACTGATATTTAAGCTATTGGATGAAGAGCAACAACGCCAGGAAGAGGGCATT